>NZ_CP066369.1:3623959-3941105 GCF_016406305.1 Shewanella putrefaciens
ACATGCCATTCCCGGCAGTGAATGGGTGGACGCCATCATTCCTTGCCTGTGGCAAAAACTTGCTGTCAATGCCGCCATCAACCCCTTAACCGCCATCCATAGCTGCAATAATGGCGCACTTGCCCAATCCGAGTTTTGCGACACTATTAGCAACATACTCGATGAGCTAGTAAATGTCGCCGCCCATGATGGCATCAGCCTAGATAGACACAATTTGCAGGAAAGGGTTTACCGTGTTATCGAACTCACGGCGGCAAACTATTCTTCTATGCACCAAGATATTGCCCACCAAAGGCGGACAGAGATAGATCAAATCAATGGCTATATCTGTGAACGAGCGCAAGCGCACAATTTAAGTGCACCAGTCAATGCACAACTATGGGAATTAGTTAAACAGCTAGAAGCAAAACACCGCCAAGAATGCACCAAATGAGGGCAACTTTATTCCCATTTGCACTCATTTAAAGCAAAATTTCAGACTACTTAGGTGCATAGAAAGTTAACGCAATGATAATAAAAACTTTATGCTTATGGCCCAATTCCTGCTTTAACCGCTCAACTTGAGTCCTATGTCTGCTGGAGAATAAAGTTGAAACTGGTCAGCGCTATTATTAAGCCCTTCAAATTAGACGACGTACGCGAAGCCCTTACTCAACTTGGCGTCCATGGTATGACAGTCACCGAAGTTCGTGGCTTCGGTCGCCAAAAGGGACACACCGAACTCTATCGCGGCGCCGAATACGCCGTCGATTTTTTACCTAAGATCAAGCTCGAAATCGCGATTCATGCCGAGCAGGAAGAAGCCGTGCTCGAAGCCATTGTGACCGCTGCACATACGGGGAAAGTGGGCGATGGCAAGATTTTTGTGACAGCTCTAGAGCAAGTCGTACGTATTCGCACCTCGGAAGAAGGAGTGGATGCAATATAATTTTATCCCCGCTAAAACTCGGCCTCAAAGCACCTTTGACGCTGTTTATCTGCACCATTTCCACCGCCTTGGCCGATAATGCACAAGTCAATGGGGCCAATACCGCATTATGATTGACCAGCTTGGGGCACAAATCATCGGGATTGCAGCCACATTCATCTATACCGCCATAGTGGCTTAACTATTGTTTGTCATTATCCGCAAAATGCAGGGAGGGCTGAGCACTGAGCAAGAGGTTAAGTCCTAGACCTATCCGAGCACCAAGAAACAGGCTACAGCCTGTAATAGAATCCGGGGCACCAAGATGCCCCGAACTATTGCATATCAACGCGGCACTAGCTCCGCTCTGCCGCTAACCACAATTTTAAATCTTCTAGCTTCATTGGCTTAGCAAAGAGATAACCCTGCAAAAAATGCACTTGGCGATGGGTTAAATAATCCGCCTGCTCCTGGGTTTCAACCCCCTCAGCCACCACAACATAATTCATCTTGTGGGAGAGCTCGATAATGGTATCGAGCACATGGGAAGTCACCGATTCCTGCCCTATGGTATCGATAAAACATTTATCAATTTTTAAATAATCTAGCTGCATGGTTTGCAGCAAAGATAAAGTGGTTTGCCCTGTTCCAAAGTCATCGATTGCCACTAAAATACCCAATTGCCTTAACCCTTCAATACGTTGGCAAATATCGACTGTCAGCAACTGCCGCTCGGTGATTTCAATCAGAGGTTTAACACCAATACGAGCGAGTGAATCACGCAGGTGTATAAACTTAGCTTCGATATCATCCTGGGTAAAATGCTCTGGGGCCACGTTGAAGCCAATTTTAAACCCGGCGGCCACAGTCATATTGGCAAAATCCGCCAGCGCCCGCTCAAAGATATAATTCGTAAGAGGAACAATAAGCTGATTTTCCTCTGCAATGTGAATAAACAAATCTGGTCGCACTAAACCCATTTGTGGGTGTTGCCAACGCACTAACGCCTCAACCCCTTGAACCTTACCATCCTCAGTGCCTATTACGGGTTGGTAAACTAAGAAGAACTCTTGGTTTTCTATCCCACTACGAATATCGTCGACGAGGGAATGGCGGCTATTTTTACGCCAAAGCAACAACCCAAACAACAGGACGAAGATAAAGAGCACGGGCAGTAACAACCCAAAATAAATCCAAAAGAAATGCATGAAGAATGCATTGGACACCTCCAATAAAACGAGGAATTCCTTATCATCGGCCAATACAGTGACGATTTCACCCTCCCCGAACTGAGGCACACTGGGTAATGTTGCCCCATGCATGCCAAGCACAACTGTGCTAACGGGACGAGGAAATACTTCAGGTTGAATAAAACTATCAATAAGATACTGCCCTTCGAGCACCACAATGGCACCACGGTGGCTCTGTGCATCCTTAGAGATGGCGATAATGGCAGGAACCCCTAGCCGAGCCGGGGTTTCGGGCACTATATAGCGGGCAGAGTCCTTAAGTTGATACTCAGGCAAGAGTGAATTAAGCGGTAGCTCAATATCCCCTGTCATTGAAGAGCAATAAAATGCTTTATCGTTAAATAAGAGCACGCCACGATAATAGGGCCTAAACTTCATATACTCGCCGAGTTTGCCACAGTCGCCTTCCTTGAGGGTCATGGCAAATTCACTAATGCCGTCCGACTGCAGCAATAACTCATCAAGACGTTCTAAATTAAAGTTTCCCACTTCCCGCGCTTTGTCATGCACAACATAGTTAGTGATGGCATAACTTATCCCCAAGGACAGTAAAATGGGCAGCGACAGCAATAATCCCCATTGCTTGAATGTCAGGCTAAAAGTGCTCAGTAATTGGCGCATGCTTTTTTGTATAAAGTTTAAACGGGTCAGCATCCTAGCAAATCCCTTATTATATTGCTGTAACAATATGTAGTTTAACCGTGAATCTTGCAAATGCTCAAAAAACAGTTAAAGACATTCAGCATGATTAAAAACAAGATAACAACAATCTATATTAATCAAAATATTAGGGTTGAATAGATTGCATTAAAAAGCCGATATACCATGCAAATAAAGAAGCCCAAGTGTAGCCCCAAACAGCCATCAATACAGCTGCGGAAGCTAATCTTGGATGAAAAGCACTAGCGATAACGGGTGCAGAAGCAGCACCACCAATATTGCATTGGCTCGCAACTGCTAAATACATGATAGGTAAACGAAAAAATACAGTAAAGATCAGTAAGATGATGATATGTATAGAAAACCAAATAAATCCTATACAAATGTAGTAAGGGGCAGCCCCCAATGCACTAACATCAAAATTCAATCCCATCAGCATAATCATAATGTAGATCAAAAAAAGAGCTGTTTTATGTGTTTCCTTAACTAAGACATGCCTTGCATTTGTTAATGAAAATAATAATCCGAAAAAGGTGGCAATTAACACTGACCAAAAAAATTCAGAAGCAAGATTATACTTAAATAAAGAGGGAAAATAGTAAACCGTAGTTTTAGCAAGTATAGATGACAGATCTTTACTAAAGAACATCACCATAAATAAAACCCCAATCAATATTGATATCCAATAATATCTTTCCCGTCTACCTATGACTTTATGCTTAACATCAGTACAAAATGTCGGCCTATAACTTTTATCAGCTTTAAGAAAATCATCGATTTTATCCTGACGCTCAGCAATAAAAAGTAATATCACCATCCATATACTGGAAAAAATAATATTAATTGCCATCATTACTGCAAATATTGCATCACCAACATGATGAATTTCTTTTATTGCTAATTGATTAGCTGTCCCACCAAGCCAGTTTGCCATCAAGGTTGACATCCCTTTCCATGCGGCATTATCTCCCTGCCAAGCAAGCTCATGCGGGAAAAATATAGAACCAAGCCATAGGCTCAATGGACCACCGACGCAAATGCTCACAGCACCTAACACAAACATACCCAGTAGCTTTTTGCCCACTAAGCTTAAAGCGAAAAAGTCTGTACTTAAGATCAATAAAAATAAACAACTTGGCATAAAGTGTGTTTTTGCCATATCGCTAAGATGATTATTACTCGCATTAATAATATTTAACGAGCTAAAAATAGCAGGAAAAATATAACACACTAACATTAAAGGGAAAATTTTGTAAAATTTTTTGAAAAAATTTATCGATGATGTGTGTGTATAAAAAACACCCCATAGTAAAAGTACTAAAAAAACTCCTATTTCAAGATCTGACGAAAGCAAATTAGTTCACCTACTAGAATAATTAGCACAGAGGGTTATATGGCTGCTTACTAAAAGCTAAAAAACTCATGCTTAGTGCAGACAATTCTTCTCCTTCACGCTGAATTGACCAATAAGTTCTTTTATAGTCCCATCCATCCACAGACAATAAAATAAGGTCCTCTCTAGCTAATTCAGCATCGATTGCTAACATAGGTAGTACACTCAAACCTATACCAGTTCCAATAGCCCTTTTAATTGCTCCTATTGTTGACATGCATATTTCATCACGAACATGAATATTTAAACTTTTTAGTAATTGAATTGAACGAATTCGAGAAAGCGATGCCTCATGGTCGAATATCCATAATTGTTCACTAAGCCATGCCTTTGTATTTACATCACTAGCCGCAGGATGAGTTGCACCACTCACAAGACAAAGATTATCTTGCAACCAGTGCTCACAAATGAGATTTTTACTCGCAGGTTTTGCATCAATAAAGCCTAAATCAAGCTCCCTTTCTGAAACCATTTTTTCAATAACTAAGCTATTATCAATGACTAGTTTTATTTTTACATCTGGATATTGACTCTTAAATAAAGGGATTTTTTTAGATAACACATAGTTACCCGCAGTTTTACTGCTCCCAATAGTTAGAGTTCCCTTAATACCATGTTCAGAAAATGAAAATATATTCTCTAATTCCTTTCCTTTACAGAGCATTTCATTTGCATAGGGTAATATGATTTCACCATGAGCATTCACAACCAAACCACCAGCAACACGCTCAAATAATCTACACCCTAAAGAGCTCTCTAACTCTTTAAGCGCCATACTTACTGCAGGAGTTGACATATGAAGCACTTTTGCCGCTTTTGAGATCTGCCTCTCAGAATGTATGGCTTTAAAGATCATTAGCTGCCTTAGTGTTATCCGCATCATATACTCCGTGGGATAAAATCAATTTATTAGCAGTATCATAGTTCAAAACCCTCACAAGTAAACATGATAAGTATCTAATTTTCATAAAGCAGCCATTTAGGCCGCTTTATATATTGATTAAAACAGATATTTTGTAGATACAAAAACAAGGGTATCGTCAAACTCAGTATGTCCTTTGGCATCGGTATAATCACCATCAAAATAGGAAATACCTACCCCAAATGTCAAATCCTTCTGAGCCTTAAAGTCAACACCTAGCGAATATTGACTTGCATCGCTTTCTTTCAACGTTTTTAGATCTGCTCCAGCATTTTTTGTAACTTTACCAAGCCCTGCATCATCTTTTAAATATTGAAGCTTTATATCATATTTATCAATTGGAACACTCATACTTAATAGATAAGAGTTTCCTTTAATATTGTCATAAAGACTAGATTCTGAATGTTGGTACATAGCACCCAATTTTACCGATGCAATGGAAAGACCACCGACCAATCTCGTTGCCTCTAGCAGATTCAAACCATCCGCATAAGCAATTGAAACATAGTGATTATTTTTCTTAAGTGATGCATCACCTAAGGTTAAGCTAACTGCATAATTATTTTGTTCATCAGATAGTTCTGGATTTTTTTTATTAAAATCTTTATCAAAAACATAACTGACACCCATGGTCACACCAGCAACTTTAGCACTATTCAATGTTACTGAATCACCTAATCTATCGTTACCCGCAATGATCATATTCATATCGCTTGATGTAATATTAAATAAATCCACTTTTCCTTCAGCACTTTTAAAGACAGTATCATTTCGTCCGAACACAGCTGATCCATAATTAGTTTTAAAACCTAAGTAAGAGTTCCTCGGTTTAAAAATATTGGTATCATCGTTATCAAAACTTTCTATCCCTGCTTCAAATTTATATAGCAAACTAAAATTATCATATACACCATATTCTCCTTTAACGCCTAAATACGATGCATAATTTTCAAGGGAAAAACCATCAACCTTTTCATTACCAGAAAGACCATTACTTGAGTTTGCAACACCAAGCCATAATCGTCCATAAAAGTCTAGTGGTTCAGATACAACTTGAGTAGAACAAATTAAAATTGCACCAAGACAAGTATATTTAACAGTTTTCATTGAAATCACCTTTTTAGAATATAAAAACAATTCCATATTAGTGATTTAATCCAACACATCTCAGCCTTAGATCACAACTAACCAACAAATTCACACAGTTAAATATAACTTAAAATCAATTAAATTATATTTAACAACATCGATTCATTGCGCAACATCACTATTTCAGGATGAAATATAACTATCATGATATAAAACTGATAAAGACACATCTGGAGAAATGTATGAAAATAAAATATTTGAGCATATTTATATGTTCAATTCTAACGGCTTCATCATGGGCTGCTACGGATAATAAAAATGATTTAGCCTCTTTTCATAAAAGTATCGATGGCTGCAAAACCTGTCATGCAACACCTAACAAGGTAAGTGATAGTGAAACTTTTGAAAATCAACAATGTAAATCCTGTCATGGTGATTATGCAAAACTAGCAAACCCTAAACTAGAAATCGATCCACACTCTTCACATTTAGGCGATATTAACTGTACCTCTTGCCATAAAGGGCATGAACAACCAAAGCTATATTGTAACGAATGCCATTCATTTGAAGGGCTCGACATGCCTTTTAATCAAGCAAAATCCAAAGAACCTTGGGATAAGGGTTGGGATAATGAGGCAATAAATAAAGCGATTGCTGCAGGCGCTAAAGAAACAACGGATGTGATTGTTGTTGGAGCTGGTAGTGCCGGGTTTAATGCTGCAATCGCCGCTAAAAAGGCAGGCGCTAACGTTATATTACTCGATAAAGCGCCATTTAGTGGTGGTAACTCTATGCTCGCCGCAGGCGGATATAATGCCGTCGGGACTGCTCAGCAAAAAGACCATAAAGTCGATGATAAAATCGAATGGTATGTCGAAGATACAATGAAAGGCGGTCGATATGCTAACGATCCTAAATTGGTACAAATATTAGCGGAGCAATCGGCTGATGGTATTAAATGGTTAGAATCTTTAGGCGCCAATATGGACGATTTGAAGCGTTCTGGCGGCGCTAGAGTCGATAGAACACATCGTCCATCTGGTGGTTTAAGTGTCGGTCCACATATTATCGATGTACTTAGAAAAGCATCTGTAAATGAAGGTGTTGATACAAGACTCAACTCTAAAGTCGTCAAACTGGTTATTGATGAAGACCAAAAAATTGTCGGCGTTGTCGTCCACGGTAAACACTCCGGCCATTATATGGTTGCAGCAAAATCAGTTGTTCTTGCGACGGGAGGATATGGTTTTAACAAAGAAATGGTCGCATTTTATCGCCCAACATTTAAAGGTATGACGAGTTCAAACAATATCACTTCAACAGGTGATGGTATTGAACTTGCCAAGGCAATCGGTGCGAGTATGACAGATATTGATTGGGTACAAGCTCATCCGACTGTGGGAAAAGATAGCCGCATTTTAATCTCGGAAACCGTTCGGGGTGTAGGTGCTATTATGGTCAATAAAGATGGCAATCGTTTTATCAGCGAATTAACTACTCGCGATAAAGCATCCGATGCCATTCTCAAACAACCTGAACAATATGCTTGGTTAGTCTTCGATAATGAGCTTTATAAAAAAGCAAAAATGGTTCAAGGATATGACCATTTAAATATGCTGGAAAAAGCAAATACGGTTTCTGAACTTGCAAAAATCACAGGTATGAAAGAAAACGCATTAGAAAAAACGATTTCAAACTACAATCGCTATTTTAAACAAGGTAAGGATGAAGATTTTGCTCGCGAACAAATGCCATTACCACTAGAAAAGGCCCCTTTTTATGCCGTAAAAGTGGCTCCCGGTATTCACCATACTATGGGTGGTGTCGCAATTGATACCAAAGCCGAGGTGCTGAATATTCAAAGTAAACCGTTGGTTGGCTTATTTGCAGCGGGCGAAGTCACAGGTGGTGTGCATGGATATAATCGCTTAGGTGGTAATGCCGTCGCTGACACTGTAATTTTTGGCAAAATTGCGGGTACAAATGCAGCAAAACACGCACTAAACCAAAAGTAGTGGTGATATTAAAATGAGAGATCAACAGGTCTCTCATTTTATCTGTACTTATATGTATTACCTTAGATGTATTCTTAAGATCTCATTTAAGTAAATACATCTTATCCTTCGTCTTTTTCATCGTAAATATTGGCAATTTACTTTATTGCCCGAGCATTAAAAACTCCCCTGCTATTTTTGAGAGGTTATTCAACCTCTCTTTTTTATGCTTACTTACTAGTGTCAATGGGTTCGAATGATTTAACCAGATCATCAATCGCTTTCATTTGCTTCAGATAATTTTCTAACTGATGTAAAGGCAGCGCACAGGGGCCATCACACTTCGCATTATCGGGATCGGGGTGGGCTTCAATAAACAGACCCGCTAAACCTAATGCCATGCCACTGCGGGCTAATTCTGTCGCCTGCGCACGACGGCCACCCGCTGAGTCGCTACGACCGCCAGGACGTTGCAGCGCATGGGTCGCATCGAAAATCACTGGATAGCCAGATTGTTTCATCTCATCCATACCAAGCATATCGACGACTAAGTTGTTGTAGCCAAAACATGAACCACGTTCGCAGAGGATGATTTCGTCGTTACCCGCTTCATTAAATTTAGTAATGATATGGCGCATCTCGTGGGGCGCTAAAAACTGCGGCTTTTTCACGTTAATGATGGCGCCGGTTTTCGCCATGGCCACAACCAGATCCGTTTGACGGGCAAGGAAGGCGGGCAGCTGAATGATATCGACCACTTCGGCAACGGGGGCACACTGGTAGGTTTCATGCACATCGGTGATCAGTGGCAGGTTGAAGGTTTTCTTGATTTCTTCAAAAATCTTCAATCCTTCCTCCATGCCTGGACCACGGTAAGAGTTAATAGAAGAGCGATTCGCCTTATCGAAGGATGCCTTAAATACATAGGGGATCCCCAATTTTTGGGTCACTTCGGCGTAAGTTTCAGCAATCGACATAGCGAGGTCGCGAGACTCAAGCACGTTCATGCCGCCAAACAACACAAAAGGTTTATCGTTTGCAATCTCGATTGAACCTAAGCTTATGATTTTATTACTCATCGCAACTTCTCTCTAAAATGCTGGAACCTTGCCAGCGGTGAATAGGAGCTAAGGCGGCTATACCGCAACTAACTGTAAAATTTGACCACAAATCCACGCCATATAAGTGCCTAAAACATAACCAAATACGGCTAACAATACCCCCACAGGGGCTAATGCGGGGTGAAATGCCGCCGCAACGACAGGTGCCGACGCAGCGCCACCGACGTTGGCTTGGCTGCCCACCGCCATATAAAACAAAGGAGCCTTAATCAGTTTAGCCACCAATAACATAAAGCCCGCATGCACTATCATCCAAATAATGCCCACCAAAAAGTACAGCGGCGTGTCGAGCACTTTACTGACATCCATATGCAAACCTATGGTTGCCACTAGAATATAGAGAAAGGCCGATGCAACCTTAGATGCCCCAGCCGCTTCTAAGTGGCGCACCGGGCTGAAGGACATGGCTAAACCTATGGTTGTCACTATGACCACTAACCAGAAGAACTTAGAGGTAAAACTGTAATCCTCAGTCCAAGGATAGTTGGCCTCGAAAAATGGCCCCAGAAAATCCGCGGCAATATGGGCGACACCCGTAATACCAAAACCCACTGCAACAATGAGCATCAAATCCCGTAGGTTAGGAATACGCGCATTTTCAGCATGATATTTTTCAACTTTGTTTTTTAAGGTCTCGATAGCTGAGGTATCGGCGCCAGTCTTTGCGTCTATCTCTTTGGCTTTCGATGCCATAAACAGCAATACCGCCATCCAAATATTGGCCACAATCACATCGACTGTCACCATTACAGAGAAAATATTGCCGCCCACTTCATAGATTTCTTTCATCGCAGCTTGGTTTGCGCCGCCGCCAATCCAACTCCCCGCAAGGGTTGTCATGCCGCGCCACACCGCATCTGGGCCATCGACGCCAATCAGCGATGGCTCGATAAATGACACTGCAAGCAACGCAATGGGCCCACCGATAACTATCCCCACGGTTCCCGTTAAAAACATGATCACAGCCTTAGGGCCAAGACCTAAAATAGCTTTTAAATCAACGCTTAAAATCAGTAAAACTAAACAAGCAGGCAAGAGATAGCGGGACGCGACAAAGTACAATTGTGATGTATGACCATCTATCACCCCAAAGGTATTTAACAATGACGGCAGGAAATAACACAATAATAATGCTGGAATAAAACGGTAAAATTTTTGCCAGAACGGATGATGACTGCTACTGGTATAAAAAACAAAACCTAATATTGTGGCGAGTATCCCGAGCGCCACCGCGTCATTAGTAACTAATGCTGTGCCTGTCATGCTAATGTCTCCCTGTTTGGTACAGTTTATTGTATTTATGGTTATAACTGCATGTTGCAGCCCTGAGTCAAACTTCCCATCTGCCCAGTGTTATTTTTGTATTAAATTCAACAATAAATAAGAAAGAGCCCCGAAAGGCTCTCCTTTTAATGATAGATCTCGGCGTGCTCGTTTAACTCTTTGAGCTGCATTTTTACAATTTCAATTACCGGATCGTGCGGGCTGTTATCGACAAAATGCTGCAAATCTGCGGCAGCCACATTGATACAGCCAAGTTGCTGGGCAATAAAAGCGCGCTCACGATTAAGGTGCACATCATCGGGATGCCACTGCAATAACAAGCTACAGCATTCCATCGCCGCCTCAAATTGATGGGAAACGATGCAACCCGCTTTAAGCTCGTGCAACATGCGGGAAATCAGCTTTTTGACCGATGCCGCCTTTAAATAACTCGGCTTTAACTCGGCCGAGTTACCTAACTCACCGCGGACTAACACATGTAATTGGTGTTTTGTCAGCTCATTACCCGTTAAAGGATCGAGATAGCGCACCTCGCTCGCAATCTTGCTTCTTAGCACTGTATTACCCGGTAATAACAGCGGCTCAAGTTCTAGATCTAGCTGTTTTGCCAGTAACATCAATACCATAGAAAGCGTGGTGCTATTGCCTTGCTTACTGATAAGGCAAGTGCCTAAGTCCGCCGCTTCCACACTGAAGTAATTGTCTCGAACGCAAAAACCAAGATCTTGATAAAACCAATGCAGCAGTGCATTTAACCGCTGCTGCTGATCAACCAAGTAATGACTTAATACGGCTCCCGCCAATTCAAACCAAGCCCACTGCGCCGCCTTAAGGTTTGAAAAGCCAAGGTGAGCACCTAAATCCAATGCCGACTCGGGCAATGAAATGCCATCTTGCAGAGTGTATTTACCCATTACCCCAATAATACCGCTTGTTTAAAATGCGCCAATTTAGCAGCGTAGACTAACCAACCTATAGCGCCGAGGAAGGCGAATACTTTGAAAAGTTTGTTTCTATTCGCTTTTATCGCAATCACGCCTAGGGCAATATAAGCCACAACTGCACCAATTTTCTCGGTCAACCAAGGATCGACAAAGGGATATTGCTTGATCATAAAACACAAGGTTAAGCCCGAAAGCAGTAAGAAAGTGTCGATCACATGGGGAGCGATCTTGACCAATTTCTTATCCATCAGTGCAGACTGACGTAAATGCAGCACAAAACGAACGATAAAAAACAGCACACTTAGGGCAATTAAGGTTAAATGCAGATGCTTAACCGCGGGATATAGACTGTAAAAAGTTTCCATTTTGATACTTATGGCCAGTGACAAAGGCGCTAGTTTACCCTAATCATTACGCCAGACCAATGCCTAAGGCTGTAGATTAACGCACTCAATTCAATTCATAAATTGATAGGAAATAATAATGAATTTACTGCTAATTGACGATGAATCGACCGACTTTGCCGAAGCGGTAAGACAAAAAATCGTCGCCTTTAATCAAGTACAATGGCAAGGGCTTAGCCGTAAAAATCTCGGGCTGAAATTGCAGGACTCAGAGGGCAAACTGTTAGCGGGCATTAGCGGAAAAACCTTCGGCAACTGGTTTTTAATTGATTATCTCTGGGTCGATGAATCCCTAAGACATCAAAAAATCGGTTCGCAGTTATTATTGGAGGCAGAACTCAAGGCCAAGGCACGTGGCTGCCAATTTGCCCTACTCGACACTTTAGATTTTCAAGCCAAACCCTTCTACGAACGCCACGGTTACCATGTGCAATGGATACAACAAGCCTACCCAGAAACCGGCAGTAAATTCTTTATGGTCAAAGCGTTATGATGCATTCCTAGGCCCAGCTTTTCGGCACAGACTCGTTACCGCCCACGCGAACCATTCCACACTGAATGGATACCCAAGCGTTGTCTAACTTAAGCACGAATACGGCCTAGCTTTTGCTAAGCCATTTAATTTTCTAAAATTTTCTCGAGGTGGAAGCAGATAGTATCGAAATGTAATTGCGATAATTGCGACACCTGTTCCTCGCTCACATGGGCCAAAATCAGCCCGAGTCCATCTTCTATCCCCATCAAGAAATAGCATAAAGTCGTTAACACTTCATCTGACTGATGCGCGCCAAAGCGGCGAAATTGCCTTATGTGGAAATCAATCAGGAACCGGCGATGAAATTCATCTAGTGCAATGAATTCAGGCATGAGATCCCATAAGCCCTGCAATGAATTGTAATTTTTTTCGTAATTGCCATCCGCCCGACAGGCGTTATGGAGTTGAAAAAAATAACTGCGCCAATCTAAGGCCATGTATTTTTCCGATTCATATTCGACACACAGTTTGCGTAGCGACAATAACCACTGATCGGCAATGTGATACAAGATCGATTCTTTATTGGGGAAAAACTCATAGAGGGATTTGACGTTAATATTAGCAAGCTGAGCAATAGCATTAGTGTTAACCGCTTGATAACCCAGCTCTTGCACTAAGGTCTCTGTGCAGATTTTTATGTGTTCTATTAACGCTTGGGTGCGTTTTTGCTTAGGTTGCTTGCGTAATTGCAAATGCACTGGAACTGCTAATTCGATCAAGATAACCCCTCCAATAAAAACCCACTCTATCATATTTTATTTGAAGATTTGACGTCATTTTCCTGTGTATAAAATCGAACAAAATTAAGCTTTAATGTTAAAAATGTAAAATATTGGCAACAAATAGCTTGAAAAACATTCAAAACCTTGTAGGTTATTTCAGTAATTACTGAAAAAACACGGAGAAGCAAGGATGAAAAAAATAACCAGTGCCATGGCTGTTGCAATCTTAGGTTTATTGACGGCGTGTGACGATGATAAAGAAATCGCTGCTGATGATGTGTATCAGAATGGCTATATCTACACAGTTGATAGTCACCAGTCCGTTGCCGAAGCTGTAGCAATCAAAGCGGGTGAAATTATTTACGTTGGTAATACCCAAGGGGCGAAAAAGTTTATCGGGGAAAATACAAAAGTACACGATTTAGAAAGAAAAATGATGTTACCCGGGCTACACGATTCACATATTCACCCCACAGGCATTGTCGATGTCGATGTATGTGATTTAGGCGTTGAATCTATGGATCTCGATAAGCTTGTTGCCGCATTGACCGCCTGCCAGGTTAAATACCAATACGATGACAAAGAGATCATTTTCGCTCTCCAGTGGAACTCCTATGTTGGCAACGAACCGACAGCAAACTATTCAAATCTAATTAAGGCATTAGATGCTATTTCAACGACTCAACCCGTTTATCTCGCGGGGCCAGATGGTCATTCAGCCGCTGCCAATTCCTATGCCTTTGCCCAAGTGAAAGATGCCCAAGGAAAAGTCGTCGGCCTCAATAAAACCACACTCGCGAATGAATTTAGCCAATTTAAACCCTTTGTAGGGGTTGATGCCGAAGGAAATCCTAATGGGAACCTGACCGAGTCAGCGGTTCACTTAGTCGGCGTGCCTAATTTTCTCTATCCACTGCAGCAAAATCCGCAAGAGTTACCCAAAATCGCTCAAAAACTCAATAAATACGGCATCACTTCGGTGCAAGATGCCTGGGTTGGCGATGATGAATTAACTTTATATAAAACATTGGCCAATAGCGGCCAAATGAGCTTCAGATTAACAGCGGCTCAGGCTTACAGCGCCGAGGGATATGTACAAGGGGGGCAAGTCAATTATTCCGCATTAATCGCCAAGGCAGAAGCCACCCGGGATAGCTTAGGCGATTATCCCTATATGAAAGCGGATGCAGTCAAAATTATGATTGATGGGGTACAGGAAGGTAGTCTTATTGAAGTGCCGCCCACACTGCCGACATCAGTAATGGTCGATCACTTTAAACAGCCAATTGTGGATCTGTCGGCGCTGGATGAAGGGCTCATCACCCTCAATGGATACGTGGATTTACAAGGCCAGCTTTGCCAAATGGTGCGGGAACAGTCAAACAATTATGATGATCAAGATGAGATCAATGCCTTTATGGCCACCCATAATTACCATCCTTCCCAGTGCCTTATGAAGAAAGGTGACCTGCTCGCCGCCAATGGCGACACTCTAACTTTAGATCAAGAGGGCGTATCGGCGGTTGAATTTTTGAACAACTTTGTGACTAAGTTAGATAGCGCAGGCTTTGTTGTGCATATGCATGCCGTTGGCGATGGCGCGGTTAGATCGGCAATTGATGCCATTGAAATTGCAAAAAAGAGCAATAAAAATAGTTCGCTACCCCACACCATTGCCCATATGCAAGTGGTTCATCCTGATGATCAACAGCGCCTAGGTGAACTTGGGATCTACCTAGCCTTTACTTATGGTTGGGCGATTCCCGATTATTTCTATGATCTCAGTGTGATCCCCTTCGTGGAGGAACTGCCCAATCTTGAACCTGAAACCCTATACAACGAGGCGAATTACTATATTCAGGCAACCTATCCGACAAAAACGGCCAAAAATGCCGGGGCAGTATTGATCGCAGGCAGTGATGCCCCAGTTGATACCAGAGAACCCGTGCCTTTTTCACACATAGCCACAGGCATGACCCGTAATAATCTGGTTGGGGATGATGTTTTTGCCTTAAATGCCAATCAGACCTTAAGCGTCCATGAGTTGATTGCGGCCTATACCATCAATGGTGCCAAGGCTATGCGTCAGGATGATATTGTCGGTTCGATAGAAGTGGGCAAGCGAGCCGATTTAATTATTCTCGACCGCAATATTGTCGAATTGGCTGAAAGCGACGATCCGGCTAAGGTTTACGATGTGTCAGAGACGCAGGTATTAACCACTATTTTTGATGGCAAACTAGTCTACCAAGCCCCTATAGCTCAGTAGCGGTATAGCTGACAGTTCATAAAAAACAGCTGCAACTTACCCGTTGCAGCTGATTAAACAGATATTTAATACTATTGCTATTCGCTTTCGTCTGGCATGACGACACGTATCGGACGAGTGCCTATCTTTGCCCCCGTAACATCATCCACAGCCACAGGTACAATTTCAGTCCCCATTTCAGCATCAACAAAACGCACCAAATTTCCATCGCCCCTGTACTTAGAGCCCCAAGCTCCAATCATAAACAGCACTGGCAAAAAATCCTGGCCCGCTAAAGTTAGCAAGTATTCATCACGGGGAGGATTCTCTTGATATCGCCGCCGTTCTAGCAACCCCTCCTCGGTTAACGCCGCTAATCGTTTGGTGAGCATAGTCGGTGCAATGCCAAGACTTTTGCGGAACTGGTCGAAACGAGTGAGGCCTGCATGGGCATCACGCAGGATCAAAATGCTCCAGGAATCACCAAGAACCGCGAGACTGCGAGCAATAGGACAAGACATATGCGATAAATTTTCCATGTTAATATCATTTCAGTAGTGACTAACTATCAAAAAGGTAGTAAGTTAGTATCGAACTGATAGTAACAGTTTGCAATCCAATATTCCATCCTTGAGAGAGTGCCAATTTATGAGTAATTATGATCAACCCGTTGCTTTGGTTACCGGAGCCTCTTCCGGTATAGGTGCCGCAACCGCAGAGCATCTCGCTAAAGCGGGCTATAAAGTGTACGGCACGAGTAGACGAGCTAACGCAGCGAGCAATGGATTATTCGAAATACTGCCACTAGACGTGACCGACGAGGGATCTGTAGAGGCTTTGATTAGCCAAGTCATAGATAAATCTGGCCGAATCGACCTTCTGGTTAATAATGCTGGCGTTGGCGTTTCACCTGCTGGGGCCGAGGAAAGCTCACTCGAGCAAGCTCAGGCTATATTTGATACTAATTTCTTCGGCATTGTACGTATGACCCGTGCAGTCCTGCCCTATATGCGACAACAACAGAGTGGCCGCATTATCAATATCGGCTCAGTATTAGGCTTTTTACCAATGCCATATATGGCATTGTATTCAGCGACTAAACACGCAGTGGCTGGATATTCAGAATCGCTCGACCATGAGTTACGAACAATGAATATCCGAGTCTCGGTCATTGAACCGGCTTATATCAATACACCATTCGATACTAACCTGATGAAACCCGATAGCCCTATGGATGTGTATCGTAAGATTTGTGAATTAATAGAGAAAAGAGTCAAGCAAGTGCTTGTAAGTGCAGATGGCCCCGAAGTAGTCGCAAAAATGGTCGTTAAAGTAGCTCAGGTAAAACATCCCAATATCCATTACGCCCCAGGATTAGCCAAGCGCTTGCAATTACTCCGCAGATTTGCGCCCGCACGCGTGCTAGAAGTCGGCGTACGAAAAGACCTTGGGCTTGAAGCCTAAAAATTGAAGTCGGAAGGTAACCCTATGAAAGCATTTATGCTCAAACAATACGGAAAAAAGAGTCGCCTCGATTTTGCCGACGTCCCCGAACCAAGGCTTAGTGATGATGAAGTCATGGTCAAAGTCCATGCTGCGGGGGTAAACGTACTGGACGCTAAGATTAAAAATGGCGAGTTCAAGCTAATTCTCCCCTACCCGTTACCACTCATCCTTGGCCATGATGTCGCTGGAGTCGTCGTTAGCGTTGGGCCTAAAGTGCACAATGTGAAGGTCGGAGATGAAGTTTATGCCCGAGCAGATGATTTCCGTATCGGTACTTTTGCTGAATTTATTGCAATTAAAGCAAGTTCGGTGGCTATTAAACCAACCACTGTGAATATGCAAGCGGCGGCCTCCATACCTTTAGTCGGTTTGACCGCTTGGCAAGCGTTAGTGGAAAAAGCCAATCTAGGTCCAGGGCAAAAGGTGTTTATTCAAGCAGGCTCTGGTGGCGTAGGTACATTTGCCATACAGCTGGCAAAACACCTAGGCGCTTACGTTGCAACCACCACGAGCACGGAAAATGTGGCTTGGGTGAAAAAACTCGGGGCCGACCTTGTCATCGACTACAAACAGGATGATTTCGAAAATATTCTGCGAGATTATGATGTTGTCCTAAACAGTCAGGATAGTAAAACACTGTCAAAGTCCCTTAATGTCCTTAAGCCAAGCGGCAAACTGATCTCTATCTCAGGCCCACCGGATCCTGCATTCGGCGAAGAGATAAAAGCGCCATGGCTTATTAAACAAGTCATGCGACTCTTAAGTGCTAGCACTTGCAAAAAAGCCAAACACCGCCAGATTAGCTATTCATTTCTATTCATGAAGGCCAACGGAAAACAGCTAGAAAAGATCGCCGCACTTATAGACTCAGGAGTCATTCGTCCGGTGATTGACCGAGTATTCCCGTTCGAAGCAACGCCAGCAGCAATGGCCTATGTTGAGAATGGACGTTCCAAAGGCAAAGTCGTCATTAACGTTCATTCTGCCAATGAATAGGATGCCAGAAATATCAAGCTTAACCGCAAAAACATTGCGGTTAAGCGATGTTAATAAGCCGATTGTTAAAGTTTCAAATCAATACAGCCAAAACTTCTAGAGATTTCGCTCTATCCATACAACTTTCCTGATGGGTACTAACGCCCACTTAAGCGGACAAAAATTGTTGGCTATAATTTTGTGATGAACGAACAATAGCCAAGTGTTTTTCCGTTTAAACTACTTACTAACTGTTTGACTGCAAAGAACTATCAACTAGTTTGTTTTTTAATGTTGCTAGCTCTTCAACATTTAGCATTTTCCTCATTTTCTTTGATAGAGAAGATAATCTCACCTCTGAGTGGTTATCTGTTTTCTCTAAAATGTATAAAAAGGCAGCTTGTATTTCTAACATTTCACGAGCAGCTTCATCTCGGTGCTCTTGGATAGTACCTTCACCTTTGGGCATTCTAATATAAGAGCTATTTGCCCCTAAAGTACGTAGTTTCTTTTCGAATTCTTCTAAGTTTTCATCAATTTCAGTAGTTAACCAGCACATATATTCGAGTCTAATAAATGTAAGATTCTTTGCAAAACTATGAGCCTCTTGCCAGTCATTTTTTGGCATCAATGTATGGAATGCTTTTAATACTTCAGAAGTATATTTATCAGAAAACTCAACTTGCTTATCAAATACAACATTTGCCATATGGGAAGATGCAGCTAATGAATAATGTTGCTCTTTAATTAAAATCTCTTTTCTACGAACATGAGCAGCATCATCCCTAATTAATTGGAAGATTGCCGCAAACATTGCACCGACAGCAGGCATCACTACAATACCTTTAAAGACCTCTGCAATAGGCGCATAAAACGCAAAACCAAAGGAAACTACTGCAATAGTAAATAACGAAATATAAATTTTAATTTGAGACACTCCTGAAATTTACGGAGACAGTTAACCTTTGTATAGTGCGCATTTACCTTATTAGACCAGTAAAAATGCGCATATTTAATAACTTGTAATAAAAGGAACTTATCAGCTTTTTATCAAATACACTATACGGAAAAACGCACATGCGCGTTTCCCAAACCGATTATCTAATCGGCATAAAATTTAAGTCATTAATTTTAGAAATTTTATCTTTACAGAGTTGGGATAACGCGCATGTATTTTGACTAAAAAGCACTAAAAACAAGGGCGAATTACTCCGCCCATTTGCCCATAGTGCATCTATCGTTGCTACCAAAATCCCGCACAGTGGCGACATTCTCATAGCCTAACTCGATAAGCTTTGCCCTGAGTTTGACCGCCTGTTCAAAACCGTGTTCGAGCAGGATATAACCGTTAGGTTTTAAATAATCCCGGGCGGTTTTGGCGATATAGTAGAGATCGGCAAAGCCTTCCTCGGCGGCGGTTAATGCACTCTGTGGCTCGAAGCGTACATCGCCTTGGTGCAAATGCTCATCCGCTTCATCGATATAGGGCGGGTTTGAGACGATTAAGTCAAAATCCCGCGACTTTACCGCACTAAACCAATCGCTCTGGAGGATTTCAACCTGCGGCAATTTTAAGTTTTCGCGGTTGGCGATCGCCAGTGCTACGGCATCATCAACTTTATCGACCGCGGTGATTTCCCATGACTCACGTTCAGACGCCAGCGCCAAGGCAATAGCGCCTGTGCCTGTGCCTAAATCGAGCACTTTCGCATAGGTCGATAGGGGGAGATTTAGCGCGGTTTCAACCAAGATTTCCGTGTCTGGCCGTGGGATCAAGGTCGTGTCATTCACGATAAACGGCAGTGACCAAAACTCTCGTTCCCCGACAATATGCGCAACTGGTACGCCTTTCTGGCGCTTTTGCACCATTTGTACGAAGCGTTTCCACTGCTCAACCGTCAAGGCTTTTTCCGGCCAAGTGTATAAATAAGCACGGCTTTTATTGAGGCTGTACAGGAGTAAAACCTCTGCATCCAAATGGGCGGATTCAGAGGTTGGCGCTAACTGCACATAAGCCCATTGTAGGGCTTCGGCGATGCTAGATTGTTGTGACAAAATTACCCCTGCTCGTCAGCCAGTGCGGCCAACAGATCGGCCTGATGCTCTTGCATCAAGGGAGCCAGAATCGCGTCTAAATCCCCTTCCATCACTTCATTTAAGCGATACAAAGTTAAGTTGATACGATGTTCACTCACCCGGCCTTGGGGGAAGTTGTAGGTACGCACGCGCTCGGAGCGATCACCACTGGCGACAAGGCTACGGCGGGTCGATTCTTCCGCGCTACGGCGCTTTTCGTCTTCAACCGCTTGAATACGGGCGGCCAGAACGCTCATGGCTTGGGCGCGGTTCTTATGTTGTGAGCGTTGATCTTGGCATTCCACCACAATCCCAGTCGGGATATGGGTAATACGAATCGCCGAGTCGGTTTTGTTAACGTGCTGACCACCGGCGCCCGATGAACGGAAGGTATCGACCTTCAGATCTGCAGGGTTAATGGAAATCGCTTCTGCTTCAGGCACTTCATGCATGACAACCACAGTCACCGCCGAGGTATGCACACGGCCCTGGGATTCGGTTTCTGGCACACGTTGCACACGGTGACCGCCGGATTCAAATTTAAGCTTACCGTAGGCACCTTCACCGCTCACTTTAACGATGATTTCTTTAAAGCCGCCGTGTTCGCCTTCGTTGCTGCTCATGATTTCTAACTGCCAACGATTCGCTTCGGCATAACGGCTATACATACGGAACAAATCGCCCGCAAAAATCGCCGCTTCATCGCCACCCGCACCGGCTCGGATTTCGATAAAGGCGTTAGTATCATCGTTGGGATCCTTTGGCAGCAGTAGGATCTGCAGCTCAGCTTCGAGTCGCTCAAGCTGTGCTTTTGCGGCCTTCATTTCTTCTTGGGCCATCTCGCGCATTTCGGCGTCATCTTCTTCCAACATTTCCTTTGCGGAGTCGAGATCAGCCAGTGCTTGCTGATAGGCTTTAAAGCCTGCAACCACTTCTTCTAGCTGAGAATATTCTTTGGATAATGCGCGAAACCTGTCTTGATCTGCGATAACCGACGCATCACCAAGCAAAGCCAATACTTCTTCATTGCGCTCGAGCAAGCCTTCCAGCTTGCGGATAACGGATTCCTTCATTTAACTCGCTAACCTTAGTTTTTATCTAATCCAAGCGCTGTTCTTAACTGACCTAGTGTATTCAAATCCCCCTGACGGCTCGCCGCCGTGAGGGCTTGGGTAGGTGCGTGGATAAGTTTGTTGGTCAGGCGATTGGCTAGTTCAATCAATACCTGCTCAGTGTCGCTCCCCTGGGCTAATTTATTCAGGGCGCGTTCCACTAACTCATCTTTTATCGCCATGCTCTGATTGCGATACTCACGAATACTGTCGACCGACTCTAAAGAACGCACCCAATCCATAAATAGGTAAGATTGTTCTTCAGTAATTAATTCAGCTTGCTCGGCGGCTTCTTTTCGAGAAGCCATATTCTGTTCAATAATGCTATGCAGGTCGTCCACTGTATACAGAAACGCGTCATCCAAATCGGCGACTTCCGGTTCAATATCCCGGGGAACTGCTATATCAACCAATAACATAGGTTGATGGCGACGCTGCTTTAGCGCTTTTTCGACCATGCCTTTACCAAGGATTGGTAGCGGGCTGGCGGTAGAGGATATCACGATATCGGCTTTAGGGAGAAAATCTGGTATCTGTGCCAGTGTAATTGCTGTAGCGCCAAATTCTTCGCACATGCCTTGGGCGCGTTCTAGAGTCCGGTTTGCCACCACCATAGAGGCCACACCATTGTCTTTTAAATGTTTGGCCACCAGCTCAATGGTTTCACCCGCACCGATAAGCAATACCTTAGTGGTCGACAGTGATGAGAAGATATGTTTCGCCATGCTCACAGCGGCAAAGGCCACAGATACAGCGGCGGCGCCAATTTCCGTTTCGGTGCGCACTTTTTTAGCCACCGAAAAGGTATTTTGGAATAAGCGGTCTATGGTTAAGGCAACTGTGCCAGCTTCTTTGGCTTTCGCGAAGGCTTGCTTCACCTGCCCCAGAATTTGCGGCTCACCTAAAATCAACGAGTCGAGCCCAGAGGCGACGCGCATTAAATGTTTGACCGCGGTTTGGCCGTGGTAATTGTAGAGGCAAGGCGCCACATCTTTATGATCTAGGCCATGATATTGTTCAAGCCATTCGATGATATCGGCCTCGTCGCCATTGTTGCAATACAACTCAGTGCGATTACAGGTCGAGACAATAACGGCTTCACCCGAGCGTGTACGACTGGCCAGACTCTTCATGGCATCATGAATTTTGTCCGGAGAGAAGGCGACTTTCTCACGCAGGTCTACCGTGGCTGTTTTATGGTTAATACCGATTGCTACAAGGCTCATCTGACTCTTTCTAGATTCTTGGCGTCTATCTTATTAAGGGCATTCTACTGAATTGGCCCAACTAAAAACAGAATACGCTTAACAAAACCGAATAAAGGTCTAACTTCTTACCTAAATTTTCTATCAATCTAGCTAAGTAAGGATTGTCTTTGCGAGGCAAACCTAAGTGACCACCGATGGAAATTTTACGAATGGCATTGGTATTCTTTCCAAGCCCTCGTATCATAAGGACTTTGGTATATCAGTCATAGATGAATAATTTGAAGCGCCTCACAAAATCCATTTTCTCTTATATCGCCTTGAGTGTCTTACTCTTTTTAGCTGGTTGTCAAACACGACCACCCTTGGACGACTTAAGCCCCATCACAGTCAGTGATGCCAAGCAAGCGAGCGCCTGGGAGCTTCAGGGCAAACTCGCCATTAAAACCCCCGATGACAAGCTCAGCGCCAACCTTTATTGGCGCCATACCGAAACCCACGACAAGTTAACCCTCACCACCATGTTAGGCACCACAGTCTTAACCCTAGAGGCTACCCCAGACTCGGCCCATTTGCATATCGATGGCAAAGATTTTAAAGACAATAACGCCCAAGCATTACTCGAACGGGTTAGCGGTTGGTCAATTCCCTTAGCCGATTTACCTTTATGGATAACAGGCCAAATTGGCCGAGATGATCAGGTCATCGAACGCGATAGCCAAGGCAAACCTAAACTACTGACCAATACCCAAACCCCACCACCTTGGCAAGTCGCATTTTTACGTTGGCAATCCCAAAGTGGGACGACTGTCCCCCATCAACTCAAGCTTGAACGCGGTGATTTACAACTAAAACTACAACTGAATCAATGGCAAGCACTCGGAAAACCCACAGTGATGATAGGAGAAAAACCTTAGCATGTCAGACGCCATTTCCCGTCATTGGCCCGCACCAGCCAAGCTTAATTTGTTTTTACATATCACTGGCCGCCGTAGCGACGGCTACCATGAATTGCAGACCTTGTTTCAATTTATCGATTGCTGCGACATGCTAGATTTCAAAGTAACCGATAGCGATGAACTGATTTTGCACTCCAATATGTCGGCTGTTGTCGCAGATAGCGATAACTTAATTCTGCGAGCCGCAAAATCACTCCAACAAGTGACAGGCTTTAAGGGCGGAGCGGAGATCTGGCTCGATAAGCGTCTGCCAATGGGCGGCGGTTTAGGGGGCGGTTCCTCCGATGCTGCGACCACCTTAGTGGCCTTAAACAAGCTGTGGGACACCCAATTATCGACCGAAGATTTAGCGACAATTGGACTGAAGCTTGGTGCCGATATTCCTGTTTTTATTCATGGTTTCGCCGCTTTTGCCGAAGGCGTAGGTGAACGCTTACAAGCGGTAAATCCGAGTGAGCCTTGGTATTTAGTTATCGCACCCGACGTTCACGTTTCGACCGCCGCCGTCTTTCAAGATCCCCTGTTGCCGCGTAATACCCCCAAACTGGCCATCGACACTTTACTAAGCCAACCTTGGGCAAATGATTGTCAAAAACTGGTCGTATCTAAATACCCTCAAGTTGCCAAGGCCTTAGGCTGGCTGCTAGAATATGCGCCGTCGAGAATGACCGGAACAGGCGCATGCGTGTTTGGGGAATTTACACAACAGCAACAAGCTCTCGCAGCCTTGGCGAAGTTACCGTCTGATATGCAAGGATTTGTTGCAAAAGGGATGAATATTTCGCCGCTCATCACGCGACTCAGTCATCCATAAACTACATTCTTCTAGGGTAGCTCATATACGATAACGCCTCGGGTCCTCCCGTCCCTATATCGTCGTTACCCTAGCCACTAAAATATAAAGCAAACGCCTGAGGTTCATACAGTGCCCGACATCAAGCTCTTTGCTGGGAACGCCACCCCCAGTCTCGCTAAGAAGATAGCCGATCGTCTATTTTGCAAACTCGGAGACGCAGTGGTTGGTCGTTTCAGCGATGGTGAAATCAGTGTCCAAATTAACGAAAATGTACGTGGAGCCGATGTGTTTATCATCCAATCCACCTGTGCGCCGACCAACGACAATCTGATGGAACTCATCGTGATGGTTGATGCTCTGCGCCGTGCATCTGCGGGTCGTATCACCGCAGTGATCCCTTACTTTGGTTATGCACGTCAAGACCGTCGCGTTCGTAGCGCCCGTGTACCTATTACCGCCAAAGTGGTTGCCGATTTCCTATCAAGCGTCGGTGTTGACCGTGTTCTGACCTGTGACCTGCATGCTGAGCAAATCCAAGGTTTCTTCGATGTTCCTGTGGATAACGTATTCGGTAGCCCAGTGCTACTGGAAGATATGTTAGCCAAGAAACTCGATAATCCTGTGGTAGTTTCACCGGATATTGGTGGCGTTGTTCGCGCTCGTGCAGTGGCAAAACTTTTAGATGATTCTGATCTAGCCATTATCGATAAACGTCGCCCACAGGCGAACGTTGCCCAAGTCATGCATATTATCGGTGATGTTCAAGGCCGTGACTGCATTATCGTTGACGATATGATCGACACAGGCGGCACTCTGTGTAAAGCGGCTGAAGCCCTAAAAGAACATGGCGCAAACCGCGTATTTGCCTACGCGACTCACCCAGTGTTCTCTGGCAAAGCGGCTGAAAATATCGAAAACTCAGTGATCGATGAAGTGATAGTCACAGACACTGTGCCTTTAAGCCCTGAAATGCTTAAAGTGGCTAAAGTGACTCAGCTAACTATGTCAGCTGTATTGGCTGAAGCCATTCGTCGCGTCAGCAACGAAGAGTCTATCTCTGCGATGTTTAGCCACTAATAGGCTAGCTCGTGATGATAAAAAAACGCACTCGATTGAGTGCGTTTTTTATTTGTGCCAAAGGCGGCTTAGATTTTAAAAACTTAGGTTTTAAGAGCTTAAATTTTAAAATTACTGACTGCGCGATGCAGATACTCGGCCTGTGCCTTAAGCTCGTCCGATGCCGATGCGTTGGCATCCGCCGCCTCGGATGATTCCTGGGCAATATCCCGAATCACCACCACATTCTTATTCACCTCGGCAGCCACCATGCTCTGCTCCTCAATGGCGGCGGCGATCTGTGTACTCATATCCATAATATTACGCACATCGGTATTGATAAGCTTCAGTAATGCGCCCGCTGCCGCGGCCTGTTCGGCACTCTCGGCTCCTTGTTTTTGACTCGCATCCATCAATTGCACGATTGAGCGGGTACGGCTCTGGAGTGTTTGGATAATATTAGCAATCTCCTGTGTCGATGATTGAGTGCGCATCGCTAGGCTACGCACCTCATCGGCCACCACCGCAAAACCACGGCCTTGTTCACCGGCCCGCGCCGCCTCAATCGCCGCATTAAGCGCAAGGAGATTAGTTTGCTCGGCAATGCCACGGATCACATCGAGCACGCTACCGATAGTCTCACTGTCGCGCTCGAGTTCATCAACCACAGACGCACTATCATTAATTTGCTGCGCCAATTGCTCAATTTTCTGAATGGTCTGCATAACCTCATTTTGCCCCATTTGGGCATTGTCATGGGTTTTACCCGCCTTGAGGGCCGCAAGCTCAGTGGTCTTGGCAATTTCATCGATAGTCGCGCCCATTTCGGTAATCGCCGTTGCCACCATATCGGTTTCATTGAGCTGCTGCGTTACCCCTTGGGATGCTTGGATTGCATTTTCTGAGACACGTTTGCAGGAGGTATTAATCGTGGCGACCGACTCGATAACCTGTTCGATTAACTGCTGAAAAGTATCGACCATACTATTGAAGTGTTTAGCAATTTCCCCCAACTCATCCTGAGTAGAGGTATCGCATCTTAGGGTAAGATCTTTACTGGCCTCAATACGGGAAATCACCTGAGTGATGCGTTCGACGGGGGCGATAATGCTACGAATAATAAAATAAGTTATGACGCTAAGCAGCACGGCTATCAGGATAAACACCATAATACCAATATTGACACTGTCACTCTCAGCCTCATCAATGGCTTTAAGCGCAAGGGTATGCAGCTCAATCGCACTCGATTCGGTTAACCTGTTGGCCGCGATCAGTTGCGCCATAGTGCCATCTTTTTCACTGAGCCCAAATTGCTGCTCCTTGCTCACTAAACTTTTGAAGTCCTTTTGATATTGGTTTATCAGGGTGGCTATTTTAGCTTGGGTCGCGCTATCGAGACTGGATGTCAGTAAACTGCTATTAAATAAGGCAATGTTAGCGTCGAAGGTATCAACATAACTGAGCTCTCGGCGTAGCATAAAATCCTTTTCGTTACGCCTTAATTGCAGCATTGCGACCTGCAAGGATAATTGGTCGTACTCCTTCAACAGTGTTTCGACATTATGCACTGCGGATCTAAGGGTGCCATATAACCCAGTTTTAGGCGTTAATCCTATTTCTTGCTGTAATTGAGCAACTTCATTAAAAGCCGATTGGTACTGGTTTAAATTACGATCAAAATTTTCAAGCGAACTGGTAGCCACGGCATATTTATTAAAGGTTTGCTCTAATTCGGAGATGATTTTATCGATTTGGGAATGTATTTCCTTATGCTTTTCAAAATACTGTAAATCTTTACGGGCAAAGAAATCCTTCTCATTCTTACGCAACAACAAAACGTCTCGCTCTAACTCGAGCACGTCTTGGGCCGCATTAGCGAGTTCCGAACTCACCGAATTGGAATGGAGCTGCAGCCCAAACATTCCAATTAATGCAGTGATGGATACAGCTGCACTGAGTAGCAGCTTAGAGCGGATTAACATAGAAAGTCCCTAATAAATATAATGTCTCTTAAAAAGATAGCTGGGAGTTTGGCCTTTAGCAGTAAAAGTTTCCCAGTACATCAAAAGTTCATTTTTATACAATAATCCTTGCCGATTTATTCCCCTATTCAACATTCCCAGCCCATATATCGCCCCGCATAGCGGGCCACATAATGCGCCCAATTCATTTATTTCTATTTGATTGAGTTACTATATAACATTGAACATTTTGGGGCGCATTATTCACGATAGCATTCTGTATAAAACATTTTACTTCATAAACTTAGCGCTCTTATTGTCAATAAATTCTACTACATTCTTGAAACGCCAACATGCTCTAAAATGTGCAACATAAATATTTTTTAAAATGATCCAAACCTTTTGACCTTTCCATAGCGTCAAAACTACAACAAATAACCATAACGACAGGAAAGTACAGTGACGGCAGGGATACTCCCACTCAATAGCACAGCGTCGGACTTTGATCTTGTTACCTTAGCAGGACAAGGCGATCGCTCAGCATTTAAGCAACTGTACTTAAACCATCATCAACGTATTTATGCGCTCTCTCTACGTTTGTGTGGCCAGGCGGCCCAGGCCGAAGAAGTCACCCAGGAGTGTTTTATTCTTGTATGGCAAAAGTTGCCGCAGTTTCGGGGAGATAGCCAATTTTCAACTTGGTTACACAGCATTTGTGTAAATCAGGCCCTAAGCAGTATTCGCAAGCAAAAATCCTTTTGGGCGCGTTTTATACCGCTGGAAAACGACCATCAGTTCCCAGGCACAGATGAGGACTATCAAGGGTTAGATAAATTGATCCTTAGGCTGCCAGAACGGGCTCGTATCGTGTTCGTCCTTTGTGCCATAGAAGGCTATCAACACGAGGAAATAGCCGACTTACTCGGCATTGCCGTCGGCACCAGTAAGACGCAATACCACAGAGCGAAGCAATTACTACAGGAGATGCTGTAATGACATTAACGCCGCGTTCCCGTGAAGAACAACTCGAGCAATTGGTCGCAAAGGCACCTAAAGGCTTAGCCCCAGAACGAGACCTTTGGTTGACCATAGAAAAACGCATGGATAAACCATTGAGCCCCAAAGCGGATATCTCTAAATACGGTCGCCCACTGTGGCCGCAGTGGGCCATGGCGGCGACGATATTGTTGGCGGTATTTTTCGGCTACCAATACCAAGGGATAACCCCCACAACACAGAACACGGCGCAGCAAGCACCAAAGGACAGCGATAAGGCTTTGCAAACTCTATTGACGCAAATAGCCACCATGCACCAAGGGCAAGTCGATGCTCTCGAACACACGCCCAATGCGCTTATATGGCAGACCCGTCATTTAAGTGCTCCACTGGAGCAGGGATTAGAAGAACTTAGGCGCGCAGGTGCGCAGATTTATCAAGCATTACAAGCGAATCCAACCGATAAACAACTTTGGCAACTCTGGCTTTGGGTGCAGCAGCGTGAACTCGAACTACTGCAGCAAGGCCAAAAACTGCCCATTAAAAACTCAACACAAGGAAACACCCTATGAGCAACATGAACCTGACCAAGACCAGTCTATTAGTGTCAACTTTCTACCTCGGTTTAATGGGCACAGTGTTTGCCGCCCAGAGTGTGGACAAACAATTGAGTATCAGCAGTGGGACTCAACTGCAAATCAAGATCCAGCGTGGTGAAGTACAGATCCAAAGTTGGGATAAAAATGAGGTGAGCGTGACCGGAACCCTCGATGAACTGAGCGAAGGTTTTATCTTCGAGCAAAAAGGTAATAACCTGAATATCGAGGATAAAATGCCACAACATTACAATGGCAGCGATAATAACGGCTCAAAACTGACGATTATGGTCCCCAAAACAGTTAAACTCAGTGCCGACACTATTTCGGCAAATCTACAGATAACTCAGACGCAAGGTGAACTGGATTTAAATACCGTCAGTGGCAACATCAGCGCCGATGGCCTTAGCGGTAATCCATCGCTGAACTCTGTCTCTGGGGATATCAACACCAAAGGATTAGATGGCAAAATCCTGCTAAACACTGTATCCGGTGAAATTAACGACACGGAAAGCAAAGGTGAAATCAAGTACCGTCTCGTGAGCGGCGATCTTAACAGCCAAACACTAGCTGAAAAGGTCAAAGTTGAACAAGTGTCGGGTGAAGTGACCGCCAACTTTAGCGCCGCAAAAGATATCACTCTCAGAACCGTGAGCGGCGACAGCCAAGTATCACTGGCAAAAACCTTCGATAGAGCGAGCCTAGAAAGCGTCAGTGGTGATATTACCGTCACCTTCGCGGCCATGCCCGATGCCAGTTTTGATTTAAACGGAGGTCCAGGTGGCAAAATTAAAAATGGCCTAAGCCAGGATGTACCGCAAAAACAAAAATACGTATCAAATGAATCCCTCAGCTTCCAAACGGGCACAGGCACTGCGGATGTCAGGATGAATACCGTCAGCGGTAACCTGAGCCTAAAGCAAGGTTAATCAAGACTTAGTAACAAAAATGCCGCCCAAACTTAGGCGGCATTTTTTATAGCGTGCTTCCGTTTATGGAATCTTTCAGATTGAAGCTATCTCTTCGGCGGTTAAGTAACGCCACTCCCCTAGGGCTAAATCCGGGTCCAACTCGATTTGTCCAATACTCTCACGGTGTAAACCTACGACATGGTTTCCCACGGCGGCGAACATCCGCTTCACTTGGTGATATTTGCCTTCGGTGATAGTTAAGCGTACACATTGCGGTTCAATGATCTCAAGTACCGCAGGTTTGGTCAGTCCCTCTTCATTTCTAAGCTCAACGCCGGCAGCAAAAACCTCGATTAAGCCAGCATCGACCGGTTCGGCTAATTGCACTAAATAGCGCTTACCGCAGTCTTTTTTCGGAGAGGTGATCCGGTGTGACCACTGGCCATCACTCGTGATCAACACTAGCCCTGTGGTATCGGCATCTAAACGACCAGCAATATGCAGTGTTTCAGGTTTTGCCAGTTCAAGCAGACTCAAGACAGAGGGATAGGCTTCATCTATGGTTGAGCAAATAGTATCGACTGGTTTATTCAGCATCAAATAGCGCTCGCCCACTAAGGTTATAGGCTCACCTTCGAGGCAAATCTGCATGCCATCGGTCACCTTAAAACCCGAGTCTTTGACAATAACGCCATCGCAACTCACATCGCCACGGTGTAAAGCTTTTTTGGCCAGTGTTCGAGTCAGCGAGGTACTTTCACAGATAAATTTGTCTAAACGCACGTTATTACTCAACTTAATAAATGAAAACTGCCGTATTATGGGGCCGAGCATAACAAAGGGCAAAGAATTGCTGCAGAACACGAGATGCGTTCCTATTTAGCCCTTAGGCATTGACAGCAGTCACATAGGGAAAAATGACATGACTGAGTTCCAAAAGATGATCACAGGCCAAGAATATAACTGCCTTGCCAGCGAACTCTTAAGTTTAAGAGCCCAACAACAGCAAATAAATAGACAATTAAATCAAACTATTGACCAAGACAACATAGAATACAGCCAACTCTGTCAGCAACTCATTCCCCATAAATCACCCACTGCGATTATCTCCACGCCTATTTTTATCAGTTACGGCATCAATCTCACCCTTGCCGACAAAGTGTTTATCAATGTGAATGTCACCTTACAGGACAATGCGCCCATTGATATTGGCGAGCAAACTATGGTCGGCCCCAATGTGCAGTTTTACACCTCGAGTCATCCACTCGATGCCGAGCTACGTTGCTCAGGGTTAGAAACCGCCAAAGCCATTAAGGTCGGTAAACGGGTATGGATTGGTGGCGGCGCAATCATAATGCCAGGTGTCACTATTGGTGATGACGCCATCATAGGCGCAGGAGCCCTAGTCACAAAAAATGTGGCAGCCAAAACCGTGGTCGCAGGTAATCCAGCAAAGCCCATTAGGCAACTCATTTAAGTTCATTAAAAAAGATAAAACTAAGTACTCGCTTACCTGAAAAGGCTCGCATACGGTAACTTTGACGCTGAAGAGGCGAATACGACAACTGGTAACCTTTAGTTACATATGACTGAAGATAAATCCGCGATAAAAAGTGTAATCACCTTGTTTAGCTTCCCCTTAAAGCATTAACATAGGTCCCATTGCGCCTGAAGCAATCCCAGTTTTTACCAATAAAAAGCCCAATTATGGGCACTATAATAAACTCGAAGGAAACGACATGAGAAAAGTACTCATTGGGGGACTATGTGCCTCACTTATTGCAGGCCTGACTGCCTGTAATGACAAACCCGCTGATGTGAAAACCCCAGAAGCAGAAATCAATAAATCCGCGACTGCCGCCGCCGTAACAAAAGCCTTAGGCTCAGGCATTGAATTTGCTCATTTTGATAAAGCGGTTCGTCCACAGGACGATTTCTACAAATATGTCAATGGCACTTGGTTAAAAAACACTGAAATCCCAGGGGATCGCACGAGTATTGGCGCCTTTTACGATCTACGTGAAAAATCCCGTGATGACGTAAAAGCCATTATCGAAGAAGTGGCTGCGACACCCAATTTAGCCGCTGGTACAGACGAGCAAAAAGTGGCCGATTTATATCGCTCATTTATGGATACCGCCACACTCAACAAACTGGGCGTGACACCAATCCAAGGTGAATTTGATGCCATTAATGCCCTAAAAGATAAAAATGAATTAGTAAAATACTTCGCCCACAGCCAAATCGCGGGCGCAGGGACTCCGATGGCATTTTATATCGATATCGATGCCAAGAATTCGAGCCGCTATGCGACTCACCTATGGCAATACGGTTTAAGCCTGCCGGAAAAAGACTACTACTTTAACGAGTCAGAGCGCTTCGTTAATATTCGTAAGGCTTATGTCGCCCACATCGAAAAAATGTTTACCCTAGCTGGCCTTGCAAATCCTAAGGCTAGCGCAGAAGCTATCCTAGCCCTAGAAACCGCCATTGCCGCTAAGCACTGGGATGTTGTAGAAACCCGTGACAGCACTAAGACATACAACCTATACCAAGTAAAAGATCTGGCGACCTTAGCGCCGGATATCGATTGGGCAGGTTACTTAGCCGCGTTAGGTGCCGATAAGCAAACCGATATTATCGTTAATCAACCTAGCTATATCCAAGGCCTGAACGAAATCCTCAAGACAACGGATCTCGCCACTTGGAAGACCTATATGCAGTGGCAGGTACTGACCCACGCCGCAAGCAACTTAAGCGAAGAACTCGATAACGAAAACTTTGCCTTCTTCGCTAAAACCTTAAACGGCCAAGAAGAACAAGAGCCTCGCTGGAAACGCGGTGTAGCCGCTGTTAACGCTGTTCTCGGTGAAGTCGTCGGCAAAGTGTACGTGAAGCGTCATTTTACGCCTGAAGCCAAAGAGCGTATGCAAGCCCTAGTTGAAAATCTGCGTGGCGCTTACGGCGACAGCATCAAAGATTTAACTTGGATGAGCGAGAGCACTAAAGTGGCTGCGGCGGATAAGTTAGCCAAATTTAACCCTAAAATTGGTTACCCCAACAAATGGGAAGATTACAGCAAGCTGACCATCAAGGCCGATGACTTAATCGGTAACGCTATGCGTGCCAGTGAAGTTGAGCACGCTAAGTCTCTGGCTAAACTCGGTGCGCCAATCGATAAAGATGAATGGCATATGACACCACAAACGGTCAATGCTTACTACAACCCAACCATGAATGAAATCGTGTTCCCTGCGGCTATTCTGCAACCTCCTTTCTTCAACATGGAAGCGGATGATGCGGTGAACTACGGTGGTATCGGTGCGGTTATCGGTCACGAAATGGGCCATGGTTTCGACGACCAAGGTGCCAAGTTCGATGGTGAAGGCAATATGCGTGACTGGTGGACAGCGCAGGACTTAAAAGAGTTCTCAGCCCGCGGCCAAGCACTTATCGCCCAGTACGACGGTTACGCAGTATTTGACGATCTGCATGTCAATGGCAGCTTGACCTTAGGCGAGAACATTGGTGACCTATCAGGTGTGACCATCGCTTACCGCGCATACAAGAAGTCTCTGAACGGTAAAGAAGCGCCGGTTATCGACGGTTTGACTGGCGATCAACGTTTCTTCATCGGCTTCACCCAAATTTGGCGTGCCAAAGCCAAGGAAGAAGCACTGCGTAACCGCGTAGCGACCGATCCACACTCACCTGCGGAATTCCGCGCCTTAGGTGCGTTATCTAACATGCCAGAGTTTTACACTACCTATGAAGTAAAACCCGGTGATGCTATGTATATCGCCCCAGAAAAACGCGTAAAAATTTGGTAAGCCAAATTAAGTCATAACTCTGCCACCTTGGCAGAGCCACAAAATGGCGCGACCTGTAATGGGTGGCGCCATTTTTATTGGCTCGGGCGAAGGGGATAAGCCCAAGATGAAGATGAAGATGAATAAAGCTTCATCATTGATTCAGCTCTAATTAAGCCATAGCAGCCTAAGGTGGTCACTGTGATGTGTATCACTTCAATAAGGAAGTAGGCCGTTATGAATAAGTTATTTCGTACCTTTTTTATTTTTCTACTCTTATTATCGACCCGCGCCGCAGTAGCCAATCCCCTTGATATCAATGATGCTAAGGCCGAACGTGGTAATTACAGTGCAAGACAGACACATAGCCACGATTTAGAAGGTCTTTATGCCATTAGCAGCCAAACCTTCGACACACCACGCCAAACCTCAAGCGACTTAGCAAACTTATATGCCAACGCCCACTATGCCCAAGCGGAATTAAGCCAATTACTGCAAAACATCGCCGCGCAGTCAGGCTCACAGATCATTATTCCCCCGGTTAAAAGTTACCCACGCGCAGCACAAAAAGTAGCGACAAAATTTAAAGGGGATGCCAGCCAACTCACCGATCTTGCGAGAGCCAGCATAGTCACAGATAGCATTCAAGAACTGATGCAGGCTTATCATATACTCACAGAACAAACCCAAGTCGTTAAACAGAAAAACCGTTTTGCCGAACCTAAGGCCTCAGGTTACCGTGACTTAAACTTACTGGTACGTTTACCCAGCACAGGTATGATTGCCGAAGTCCAGTTACACCTTAAGGACATTGCCCAGATCAAAAGTGGCCCAGAGCATCAGGTTTATGAAAAAGTGCAATTAATTGAAGCCAACGCCATCAAACAACAACGCCCTTTAAGCGAGTTTGAATTAGCGCAAATCGCCCAATTACGCCAAAAATCGCATAAGCTCTACCATAAAACGTGGCTTAACTATAAACGGGTCGATAATGCCAGTTTATTAAGAGCCGCCGTGGCTTAAGCAACCGCTTCCACTCTTGCGCTGGTTATCTGCAAAGATACCAGCGCTTTTTTTAGCTAAGACTTTTACAATCTATCCCGAGTCATTCCGAGTCCATTCAAATGCGGACCCACATTTAGCCATTAACACGTCTTGAATCTAAAATCCTAGGCAAGCTGAAATTCGCATCTAAGGGGTGCTTGGGTATATAATCCCGCGCCATAGTCCCAGTCACAGCCCAATGCCACAGTCAGGAAACGCCATGCACGATATTATTGAGCAGCTCCAAGAACGCAGTGAAACCGTGCCCGTGCCGCTCGAATTGCCCACATTCGAGCAATTGGTCGAAGTGGAAGAGCAGATTTTGATCTCGCTGCCGCGGGAGTTAAAGGAATACCTGCTCTATGCCAGCGATGTTATTTATGGCGCCATAGAACCCGTCACAGTGGCCGATCCCTATTCCCACACCTATTTACCCGAAGTGACCTGCTATGCTTGGTCAATCGGTATGCCAAGGGACATGATTGCCATCTGCCAGCTGGGTGACGATTTTTACTGCATCGACCAAGATGGCCAAGTGCATTTTTGGAAGGATGGCGACTTTGCCGATATCTATTGGGAATCCTTTTGGGAGTGGGTCGAAGATATTTGGTTAAAAATTAAATACTAAACTTATTTATATCGAACTTGAGAACCGCATTATGTCTAAAAATATTGGCTTGAACGCCATCGAAATGAGCTACCTACGCCAATCACTTAGCCTTAGTGTGGCGCAAGTGGGCCAACTCACCAATCACAGCGAAGCCGACGTATTGTCCTGGGAAAACGGCGAGTCGCCCGTGCCAGAACTGGCCCAGAAGAAACTATTAGAAATCGATGACATTATCGAGATGCAAGTGCTCAATACCAGCGATGGTATCGAAGCTCTGTTTAAGAAAGAACCTAAACGTCGACTCGCCTTTGTGGTCTATCCTACCCAAGGGATTTACACCCAATATAATCCGGAATTTTTAAGCTCCCTGCCGCTGACCGAGTTATATAACACCGCCGCTTGGCGGATCAAAAAGGAATGTAAGTTAGTGCTCGAAGTGGATGTCAGCCTAATTGCCTTAGATGTGGAAGCCTATAAGGCTTACCGTGAGCAAAATGGTTTAAGCGAAAGCCGTGAAAGCCGCGCTAAATGGGCGGCCACTCAGCTCTAATGCCCAGGTACCCCGAATGCTCGGCTCGGGATATGGCATAAAAAACGGCGCACTAGGCGCCGTTTTTATCTCGCAACACTCTTAGCTAATACTGCATAGCGTGAGCTAAGTTAACCTTAGATTAGAAATTCATCGTCAGTTTAGTGTAGATATAACGACCCATAGGGTTATGTACTGAAATAACATAGCCATAAAGATCAGTGTCACCGTCACCGATGGCGAAGGGTGGCTCTTCATCGAATACGTTGTTCACCCCTAAGGTCAGTTTAAACATCTCATTAAAGCGATAAGATCCTGACATATCGACTAATATCTGCGCCTCAATCGTACGTGATGTGTTGCTTTCGAAGTCAAGCACGCCATCAAAGTCAATATCGGGTGTATCTTCAAATTCACCGATATAACTTACGTTCACGTTGGCAGCAAAGTTATCCATAGTCCAATTGTTGGTCAGTAACCAACGGTGTTGAGGGAACTTGTACTCGCCAGTGTACTCGAGGCCATCTTTCTCGAAGTTATGTAAGTAGCTGTACTCTAGGCCAAATTTCAAATCACCAAAGGAATCCAATTCGAGTCCGTAGTGGGTTGAAATATCCGCACCTTGCACATCCTGTGAACTTAAGTTGATAAAGCTTGAATGGATGATACTGATTGGACCTAAGGTTTGCCCCGCCTGTGGCGCTAAACGCTCACACACTGTGCTGCTTTGGTCATTACAGTTCGCAGTATAGATATCGCCCAAGGGCTGCTTATCAATCTTATTATCTTGGGTGATACTGAAGATATCAAAACCTATATCGAACTGCTGGCTAGGTGCCCAGATCATGCCGACGTTCCAAGTCTCAGACTCTTCAGCATCCAACTCAGAGTTACCTTGGAACTCAGTGTTGTAATCCAATGCTTCACAATCAACACCATCGGCAGCGCAGCGGTAAGTATCGATAAAGAAACTACTTTCACGTGAAGGGCCTAAACCGATTTGCGCCAATGACGGAGCACGGAACCCCGTAGACCAAGAACCACGGGTAGTGAGTTCATCGGTAATCCCCCATTGGAAAGCGACCTTAGGGTTAGTCGTTGAGCCGAAATCGCTATAGTTGTCATATCGACCCGCGAGTTGTAATTCGAAGCTCTCGGTAACCGGAATCGAAAACTCCACATAACCCGCATACTGATCGCGAGATGCGGCGGCAGATACGGCTTCAGTACCAAAAATCAATCCACGTTGGAACTGCTCATCGGGTACATCACTCACGCTTTCTTCACGGTATTCAACACCCGCCGCCATCATGATATCGCGATCGGCCAGCGTGAACGCTTGGCCTGTGATATTGGCCGCATAGGAGGTCATGGTGGATAAACCTTGACGCACTAGGCTAGTGGTAATGGCATCAATCACTTCCTGGGAATTCATTGTGCCACCGAATGGGTTGTAACGACCCGCATCGATTTCAGCCTGAAGATAATCGGTTCTCACCCAACCTTGGCTACGATCGCCCGTTTGAGTCGATTCGCTGCGCCCACGTTGTACTGTGGCTTCCCAATCCCATTCTTTTACTGTGCCACGTAAACCCGCCACTATGCGTAGGGTATCGGATTCAATATCCCAACGGCGCGCTCCCGCGTCCACAGTACGGAAACGACCAATTTCGATATCTTTGCCCCAAGGGTTATTCGGATGAGTACCAGGAACCGTTAATCCTGCATCCTCATCGAGTGGCGTTGGTGCACCTCCCGCAATCGAAGTATTGTGCTGCGCAGCGAGTTCGAGGAAAGCGGTTAAATCATCGTTGAAGTGATAATCAAATTGACCAATAGCGCCGATACGTTCCGCTGCTGGCACCACTAGATTGTATGGACCATATTCAAATAGGCAGCTACCACTCGAGGTTGCGCTATCGGGAGGACAAGCAGGATCTATGGTTTTCACGCCATCGACATAAAAATAACCAGGAAAACCGCGTGAAGAACGGAAATCTTCACCACCGTAAGGCGATTGATTAGCAACGCCAAAACGCCCTAAGTCCGTCGCTGAAAGCGTATCGTTTTTAAAGTAATCGAGAATAACCGAGGCACTGCCCTTATCAGCCTTTATACCCCAGACTAAATTAGCCGTGGTTTCATCATAACCTGTGCCCGAGGTTTCACCGTAGCCGACGTTAACCTCAATACCCTCAATGTCTTTCTTCAGAACTATGTTCACCACACCCGCGATCGCATCGGAACCATAAATCGCCGAAGCGCCATCCTTAAGGATATCGATACGTTCAATAGCTGAAACGGGGATATTGTTAATATCGACGAAGGAATTAGTAATACCTTCGGCAAAAGCACTCGCCGCAACACGGCGACCGTTAATGAGCACCAGTGTTGCATCAGGGCCTAAGCCGCGCAAACTGATAGACGCGCCACCGTTGGCGGTAGAATCTTGGCTGTTTCCTCGGGTCGAGAAGGCTCCGGCGCCGTTTGCAGGCATACGTTCGAGCAATTGCTGCAGGTTATCAAAGCCCATATTGGCGATATCATCTTTACTGATCGACTGAATGGGTGAAGGCCCTTCGATATCCGTTCGCTTAATACGGGAGCCCGTTACTTCAATACGTTCAACTTTTTCTGCACCGTTATCAGCGGCATGGGCAACAGTTGGGGCAAATGCCATGGCAATCGCAATTGCGCAAGCACTGGGTAGAATTTGAGGTCTTTTCATTTACATTCCCTAGTATTGTTGTTTTTATTAAAATTATATTTACTTAATTGAAACCTAAATTTAACAATTACAAGGTAATGGGTTACAAGCCAAAGTCAATGGGGGACTGAAAAAAGTTAAACTTTTGTTACATATTAAAATAATGTATTTTCCCAGCAAGATATTCCAAGATAGCGATGCGCGCATACAGGACTGAAGAGATACCTATGGAAGACAAAATCATTTATGAAGCAGAATTTGAGGACAATTTAGGCTGGTATTGGCTACTCTCTGGGGCGGCCTATTTCAGCCTAAGTATTATAGGCATTCCTTTGTTATTACTATGGTTTCCAATTGGGTTATGGGGAACACGTCGTTATATTAGCAATATGAGCGCACGCTTAACGAACAATAAACTTATCGTATGCAGGGGAATATTAACGCGCACCGAAAACACGGTTCCCTTAGATAAAATTACCGATATGGCACTGATCCAAGGCCCGATAATGCGACTCATGGGCCTGTATAAACTAACCGTTGAAACGGCAGGCCAATCGGGTTCGGGGGCCTTGATTAGCTTAGTTGGCGTGGTCGATGCACCAAAGTTTAGGAGCTTAGTGCTAACACAAAAAGAGCGTCTGATCCCCCAAGCTTCCCAGGCTAATTCACCCTTAGCACCCCATGATCCGCTCATTCATAATGTGGCAGAAATCACGGCGAGCTTAAAACGGATTGAAGCCCTACTCAGCCAAAAACTCGGTGGCTAGCCCAAGGTTTTCTACAAAATTGATTAATCACCAATTGATAAAAAATATATCAAATGGCCCCCCATCAAATAGGCAACATTAGATAACGACATGACTCAATCTTTAATAACCGCTCCCGTAACCACTTGGTCCACCCGACTTGCCCTCGGCATCAAGGCCATGGGCCCCGGTGTCTTGATGGCCGCGGCTGCCATTGGTGCATCCCACTTAGTTGCATCCACCCGTGCAGGGGCCGAATTTGGCTGGCAACTCGCTTGGGTTATTTTAGGGGTGAATTTATTGAAGTATCCCTTCTTTGCCGCTGGAGCGCGTTACACCGCCGCCACGGGAGAAAGTTTACTGCACGGTTACTTGAAACAAGGCCGTGGCTATCTCTGGCTATTTACGGGACTCAATGTAATTGCCGCCATCGCCAGTACGGCGGGCGTTTGCATGCTAACGGCTGCCATGCTGACGCAATTTATCCCATTGCCGATTGATTGGTTGGCCCTGTTAGTGTTAATCAGTTCATTGATTTTACTTATTTTTGGTCACTATCGACTGCTAGACAAACTGACAAAAATCATTATGTTCGCCCTGACGCTCACCACATTAATTGCCGCCACATTAGCGTGGGATCATGCTCAGCCATTAGCGAGCAATTTTGTTTCTCCCTCACCTTGGCAATGGGCCTATGTGGGTTTTCTTGTCGCTATGATGGGATGGATGCCAGCTCCCATTGAGGTCAGCGCCTGGAACTCACTCTGGCTACTGGAAAAACAAAAAACCGAACAAGTCACTAAATCCCAAGCCCTACTGGATTTCAATTTGGGCTATATAGTCACCGCGCTCCTCGCCATCGTATTCCTCGCACTTGGCGCATTGGTGATGCACGGCAGTGGCGAGGGTTTCTCTGATTCTGGCGCGCAATTTGCCCAGCAATTGATTAATTTATATAGCCAAGCCATGGGTGAAGATAGCCGCTATCTTATTGGTATAGTAGCCTTTTTATGCATATTCAGCACAACTGTCACCGTTATCGATGGCTACAGTCGCACCTTAGATATGGGCTGGCGATTATTGGCTCGCCCCGCATCCCTCGATAAAAGTAACGACCGAGCTCTCACAGGAATAATGCTTGCCGTGAGCGCCCTAGGTTTATTACTGATCCTGTTCTTTAAGGGGGCATTACTGCCCTTGCTTGAATTTGTGATGATTTTGGCCTTTATGACTACGGTCGTGTTTGCGTGGCTAAACTACCGCTTAATGACCAGCACACAACTCCCAGAGGATGAAAGATACGGCCTTAAAATGAAGCTGCTATCTTGGTTTGGTTTAAGCTATTTACTTATTTTTGCTGTGCTTTTTATTTACTGGTATCTAGTGGTTAAAGTGTAGTTTGACAAACCGGAGCATGAGATATCGACTAGAGCCCATGCCGCACAGCCGCAAAATCATCCGCACTAGACTTTCCTGCTTTTCTGTGACTTTAAGTATATAATGTCGGCTCTTAAACCAGACAGCGCAGCCGCGCCAAGAGATGACCATGATTAACAATGATATTTTGCGCCGTTTGCGCTTCGTGTTTGATTTCAGCAATGCCAAAATGATTAAAATTTTTGCCAAAGCCGGAAAAGAAGTGCCCGTCGAAGAGATGATTAATCTTCTGCGTAAAGAAGAGGAAGAAGGTTATAAGGCTTGCAACGACACGACACTATGTCAGTTTTTAGATGGTCTTATCATAGAGAAACGTGGTTTACGTGAAGGGGCTGAAATACCAAAGCCAGTGTCACGCTTAAATAACAACTTAATCTTCAAAAAGCTCAGAGTCGCCCTCGAAATGCGTGAAGAAGATATAGTGGCAACCCTAGCCCTTGCCGAAGTGCAAATGTCAAAATCAGAACTGAGCGCCCTCTTTAGAAACCCTGATCATAAAAACTTCAAAGAGTGTGGCGATCAAATTCTGCGTAACTTTATCCGTGGTTTATCCCTCAAGTATCGCGGCGCATAACGCGCAGTTTCGTCGATAAAATCAAACGCAGCCTAGGCTGCGTTTTTTGTTTATCCCCTCCGCCCACAAACGGCCTAAAACCCTAAAAGGCCGCCGACAATCGCGTTACTGAATCTCGTTTTAAACAAAGGTACTTGGCTGTGGTGCAAAAAAAACCACAAATACCTCACGACACGGGCAACAAAGATCACATTTCATGATAACCTTACGTGACTTACAGCACGTATCGAACCACTTACACAATAACTCAAAGGTTACCCATGGACGATAATAAACGCCCCCTCTATCTTCCGTTTGCAGGACCTGCCATTCTTGAAGCCCCATTGATTAACAAGGGCAGTGCATTTTCTGAAGAAGAGCGTATTTTCTTTAACCTCGAAGGCTTAGTCCCCTACGCCATTGAAACGATTGAAGAACAGGCGTCACGCGCCTACGATCAGTTCAGAAGTTTCAATAACGATCTCGACAAGCATATTTACCTACGCAATATCCAAGACACCAACGAAACCCTGTTTTATCGTTTAGTGCAAAATCACATCAGTGAAATGATGCCAATCATCTACACCCCGACGGTAGGTTTGGCCTGTGAGCGCTTCTCGAAAAACTATCGCCGTAACCGCGGTCTGTTCATCTCCTACCCGAACAAGGACAGGATCGATGACATCCTCAATAACTCGACGCGCCAAAAGGTAAAGATCATCGTCGTGACCGACGGTGAACGTATCTTAGGTTTAGGCGATCAGGGCATTGGCGGCATGGGGATCCCGATTGGTAAGTTGTCGCTCTACACTAGCTGTGGTGGGATCAGCCCCGCATATACCCTGCCCATCACCTTAGACGTAGGCACCGATAATCCACAATTGTTGGAAGATCCTATGTACATGGGTTGGCGCCATCCCCGTATTGGCGGTGAAGAATATGCCGAGTTTATCGAAGCCTTTATGCAAGCCGTACATGTACGCTGGCCAGATACCCTGATCCAATTTGAAGACTTCGCCCAAAAGAATGCGATGCCAATCCTTGAGCGTTATAAGGATCGTTACTGCTGTTTTAACGATGATATTCAAGGTACTGCGGCTGTCACTGTCGGTTCCTTACTCGCCGCCTGTAAAGCCGCGGGGACAGAACTGAATCAACAACGTATTGCCTTCTTAGGTGCGGGCAGCGCAGGTTGTGGTATCGCCGAAGCCATAGTGGCACAGATGGTGTCCGAGGGGATAAGCGACGAGCAAGCTCGCAGCCAAGTCTGCATGGTTGACCGCTGGGGACTGCTGCTGGACAACATGCCGAACCTGTTGCCCTTCCAGCAAAAACTGGCACAAAAATGCGCCGACATCAGCAACTGGAGCAACTTTAGCGACAATATTTCGTTGCTCGATGTCGTCAACAACGCCAAGCCCACAGTGCTGATTGGTGTGTCTGGCGCGCCGGGGCTTTTCACCGAGGAAATTATCCGCGCTATGCACAGCCACTGTGCGCGGCCGATTATTTTCCCGCTGTCTAACCCGACTAGCCGCGTCGAAGCGACGCCAAAAGACATTCTGCACTGGACTTCAGGCCAAGCCTTAGTTGCCACAGGTAGCCCATTTGAGCCAGTGGTTGTCGAAGGTGAAACCTATGAGATCGCCCAGTGTAACAACAGCTTTATCTTCCCTGGTATTGGTTTAGGTGTGTTAGCCTCGGGTGCGCGCCACGTATCGGACGCCATGCTAATGGCCTCGAGTCGCGCCCTCGCCGAATGCTCACCTTTGGCCATTAATGGCAGCGGCCCATTACTGCCAAAACTGGAAGATATTCATTCGGTCAGTAAACATATCGCCTTTGCCGTTGGTAAAGTGGCGATTGAGCAGGGTTTATCCTTACCTGCAAGTGATGAGCTACTTAAGCAGGCGATTGAAGATAATTTCTGGAAACCTGAATACCGCCGCTATAAGCGCACGTCGTTCTAACCGTTGAGCTTCAACGCTAAGTAAAAAGCCCGTCGAATGACGGGCTTTTGCTATCTGACACAATCTGATGCTTTAAGGCGCCATCACCTGTTTAAAGCTATTGAGCATAGAACGATCGGTGCGGGCCTTTTTCAACTTACGCAGGCTTTCCTTGAGCGACTCATCGGCCAAACGGGTAAATATCCCGTTGTATTCCTTCTCGTTAATCGCTTCGTCCGTATCCGCCTGCTCAGAAATTTCCTGCGCGACTCGGCTTAATTGCAACCAAGCGTTAGCAATATAAAAACCATGGAACTCAGCCTGTGACATGAGATTACGCGCACTGGCGGGCAACGCATCCCAAGCTTGGCTAAATTTAGCTTCTCTATCTTCTAACAGCTCGGCACATAAACCTTGATAGGCCGCTAATAAGCTCTCGGGCAATTTCGCCATAGGTAACACTTTATTGGCGACATTGTGGGAAATCTGCTCGGCAGTTTCACGATAAGCGGCTGATAATTCGCTCATAAACACTCTCTAATCTTGACTAATGACAGTGGCTAAAACCGGCCACTAATATACACACCGTAAATACCATTACCCGCTAAGGGCGTCACTGTAATCCCTTTATAGGGGTCAGTAAAATACCAACCCGCTAATGCCCCAATCGCGGCGCCCGCGAGCACATCTTCTAAATAATGTTGGTCACTCGCCACTCGAGTGTAACCTACGTAGGAGGCGACGATATAGGCGGGTAAACCATATTGCCAACCATAACGCTGCTGGATAAAGGTCGCCGCCATAAAGCTATCCGAGGTGTGGCCCGATGGAAAAGAGTCATCGCCACTGCCATCGGGTCTATCCTTACTCACCCCATACTTTAGGCCTTCGACCACTAAACGGCTCGATACCGCCGCCTGTATTAATTGCCAACTGCCATCGTAGCCGTCCTCATAAAATAAGGTGGCCCCCATCGCCGTAGCTGGCAACATCAAATGCAGTACATCGCCCGAAGTTTCTAAATCTGAGCTGGCCCAACTGGTGCCACTGAGAATGACTAACAGTACACAGAATAACTTTTTCACCGATGATTCCTTTTCGGGTAAATTCCAAGGCGACGTTTATACCTTGATAGTCACGGGAATGCAAAATTGTACTTGTTTTATATCAGCTGTGACGAAAAAGACTATGCTAAGATGATGATTAGCTATTGATTTCAACGCGGATAGGAATTATTCACTTTGTCACATCCAGTGCGCTATTTATCACTCCTTTTGTTGCTACTCTTTACGCAACCCTTTGCCATGGCCGAAGAAAAAACACTGGTTGATAAAATATTTGCAAAGCATGAACGCGGCGACACTATGACTCCTGAAGCGGTCAAAGAGGATATTGCGCAACTAAGCAAACTGATCCCCGCCGATGATGTTATTCGAACCGAAAAATTGCAGTTGTTAAAATGCTGGAATCAGGCCGCTGAAACCGAGCAGGAGGTGAATTCAGCGCTTGCCTATACGACCCACGCCCTGGCCAATATTCCCCCAAACGCCAGCCCTCACTATGTCACAGACTTAACCCTCTGCCATGCTTGGTATTTGTATTTAAGTGGCGATATGAAAGGTGCGATGGAAGGCTACGATCTGAGCGTGAAACGCGCCTATGAGTATGAAGACCTAAAGCTTATCGCCGACTCACGCAGTCTTCGTGGCTCCCTATATTCTTATATTGGTGATTTTTCTTCGGCATTAGAAGATCTAGTGACAGCGCAGGATCTGTACGAATCATTAAATTTAACGGGCTGGGCCAATTTCAACCTTGCCGATGTAGCCACCAGCTTTAGACGCTACGGCGATCCAAAGAGCGCCATTCGTTATTACAATAAACTTAAAGATGTTTATTTAAAAAACAACAACCAAGACCAAGCTATCTTAGTCATCTCAGATATTGGCTTAGCCTTAGATGAACTCGGTGAGCACCAGCAAGCGATAGAGCAATTTCTGATAAGTTACCGCTATTATAAGGAACATCAGCAGACAGTTGCCGCCGCCATTGCCGCGACGAATATTGCATACAGCTTAATTCAACTCAATCGCCTCGACGAAGCCGAGCGTTATTTAGCCGAAGCCGCGGCGGTTATCACCGAAAAAGAACCCACAGCCTACAGTTTTATGAAACTGTTTATGGGGGAAATTCAATTTAAACGGGGTCACTATGCCGAGGCCCTTATCGAGCTCACTGAAGGAGAAGAAGCCTTTCGTTCCCTGCATAATGATCGGGGATTGGTTCAGCTCCTGCAGTTAAAGAGTGAGGTGTATGCCGCCATGGATAATTTACCCGCAGCCTATGGTGCATTACAGGAGTTTATGGTCATCACAAAAAAAGTGGATGGTAACTCACTCGACCTACAAACCACTGAATTAAAAGTTAAATTCGATACCAGCCGCATAACCTTAGAAAATGAACGGCTCATTGAAAATCAAACACTGAAAGAGCAGGAACTTGCCCTACTTGAGCAGAATAAGTCATTGCAATACATCATCTTGCTGCTAACTGTCTGCATACTCGTTATAGTCTCTCTTTTCGCCTATAAACAAGTACATCGAAATCGTCAGCTGCAAGCCATTGCCCTAACCGATTATCTGACCCAACTGCCGAATCGGCGGCATATTTATGCCCAAGCAGCCAAGTATTTCCAGCAAGCGTTAAAGCAGCAACATCCATTCTCGGTGATGATTTTCGATGCGGATCATTTCAAGCAAATCAACGATAACTTTGGCCATGAAATTGGCGATCGGGCGCTGATCACTATAGCCAATGCGGGCCAAGCCCTTACGGGAAATAAAGACCATTTAGGCCGTATCGGTGGTGAAGAGTTTTTGATCCTACTGCCCAATACCGATGCTAAACGAGCCAAGGAATTTGCCCATCAATTGCAAAGCAAAATTACTGAATTCAGCCATCAAGAATTACCCCATGAACTGACATTAACAGTGAGCGCCGGGGTCGCCACCCTAGGGAAAGAATCGCCAGATAAAGATTTTGCCAGCTTGCTGAAGCGGGCAGACAAGGCCCTCTATGCCGCTAAACATGCGGGGAGAAACTGCGTAAAATCAGCCGATGGCTTAGACGATAAGCCGGACGATGACTCAGACAATGCCAGCGCTTAAGTTAAGGTTTAAGTTAAGGCTTAAGTATTTTTATGCCAAAAAATCTGATGCTCTAACGGCGGAGGTAAATCCCCAAACCAATGTTGATATAAACGGCTAAACTCGCCAGAATTCTTCATTTTTTCAAGCTCCGCCTGCCAACTTAACACCAGTTCGGCGGCAGTCCCTTTCGAAAAGGCGAGATACAGCTTAATTTCCGAAACCACATACACTTGCTGTACATCTGCTTCCTTCGCACCGATTTCCTCCAATAGATGTTTGACGGCAAGGTCAGCCTGACACCAAAAACGCACCCGAGAAAATAATAATTGTTTGGCAGATTGCTGGGGAAAACTGGCGACGAGCAGGTTATTAACGCCAGATAAGGCTAATAACTGGGCACCCGCGGACTCACGGTAAACCCCCACCAGCCCCGCAGTTTTGACCTCGGCTAAATGATTAATCGTTATCGGATCGTCAGCTCTGGCATATAAAGCGATCTTACTGGTTGCTATTGGCCCAATAAAATCAAATAGGCTTTCACGCTCATCCCCTATTGAGGTCGCAAACAGCAACACATTGGCCGAAGAACTGGCAATCGAATAAGCCCGAGCCCAAGGGAGCACATTAATTTTCTCCTGCTGGCCTAATCTGGCCTGGAGCAGATTAACCAACTCCACGCCAAACCCCTGGGGAATACCATTTTGCTCATAGCTCATGGGCGGCCACACTTCGGTGACCAATTTCAATTTTTCCTCAGCCACAGATCCATCGCTAGGCAACAAGAGCAGCAGCCCCATCACCAACAAGACGAGCCTTGAGAACGACACACTCAACATAGGGTTACCAAAATGGCAGAAATTACTCTAATCATAGATATACCTATGCCCATTGCAAGGGAGCGCCTATCTTCACTGTAACAGATGAAAATCGTGCTCAACGGAGGAAAACTGTTATCATAGCGCCATCAAACCTAGCGCATTTTTCCCATTCATGTCCATTGTTACCCATAGCAACTCCAACCAACCCAATGCCCGCGAACTCGCTAGGCTCGCACTGCAGATAAAGACATGGGGCAAAGCACTCGGATTTGCACAGGTGGGGATTTGTGATACCGACCTTACCGCGCAGGAAAGCCAGCTTCAAGCTTGGTTGGATAAGGGCTATCACGGCGAAATGGCCTATATGGCTAACCATGGAATGATGCGCGCGCGCCCACAGGAATTGCACCCAGGCACTGTGAGGGTGATAGCGGTACGCATGGATTATTTGCCCCCAGAAGCAGGCTTTGCCACGAATCTTACCGACCCCAATCTAGGTTATATTTCCCGCTATGCCGGAGGGCGCGACTATCATAAATTGATCCGCGCTCGACTTAAAAAGCTAGGGGATCAGATCAGCGCCGAATTAATTAACCTCGGTTTCGATGCCGCCGATTTTCGCCCCTTTGTCGATTCGGCCCCGATACTCGAGCGGCCCTTAGCCGAAAAAGCCGGGATTGGCTGGACGGGTAAGCACTCACTCATACTCAACCATGATGCGGGCAGTTGGTTCTTTTTGGGGGAGCTACTGATCAACCTTCCTCTGCCAATCGATATCCCTATTGCCGAAGGCTGCAATACTTGCGTTGCCTGCATCACCTCCTGCCCAACGGGAGCGATTGTCGAGCCCTATGTGATCGACGGTCGACGCTGTATTTCCTATCTCACCATAGAACTGCAGGGGTCTATCCCAGAGGAGTTACGGCCACTGATGGGCAATCGAATCTACGGTTGTGATGATTGCCAACTCGTTTGCCCCATCAATCGAGAGGCGCCGCTGACGGAAGAAACCGACTTCCACATTCGTCCTAAGTTACAGCAGCCTGAACTTCTCAACCTTTTTGCATGGAGCGAAGCCGAGTTTCTCAAACACACAGAGGGCAGCGCTATTCGCCGCATCGGCCATAATCGCTGGCTGAGAAATATCGCCGTTGCGCTGGGTAATGCCCCAGCAAATCCCGCCATCATTACCGCACTTAAGGCCCGCAATGACGGCGAAGATATCGATGAGATAGTACGTGAGCATATCGAATGGGCACTTAAGGCCCAGCAATTGCGCCTAGCCGAAAGCGAGGCAACAGCCCAACAAAAAGCCCGCCGTAAAACCGATCGCATAGTGCGAATTATCGAGAAAGGTTTACCACGGGACGCCTAAGCTCAAACTCAAGCTCAAGCTCAAGCTCAAACTCAAACTCAAATTCAAACTCAATTTTCCTAACAAGCTAAAATGGCAGTAAAAAACCAGATATATCAATATCTGGCTTTATGGGGATAATGCCTACTGCCTAAAACTACCCCCTTAGCCAAGGCGGCGACGCAGTTCGCGGGTCGCATCGACCATATTTTTCAGCGCAGGTTCTACCTCAGCCCAGGTGCGAGTCTTAAGGCCGCAATCTGGGTTAACCCAGAGTTGGCGCACTGGCACTTTTTGCGCGGCTTTTTCGATAAGCTGCACCATGGCCTCAACACTTGGGGTATTGGGCGAGTGGATATCGTAAACGCCAGGGCCAATTTCATTTGGATATTCAAAATCTTCAAAGGCGTTGAGCAGCTCCATGCGTGAACGCGAAGTCTCTATGGTGATCACGTCCGCATCCATGGCGGCAATCGCGGCAATCGTGTCGTTAAACTCGCTATAGCACATGTGAGTGTGTATTTGGGTTTCATCCACCACACCTGCCGCACTCAGTTTAAAGGCATTGACCGCCCAATCTAAGTAAGCCTGCCACTCGCTTTGCTTTAATGGCAGCCCTTCACGGAAGGCGGGCTCATCAATTTGAATAATACCAATGCCCGCATGTTGTAAATCGACCACTTCATCACGAATCGCCAACGCCAATTGGGTGGCAATGGTATCGCCGCTGATATCTTCACGGGCGAATGACCAATGCAGAATCGTCACCGGCCCCGTTAACATGCCTTTGACCGGCTTGTCGGTGAGACTCTGCGCAAACTCAGCCCAATCAACCGTCATGGCCTTAGGGCGGCTCACATCGCCATAAATCAAGGGCGGCTTAACACAGCGAGAACCATAGCTCTGCACCCAACCATTTTTGGTAAAGCCCACACCTTCGAGTTGCTCGCCGAAGTATTCCACCATGTCATTACGCTCGGCCTCACCGTGTACCAGCACATCAATACCCAGTTTGAGCTGACGGTCTATGGTATCGCGGGTCACTTGCTGCAACTGCTCGGTATATTGCGCATCGCTCAACTCTCCTTTACGCCAGCGACTGCGCAGGCCTCGGATAGCCGGCGTTTGTGGGAAGGAGCCAATAGTGGTCGTCGGCAGCAATGGCAAACGATACTTGCGCTGCTGCACCGCTTGGCGCTCACTAAACTCACTAACACGTTCATAATCGGCTTGAGTCAGCGCAGCAACACGGGCGATCACCTGAGTATCTGCCGCCAGAGCCTTGGCCTCACGGCGGGCCACACAGGTGTTAACTATCTCCTTTGCCGCGACAGACTCAGGTGCCAGCAGCAATTGGCGCACATTGGCCAGTTCCAGCAGCTTTTGCTTCGCAAACGCAAGCTGCTGACACAGCGTCGGGGCAAGTGTCGTTTCGACCTCTAAATCCACAGGGCTGTGTAGCAGTGAGCATGAGGTGCCAATCCATAGGCGTGAGCCCTCAGGTGAACATAAGTCACGGGCAACACTGCCGATACGATCGACAATCAGGTCAACCTCTGCCGCCCACACATTGCGACCATTGATGACACCAACAGACAGAATCTGATCTTGCCTTAAGGCATTGGCAAACAAGGCTAATTGCTCAGGCGCAGTGACAAGATCTAAGTGCAGACCGACAACGGGCAGCGCGGATACCAAAGCCTGATGATGGCTAATGCTGCCATAGTAACTCGTGAGTAAAATCTTCACTTGAGCCGTTTTAAGTGCTTGATAAGCATCGCTAATCGCCACTTGCCACTCGTGAGTTAATTCGAGCGCCAGGATCGGCTCTTCAAGCTGTACCCAAGTCACACCCTGCGCAGCAAAACGCGCAAGAATGTCGGCATAAGTCTTTAATAAATTAGGCAATAAACTCAGTTTATCGAAGTCCTGACCCACGGTTTTAGCCAGGTACAAGTAACTCACGGGACCTAGTAACACGGGCTTGGCCTGATAACCCAGCGCCTGCGCCTCGGCCACTTCATCAAAAAACTGCTCATAGGCGATAGAAAACACTTGGTCTTGCTTAAGCTCTGGCACTAAGTAGTGATAGTTAGTGTTGAAATACTTCGTCATTTCCGAGGCTGGCGCATCGGTGCCAGTTGGCGCACGGCCACGGGCAACGCGGAATAAGGTATCAAGATCGATTGCGCCTTCACCGCGGTGGCGATCTGGGATGGCATTTAAAGTCGCACTCAGGGTTAACACTTGATCGTAAAAGGCAAAATCCCCTACCGGCACTTGCTCAATCCCGGCGGCCACTTGCCATTGCCAATGGGTACGACGTAACTCCTTGGCCACTCCATGCAGCTCAGCTTGAGTGCTTTCTCCACGCCAGTATTTTTCGAGGGCAAACTTCAGTTCACGACGACGCCCGATACGGGGAAAACCAAGACTGTTTAATTGCATACCATATCTTCCTTTATTTGAGATAAGCCATATTCGGCACTAGCACCCAGCAGATGGTGTTTTCTTGGCAACTTTTCGCATTTAAGCCTAGATAAATCACAATGGGCGTCTGGACGTCTAGAAGTTTATTGTGATAGTCTCTATGCCAGCAACCGAATTGATTTCAAGCACAACATGAGCGAAATTCACTTGGAGTGATCATGATCGAACTAAGACATCTGCGAACCTTAATGGCACTGAAGGAAAGTGGCAGCCTAGCGGGCGCAGCCAAAAAACGTTTTGTCACTCAATCCGCTCTCTCCCATCAAATTAAGGAGTTAGAGCAACGAATTAACTCGCCCATTTTTGTGCGTAAAAGTAAGCCCCTCTCCTTTACTCAAGAAGGCGCACGGCTATTGCACCTCGCCGAAGAGATTTTGCCTAAGGTGTTGGAGACGGAAACCGATCTCAAAAATGGCTTGGAGACAGAAACCAATCAGCTCAGAGTCGGGATTGAATGCCACAGCTGTTTTCGCTGGTTAATGCCTGTGATGGAGCAATTTAGGCAAGATCATCCGCAGGCCGAGTTAGACTTATCAAGCCGTCATCTGTTCGACTCGCTCAATGCCCTAGAAATGGGTGAACTCGATATAGTGCTGACATCGGATCCCGTGCCAGGGCACTCGCTCGCCTATCAGCATTTGTTTGATTTTGAAGTGAAGTTAGTGGTCGCCAAAGATCATCCCTTAGCAAAAGAAGCCTATGTTACGCCCAAGCAATTGGCGCGCTTACCCATTATCAGCTATCCGGTGCCACTGGCGCGTTTAGATATTTACCGCCACTTTTTAGAGCCCGCGGGCGTCGAGGCTGGTGAACAAAAAACCTGCGATTTGACCATGATGTTATTGCAGCGCATCGCCTGTAAGGACGGTATCGCCGCCCTGCCAAACTGGTCAATCAACGAAGGACATGGCCTAAGCCTAACTACGGTAAAACTGGGGCAAGAAGGGTTAAAACGTCCTTTATTCGGCGCCTATCGCCGCCACAGTGCGAATTCCGCCTTAGTACAAAACTGGCTGCAGCTGGTGGCGAGTGAAGGCTTAGCTCGTCAGCAAAAGTCCAATTAAGTTTTTGACACTTTAATAAAAAAGCCTGCAATCGCAGGCTTTGTTTTTATCAAAATATCTTAGAGCGGATTAAGCAATAAACCGCGCATTGACAATACTCGGCGCAGGATTAACCCAGGCGAATTTGGGTTACGGGTCTGGCGCAGATTATGGGCGATCATAAACTCTTGGCGCAGATCTTGGTCGAGATCTAAGGCCTCGAAGGCCTCTATGGTTAAAGTTTGCTGCTGGTTATCAATCAAAGACTTAATCACGCTTAACGGGAAAGACTCCTCCGAACTGGCATTCAGATAGGCAAAGGCGGTGAGTGCAATAATTTGGCCAAATACACTAAATAACGCTAGGGTTTGCACTTCATCGGGATCGACATCCATTCCCTTCATTTCGGCTAAACTATCAACCGCATCGGTAGCGATATTTTCGGTTAATTTCCAATAACCTTGCACTAACTTCTTATAGGGTTGTGGCAATTCATCGAGGCGTTCTTTCAAATAAAACGTGAAGGCATAGCGGTAGATATTCACTTGGCCTAAACGGATTAGGGCATCTTTTAAGGAACGTGATTTAGGATTTACTACGCCAGAAGCCTGCGCCGAATTGCTACGCATCAACATATGCGCCGACAATGCCGGATCGCTCGAAATAATATCGATCACATTACGAATATCGCCTTCGGCAAGGATCGCCTTTTTGAGCGGAATAAGAATTCCTCGGCGGCCAATCACTTGCTCTTCATTCGCTATGATGGCTCTCACTTGAGTAAAAACCTGTTGCTCAAGATCTGTCATAAGACACTTTACACCTGTTAATTAGCTATAAGATGATTCGAATACCGCTCACATCATACCCAAACTACAAAGAATTTCAGCCCTAAGTCGCAGAATAATTGTGACAATCCTGAAGAGCCGTAGATTCACAGCACAAGCTGCACATAAATATAGGGTTAAGTGATAAAGAATACACCCTGAATGTGGATTTTTCTCTGTGCAGGCGCCAGAAATAACAAAGCCAGACTCAGTCTGGCTTTAAAAGGTTAAATATCAATCCCAAGCTTAGAAACGGTAACCTACCGTAAAGCGAATATCCCGGCCACGGCCAGCGTAATAGCCATCATATGTTCCACCAGCATAATAGCCGGCACTGACATAATCTTTATCAAATAAGTTATCGATACGCAGGCTGGCTAACCAAGCGTCACGGGTGTAATTAAGGGCTAAATTGCCGAGCACATAACTGGCAAGTTTATCGCCTTCATTGCCGTTATCCCCTTCAACAAAGCGCTCGCCGGTATAAATCGCCTCGGCAAATACTTGGAAATGCTCGGAAAAATCCATACTGAGATAACCGCGTCCCGTGTGCTCCGCCACCCAAGACAGGGCTTTGCCCTCATTCACGCCGTCGGTAAATTCGGCATCGATATAGTTATATTCCAGCCCTAACTGCAGCGCTTGAGTCACCTGCCAATCCCAATCGGCACTCGCACCATAACGGCGTGAAGCATCGGCATTCACGTTCGCCCCTTGGAAGCTACCGCCATCAGGCTTTTCGGCGCTCGGATCGAAGACTATTTCATCTTCTAAATCGAGGCGATATAAGCTCACGCGCAGGCTTTGGCTAGCCAGAGTCCAATCCCAACCCGCCTCATAGGAGCGGCCCGTCTGCGGCTTTAGGCCATACACATCTTTCGGGGTGTAGGCTTGCTCATCGACCTTAGCGAAACGGAAGTTTTCATCACCGCGTAGATACAATCTGTGCTCCGTGCTCGGACGATAGTTTAGGCCCAACTCGAATGCGGTCGCATCTTCATCTAAATCGATGCCATTTGGATAGACATTGCCATCGACTAACTCATCGGTCACCCGCGCATAACGTCCGCCCACCACATAACTTAAGGTGTGGCTTAATGGCACAGTGGCTTGCAGGTAAGCACTTTGCATGTCCTGCACATTGCTTCGCGCCATAGAATCGTAATCGGCCTTACCACGGCTGATATCTAAGCCTGTCACTAGGTTTAGCTCGCCTTGGCGAGTGTTGTAGTTAGCTAAAGCTTTGGGACTAAACATCAACAGCGAGCGGGTGTTATGGCTACCCGCGCCCCAATTAACGGAGCTGACTAAGGTATCGCTGTAATCCAGATCCACCGCTAACGCCCAGTTCTGGTTAAGCTGATGCTGATAACCGCTGCGCGCCGCTGTGGTCATCTCATGGACATATTCGCTGCTATTGGAAGACTGACGTGGGTCTTTGTTGAACAGATCTTTGGTCAACGCCCCCGGATTTTCACGGTCATCGTCGTAATAGCTGGTTTCAACGAAGAAAGAGTCTGTTGCGGTTTTATATTGAATGCGGCCAAGGATAGAGCCGGTTTCGTTGGCATTATGCTGGCGATAGTTGTCGCCTTGGTTGTAGCTACCGGTCAAGAAATAGCGCCAATCCTTGTTGATCGCGCCGGACACATCGCCACGGCCTTCGTAGGTATTAAAGCTACCACCGGATAATTGCACACTGCCGCCGGTATTCTCAGGCGATTTAGTGACAATGTTGATCACCCCACCGACAGCCTGATCGCCGTAGAGCACACCCGCACTGCCGGATAAAATCTCAATCCGTTCAACAAGATTTAGGGGGATTGCATTTAAGCTAGGGGCGGCGATATCAATATTATTTAGGCGGCGACCATCGAGTAAAATCAAAGTGTTATTAACGGCCGAGCTGGCACTAAAACCACGCATCGCAAAACTAGTGCCGATATTATTATCGGAAATTTGGATCCCACTTTGGCCACGTAAAACATCGGTCACACTGGTGGCGCCACTCATTTCAATCGCTGCGGCGTCAATCACATTCACATTGGCGGCAATATTGAGGGGGCTGTTGTCGGTGCGGCCGATCACGACCAGATGTTCATCGACTTTGGCTGTGTTGGTTTCATCGGCAGCCACGGCGGGCGCGATAACAGAAAAACTGCAAAGGCTGCCGATCAGCAGCGCGATTTTTGTTGGATGTGTTCCCATTTTACCTTTAACTCCAGAAGGAAAACGGGGCATTGGCGCCACGATACCGTTGCTCCAGTATAAATACGGACACTACTATCGCATTTTGAGATCTGCCCACCGAAATCTCAAAAACACCTTCAGGGCCGGTCTCCGGACTTAGGCTATATTAATCCAATCAATCGAAGGACTAACGCGAAACCAACCTTTACACATTGAGCCGATAGAGTTCATCTTGAACATAGCTATCCAATGCGGCCGTTTCTCACCATTTACCGTTGCGGGGGCAGTGCCAGAATTCCACTGGCTTCCCGATTATCTCGCGGCCTTAGCACGCAAGCACCTCAGAAGGTTGACTAAAAATCTGCTTCCACTCTCAAATCAAGCTACCAATCAAGCTAGATAAGCATATTTGAAGAGCGGTGTTGCCCAGCACCATTAGGCACTGAGCGCGCATTATAGACGTCTATACGGATGAAAGTCCATGACTCTCGCACTAAGGATATCAGCTACTTCAATGAAAAGGGCCCGAGGGCGGAGATAAAGTCGGCACTGTTGGCCGCTTGTAAGGGTGGTTTATCCGCAGAAAAAACATCGCCACGCATCGATTTATGCAGCAAATACAAATCTTTATTACCACTTACCACAGTGTAATAACCAATTTCACCCTGGGGATTTGAGGTAAAGGCACTCGGATTAAACTGGGTCGCGCCATGGACATGCGGCATTGTGGTACACCCGAGAATGGCCTGAAAGCCTTCGTGACCATCCACTTGAGTAGCACCCAGTTTTTGATAAACCACCTCACCGTCACAGGCGGCTTGATAAGCCTCGGCCATCGCATCTAAAAACTGCTTGGGGCTGGCGCTTTCGGCCATGCCCTTAAAGCCCTGCACACAAAACAGCGTGCTCCATTGGTTGAGCGCTTCGAGCTCAGGCACAAACTCTGCCATAAACACGCCATCACGCTCTTCATAGTGGGCTTGCTTCCAACCACTGGGGAGATTAAATCCTAACTGCTGACCAAATACCGGCAATACATGGCTATGGGAAGTATAATCCCCGCCTCTGGGCTTATCTAAGGTCGCTTGTGCGGACTCAGATCCCATTAAACCACAGAGCAGCAATACACTTATGCCTTGAATTACACCCACCCGAGCACTCAATGCTAATTTCATATTTATCATCCTTGTATCGCTAACCTGAGCGAATTATGAAATTGAATAGAAAACATCCTGCATTCTAGCCAAGAATTTAACGGGAAAACAGTTAAAACACAGGTTAAATACAACTTTAACAGCAATAATCACCGCAACACCAACAATAACAGTGAAATATGCCATTTACCCGCGCGGTGACGGTAAATTTACCCAGCTAAAATATGCCTTAATCAAATGACCAAGTCACTTTACGCTGCGGCCTTTCCTTGCTCAAAATCGCCTGACGTTGCTCTGGGGTTTCGCACTGGGCAGTGGGAGTAAAATCCAGCGGCTTAATCACTAAGGAGTCCGCAGGTTGTACGGGCGACTTGTCGAACATCGCCAGATTCATCGACCAAGACACCCATTCGCCCTTTTCACTGATGCCGACATAACCCTCATCTCCCCGGCCTAACCAAGTCAGGCGCGGAATCCGCGCCATTAACTTCTCCACATTTTCACGGTTGGCGCGATAACCGACTGGCACCACTTTGCCATCGGGACGCGTAAACACAAAGGAGGCTGGCCCTCGAGTAATGACGCTGCCTTCCTGCCAATATTTATCAAGAATTTCTTGGGCATAGTGAAAGCCAAACATATAAGCGTAGTCAGTATCGTCGGCCACTATTTGTGGCACGGCCTTATCCCGCAGTAATAAAAAGCCTGAGCCGATGCTGATAATCTCTTTTACCCCTGTGATATCGGTTTTTTTAATCCAATCGACACCACAGTTAATCCCATCACCCCAAAAATGCGCATCCCCCGTAGGACTTAAAATCGCAAAGGCACAATTGTTTGCCGTCATACTCGCCACATCCTTTAAGGCGCTGCGAATAGGATAGGTATCACTGCGCCAGCCCCAGCTCACCACAGAGCCATCCTTTTTTAAGGCAGCATAGGTGCTTTGAAAATATTCGATCTTCACTACATCCTTAAGCTGCGGGAGCAATTTTTTCATATTGGTCGACTCTTCAACCTGCCCCCAAATCACCGCGCTATCTTCTTTTTTGAGGGCGACAAAACTGCGTCCCTTAGCAAAGATATCGACGACATCAACTAATTGATCCTGCACATGTAAGCTATTACCGCCATAGGGGCCATAACCCCAAGTGTGTACCTTACCGTTGGCATCGAGCGCGGCAATGGCCTCTTGGTTGGCGAACAACTTGGTAATATTGGTCATGCGATTTTGTAGCGCTTTATCTAGGCTGAATTTCCCCGCATTACCCCAGTAAACCACAGTGCCATCTTGACGTAGCGCGGCAAACCCGTCCTTCACTGGGACGATTTGCTTAACTTGCTTAAGCTGCTCCGTTACTTCCCGGCTATCACCGCCAGCATAACTGTCGCCCCAAGTGATCACCTCAGCGGATTGAGTTAACGCCGCAAAGGCCGAACTATTGGTGACCACAGTCTCGACGGCGGGTAAATCACAGGGAATATGGCGATACTGTGGACTCGGATTTTCCTTAAATTGGAGCAGTTTGCCATTATCAAACTGCAATAAGGATTCCTTATCATTTTCGAACACGGTTAAAGGTTTAGGCTGACTACAAGCGGTTAATTGCAGGACGATTAAGGCCGCTACGAATGCCAAAGGGCGAGAAGTTGGTGCCAAAGGTCGAGGAATTGAATAAGACTGCATAACTTATTTCCCTGTCATTGCTGAAAACTATCATTGTTGAAAATTATCGATGCTGAAAACTGTCGTGACTCAAGACTTATCTTAGTAACAACTTAAGCGGGGCTATTGTAGCAGCCTATTGATAAAAATAGGAAAAAGCTCACACTTTGCCCCTAAAACTAAGCGTAGGCTAGCAGCCGATAACCAGCGTGCTATTCTAAGCCTCCATCACAGCGGTTTAAAGGAGTAACTGTATGACTCGCCATATTATTCTGGATTGCGATCCCGGCCATGACGATGCTATCGCCCTGATCTTAGCCCTAGCCCACCCAGAGCTTGTACCACTAGCCGTCACCACCAGTGCGGGCAATCAAACCCCAGATAAGACCCTGAATAATGCACTGCGGATCTTAACCCTATTAAATCGTAGCGATATTCCTGTGGCGGGCGGCGCGGTTAAACCCTTAAGCCGGGAGTTAATGATTGCGGATAATGTCCACGGTGAAACAGGGCTCGATGGGCCAGCATTGCCAGAGCCCAGCTTTGCGCCACAAACACTCAATGCCATCGAGCTGATGGCCGAGAAAATTCGCCAGAGTGATAAGCCTGTGACACTCATACCAACGGGGCCACTGACCAATATCGCGCTACTGCTGGCAAGCCACCACGAATTGCACGCCAAAATTGAGCGAATAGTGCTGATGGGCGGCGCCGCCGGTGTCGGCAATTGGACGCCTGCCGCCGAGTTTAATATTTTTGTCGACCCCGAAGCCGCCGATATTGTCTTTAAGTCAGGTATTCCCATCACTATGTGTGGGCTAGATGTCACCCATCAGGCGCAGATCATGGATGAAGATATCGAACGTATTCGCGCCATTCCTAACCCTATCGCTAAGTGCGTCGCCGAGCTACTGGATTTCTTTATGATTTACCACAGGGATCCTAAATGGGGCTTTATTGGCGCGCCATTGCACGACCCCTGCACTATTGCTTGGCTACTCAAACCTGAACTGTTTGATGCCCAAGATTGCTGGGTCGGAATTGAGACCCAAAGCGAGTTAACGCTGGGGATGACTGTGGTCGATCGCTATCAGCTCACGGGTAAAGCCGCCAATGCCACTGTGCTATTTGGACTCGATAGACAAGGCTTTGTTGATTTACTGGTGGACAGTTTAGGTGTCTATGATGCAACTTATCTCAATCGCAGATGAAAACCACAGTGAGTCTTCTATGAGCCAGATACTCGTTATCGGCAGTGCTAATGCCGACCATGTGATGAAATTTGAATACCTTCCCGCACCGGGGCAAACCCTGATGTGCCGCGAGTATCGACTAGAACACGGTGGCAAAGGGGCCAATCAAGCCGTGGCCTGTGCCCGCTTAAGCCAACCCCATTCACAAATCGATTTTATCTGCCACTTAGGCCAAGACAGCGTGGGGAACGACATGCGTCAAAGCTGGATACAAGATGGCATAAAAAGCGATGGCATCACTCAAATGGCAGGCATGGGCACAGGCACTGCCATGATTTTTATCGGTGACAATGGTGAAAACACCATAGGCGTTGCCGCTGGAGCCAATGCCAGCCTGTTACCCGATGATTTAGAACAGCATTATGCTCTGTTTGCCAACGCACAATTCCTACTCGCGCAACTAGAAACCCCAGCCTCCACCGTTGCGAAAGCCTTGCAAATGGCAAAAAAACTTGGGGTGACGACCATACTCAACCCTGCCCCCGCCACAGTATTGCATCAAGATTGTCTTAAGTGGGTTGATATTATTACCCCCAATGAGACCGAAGCCGAAGCCTTAACTGGCGTGGAGATCAACCACCTCGATGATGCGCAATTAGCCGCACAGCTACTCCACCAGCGCGGTGTCGGTATTGTAGTGATCACCTTAGGTTCTAGGGGTGCCTATATCAGCAGCCCAGGCTTTACCGGGCTTATCCCTGCGCTTGAAGTTCAAGCCATAGATACAGTCGCGGCGGGGGATACCTTCAACGGCGCGCTCGTTGTCGGCTTAAGTGAAGGAATGTCAATTGCCGCCGCCGTCGGCTTTGCCAACGCCGCCTCCGCAATTACCGTCACCCGCGAAGGCGCCCAGCGCGCCATTCCCTATCGCAGCGAAGTTCCGCATTAATCCCATGGGTGCGGCAGATTGTCGCACCCTGACTATTTCATCCTAAAGTTGCATATACATAATTTACATACCGAATTCATTCCCATTTAATAAAGATTACCTATGCTGGTAAGCGCACGGTCGAGCCAAAATGGTTCGGCTACCCTTGTTCAAAATAAGGAAGTATCAGATGAAAGCGAAAAGCACCACTTTCCGTAATATGACTAGCGCTAGCCTACTCGGCCTAGGATTATTCGTCGCCAGCCAGGCGAGTGCTAACGAATGTGAACTCAAGATTGCCGCGACAGACGCTATGCAATTTGACACTAAAGAGCTGTCTGTTCCTGCGACCTGTAAAGAAGTGACACTCACGCTAACCCACACTGGCACCCTGCCAAAAGCCGCCATGGGCCACAACTGGGTATTAACCAAAGCCGCTGATATGTCTGCCGTTGCCACCGATGGTATGAGTGCGGGCGCCGATGCAGCCTATGTAAAAGCCGATGATAGTCGCGTTATCGCTCACACATCCTTAGTGGGTGGCGGCGAATCAACCTCAGTCACTTTTAGCACTGCGGGTATGAGCGCGACGGAAGCTTACCAATTTTTCTGCAGTTTCCCTGGCCATTGGGCAATTATGCAGGGCAGTTTTAAACTAAAGGCCTAATGGGATTATTCGGGTAAAGATTCCGTTTTAAGACCAAAAACAAAAAACCTCCAATGGAGGTTTTTTGTTTGATAGGCTTTTCTGTTTGATAATCAATGACAGCTCACGACTATTCTTCGTCGATATCGTCTTCGTCATCAAAATCATCGGCATCGGTTGCCGCTTCAGCCGCTAATGCCGCCGCCAATTTTGCCTTAGCCTGTTTTTCTGAACGACGCTTATTGCGCTCGGCCAGTGTGCCTAAAAACACTTGTAACTCGGCCTGACCCCAAGCTTGTGCTTCGGCTTCAGTTGCAAAACCATCATGGCTTTTAGACACAACCGTTTTGGTTGAGGTCATGCGACGGGTAATTTCAGTTTTCCAACCGTTGTCGCCCTGTGCCACGCGAAAATCGTATTTTTTGCCCTTGCTCATTCTGCTCTATTTCCTAAATGATGCTTGTCACGTTTGTCTTATCAAGCGAACCAAACGCTCATCATAAAACAAAAGGAGCGCAGTGTACTTGATTTCGGCCCAGAAAGATCGCCCAAATGAAAATATTCTAAGCTTGCCGCGGCGAGCTATTTAAACAAGTGCTGAATATTTTTTAAATCGCCTTTACCTTCGGCAATTTCTTCGGGGGTTAAGCCCGTCACTTCATGGGGAAACACTAACCAATCTTCAGAGGCGTGGATATAGTAATCCGGTTTTAAAGGCACTGCGGTATTTTTAGGCTTGTAGTAAGGGCAAGCGATACGAATATCCTGTGGCATATTTAAGCGCATCAGTTGGCTTAATTTTTCCTTTAATGCGTGGATACTACGACCAGAATCAAACACATCATCCACGATCAGCAGGGCGTCACTTGCATTGGCATTTTCAACAATATAGTGCAAACCATGCACTTTGATTTCTTTGCTTTGTTTGTCGGTACCAATACCGTAGTAGGAAGAAGTGCGCACGGCAATATGGTCGGTTTCAACTTGTTTAAAATCGAAAAACTCTTGAACTGCGATCCCGATTGGAGCGCCGCCACGCCAAATGCCGACGATAAACTGCGGACGAAAACCACTCTCATACACCTGCGAAGCTAATAAAAATGAATCTTCCAGCAGTTGCTGTGCGGTAACAAAATACTTTTCTGACATGACACCGTCCCCATCGTGATAGTTATTTTTAGGTGACTAAAGCGAATGCTTTACCTAATAGATCTGTTCGGCGCCCAAAACACGAGAACAGCATTCTCTTCACAAGAGCCCTAGCAAGTGTAGGCAGCTGCCGAATTTTGGGAGCGAATTTTATACCAAAAAAAACCACAGTGCTTCAGTAATAGTAACAACTTGCGGGGTAACAACCGTTTATTTTGCATTTTAAGGACAAAATCAACAAAAAAGGCCACCCTAAGGTGGCCAAGAAGGAGCAAGACAAAGTAGAAATTAGACGATAGGCGTAATTTTATGCTCGCCTGCTTTGGTCATAGCGCTATAACTACGGGCGGTGGCGGCTTGGAAATCCTTAGATAAAATCGTATCCACATAATGCCAATCGCTGCGCACGGCATCGGCGGTGAAAGTCAGCGTCATAAAGCCGCGATCCCTAAGGTTGGCATACTTAAGATCGGCGACTAACGCCACAATCGCGGCTTCTGTCGCCGGAATTTGCTCCGCCGGCAGGTTTAAGTAATATTCAAGCCCCGGTGTAGATACTGAACTGGTCGCAAATTCAACCCCTACTGTGTCGCCATTAACATCATTGAGTTCATTTGCCCAGGCATTATGGGTATCGCCCGCGATCACCACGAGATTGTGATTCTTCGATTTGGCCGTGCCTAAAATCACCTCACGCTCATAGGCGTAACCATCCCAAGCATCTAAATTGTATGGAATTGAAGGTAATTGCAGTAGCGCTATCACCTCGGGCGTTAACAGGGCTTGATTGGCTTGCAGATATTGCAGCTCTTGGGCGGTAAGGGTTGGGTCCCCCGCCGCCGCGCGCGCGGCCAACTTAGCTAATCCTCCTAACATGGCAAATTGGGGAATGCTCATCTGCTGAGTGGCAATGGCCGCGGGCAAGGACATCTTACCCATTAAAATCTGTTGGCCTAGTACCTGCCATTTCCCTGTAGCCTGTAACAGGGTCCCCTGCAGCCATAATAGCTGAGTCAAACCGAGCAAAGTACGCGAGGTTGAAGTCACATCGGCGCGGAAACGCTCGCCATCGAATGCCCCTGTGGTGGCATCCATATAATCGGCATAATCGAGGGGCTTATCACGACCTAATACGCGGGTATCGAGCATATGTAAATCGACCAGATTACCGTAACTGAAGCTACGGTAAATCTCTTCATGGTTACCCTCGCGCCATGGACGAATTGGCAACCACTCAAAGTAGGCCTGCAGTGCCGCTTCTTTACGGGCGGCGAAATCCCCTTCACCTTCGTTATGGTTCTCTGCGCCATCGCTCCAGGTATCGTTAGCCACTTCGTGGTCATCCCATACGGTAATAAAGGGCACTTTAGCATGCAGTTTTTGCAAGCTAGTATCTGTACGATATTGCCCATAACGGGTACGGTAATCACTCAATGACAGCAGTTCATTGGCGGGTAACACTTCGCGCCCCAATTCGGCGGCATGTTCGCTGGCATAACCGCCGCGGGCATATTCATAGATGTAATCCCCAAGATGTACCACGGCATCTAAGTCATCCTGGGCCGCCGCTAACTCGTAGGCATTGAAATAACCGGCTGGGAAGTTAGCACAGGACATTACGGCCAATTTCACAGAGCTCACATCCCCCTCAGGTAATGTGCAAGTTTTGCCCACTTCGGAGGTTTTACCGCCCGTCATAAAGCGGTAGAAATAGTTTTTCCCCGCACGTAAACCACGGGCATCAATCTTGACCGTATAATCACGATTTGCGTTAGTGACCATCTCCCCAGTGGTCACTAATTGTGCAAAGGCCGCATCCGTAGCCACTTGCCAACTCACCTTCACATCGCCATCGGATTCAGGCGTAACACGAGTCCAGAGGATCACCGCATCGGAAGCGGGATCGCCACTGGCAATACCATGCAAAAATTGCGCTGGTACCGATTTATCATCATCACTATCGCTACAGCCCATTAGGCCGTAGGAGATCACAGCAACACCAACACCTTTGGCCGACATAGCCAAAAAATCACGACGAGTCACAGTACGATTCATTATTATTATTCCCTTGTTAGATTTCGCTTCACTGGTATGAGGTCTAATGAGGCCCCGATTGTGAGACATCACTGTTACATATTTGTGACATCTTTGTCAGCCTTTTATGATTTCTTTTAATTCAAAAACTTATACTGAACAACGTACTTTATTTATCCAGAACTGGCACAGTTGCAGCGGAAACTGCTACCATCGAAAAGGTGAAGGACGACTCAAATAGTTCTGCCCATATTGCGGTAATCTAGCCAACAGATGAGCGATGCAAGAAAGGAATTTATATGATGAAAGTCAGCGATATTATGAGCCCAAGCGTGATTTGCATTAGCGATGGCGCCAGCTTGAAAGATGCCCACCATCTAATGCAAACCCGCGGTGTGCGCCACTTACCCGTGGTATCTGAAACCGATGGCACTCTGGTTGGCGTACTCACCCATAAAAAAATGATCGCCAGCGTCTTATCTATGCTGAACAAATACGGCCAAGGCGCGCTCGATCGCAAGGAACGTTACACCCCCATAGCCACGGTAATGGACAAAGAGTTTCAACACTTAATCGCCGATGAACCTTTAACTGTTGTGGTGGAATATTTTATTGAAAACAAACTCGGCTGCTTACCCGTCGTTGATGCCGATAAAAAAGTGCTCGGTATCGTCACTTCATCGGACTTTATTAAGCTGTGCCGTACCCTGCTGCAACAGCAAGCCTAAACTTATCAAGCAAAAAGCGCAGCGACTAACTAGAGAGTGGCTGCGCTTGCACTTTACCCGCAAAACTACACTAAGGTTACAGGCGGAATGCGGGTAAAACGTTGCCAGCGGCCAGAGCGCCAGCGGTGCACCATAATCAAGCCGCGGATCCACTCATCGGCGGCGACCGCCAGCCAAGCGGCGAGCACTCCGTAGCCTAAGTGCAAACCAAATAACCAAGCAAAAAAGACTCCTATTCCCCACATGCTAAACAGGCCAACCCGCACAGGGAACGCCACATCACCTGCGCCTTTTAAGGCCGAGATTATCACCAGATTAAACACCCGCCCCGTTTCAAGGGCGATGGAACCCGCGAGCAATAACGCCGTCAGTTGAATGACGTCTTCGTTTTCACTCAGCCAACCGACGATAGTCTGTCGCTGCCAATAGAAGATCAATACTATGGTCAGTGAGGCGACAAAGCCCACGAGGCAGTAGCGCTGCACCCGGGTGGTGATTTCCTCAAACCATTGTTTGCCGACATAGTATCCGGTCTGAATTTGCGTCGCCTGTCCGAGCGCTACCGCAAAACAATAGATAAAACGGCTAATGTTCAAGCCATAGGTGTAGGCCGTGAGCGAAAGCGTCCCCATCTGGCTGATAAAGTAGATGATGGTCATCTGCGCCACATTGTAGGACAGCATTTCACCGGCATTGAGCAGGCCAATACGCATCACGCTCCAATAGGTGCTGCGCGGTAAGAGCTTAAGCCGTTGCATCGGCAGTGTGATCTGCTTACTGCGGATCACTGCCAGCATAATCAAGGCACCGATAATCTGGCTGGTCACAGTCGATATCGCCACCCCAGTGACACCATAAACGGGCAAACCAAAGGGAGAAAACAGGGCGATATAGTTGCCTATTACATTCATCAACCCAGTGCTAGAGGTGACCAACATGGCCGAGCGGGTAAAACCATAGCTACGCAAAATGGCGGCAAAGGCAATGTTCATCACTAAACCTATACTCAAGCTGCCACAAATCACTAAGTAATCGTAGGCAAACCCCGCCACATGGGACTCGAGGGCAAATAACTGGATAATGCCCTTGGCGCCAAAAAACATCGACAACCCCATTAGCAGGGCAAGGGCCAGACTCAGTGCAACACTCGCCACCCCAACATCGGTTGCCAGCTGCACTTTACCCGCACCATTGTTCTGGCTGATCAAAATGCTCGCGCCCGTGCTCACCATCATGGACATCACCATCATAAAGAACATCAACTGAGTGGTGAGCCCCACCGCCGCGACCGCATTATCGGAATAATGGCTGAGCATAAAAATATCGCTGATCCCAAGTAAGGATTGCAGCAGAGTTTCGATAAAAATCGGCCAAGTGAGGGCCACTATGCCCATGCGTTGTTGTAATGTTTTAGGAACTTTGGCCACGAAAATCCTACCTTAGGGAAGAGAGATACGACGCTGCTAGGCTATCGTTCTAAGCGATTATTTTGTTACCTTTAGCGATTTAGCTCAATCAGCAAATCATTTATTGCAACCGTATTCATTGCGATCCTATGCCTTGATAAGCCTGCCGCGCACCAAGCCGTTTAATGCCATAACTCCCACAGCATTATGACCTAAGGAACATTTTCTACCCGAGCCGCTATCCATTTAATCCTATGCTAGCTACACTCCGGCTACTCACGCTATATAGCCTAGCTTGGCTGTACTCATTGATCTTAGGGGGAAAAATGGCCCAACTTTATTTAGAAGACGGAATTAAACAGTTGGTCAGCGAGTTTATCGCTGCAGGATGCCCATCGGTGCGGGAACAGACCATAGAAGAACGGCGCCAAGGATATATCAACAGCACAATATTAGCAGGCGAGATTGAAGAAGTGTTTGAAGTTAGCCCGGTTTCAATCGATGGCGCAGAATTGACACTCTTCAAACCCTCGGCGGCCAAGAATTTACCCGTAGTGATTTACTACCATGGCGGCTGTTTTGTCAGTGGCGGCGTTGAGACCCACAATCAACAGCTGCGAAAACTTGCCAATGATGCGGGCGCATTAGTGATTGCTGTACGCTATCGCCTCGCGCCTGAACACGTTTATCCCGCCGCCCATGATGACGCTTTCCATGCCGCCAATGTGGTGCATCAACATTGCCACCTATGGGGTGGCGATAACGCCAATATCACCCTGATGGGCGACAGCGCTGGCGGCCATTTAGCCCTAGTCACTTGCCTGCGTTTAAAAGCCAAAGGACAATGGTTGCCGCAAAAACAAGTGCTTATCTACCCCATGCTGGATGCCACTGCCAAGAGCCAGAGCTATAGCGACAATGGCGAGAAATTTATCATCACCCGCGATACCTTACTCACCGGGTTCGATATGTACCTCGATTGGCACCCCAGAACCGATGCCGAAGCCAGTCCACTGCGTAGCCATGACTTAGCGGGCTTACCCGAGACCCATATCATTACGGCGGAATTTGATCCGCTCGTCGATGAAGGTGAACAGCTGTTTCGCAATCTGTTAGATGCTGGCGTAAATGCCCACTGCCGCCGCTATTTAGGCGTTATCCACGGTTTCTTTCAACTCGCTGGAGTAAGCCGCTCCGCTCGGGATGCCATGGTGCAAGTCGCCAATATTGTAAAAACACCTTAGCGCTATCTTTGATGGCTTACGTTTAATACTATTGGTATAAATAAAAAAGGCTTTCTATCTGGATAGAAAGCCTTTTTTAACGCCTTGCTCTTATACCAATCGCATTAAGACTTACATCAGACTTAGGCGCGTTTGTTTCGATAGGCCAAAAATAACAAGACTATCCCTACGGCGAGGAAAGGCAGGCTGAGAAGTTGCCCCGCACTTAAGATAGTTTCAGCATAAGCCGCTTGGCTGACTTTAATTGACTCAATCGCCATGCGCGCACTAAATACCAACACCAGAAACAGGCCAAAAATCGCCCCATGCCTTTGTTTAACTTGGGTAAAGCTATAAATAGCGTACAGGCCAATAAAGATAGCCAAATAGGCAAAAGCCTCATAGAGCTGCGCCGGATGCCTTGGCAGCATATCAACACGGGCAAAGATAATCCCCCACGGCTGGGTGGTTGGCTCACCTAAGATCTCTGAGTTGGCAAAATTCGCCATACGCACAAAAAAGCCAAAAATGGCCGTAGCAATCGCCAAGCGATCCAATAGAAATAGGAAAGGGAGCTTCACTTTGCGCTGGTAATAGTAAAGGGCCAAAATCGCCCCTAAACCGCCACCATGGCTGGCAAGTCCGCCTTCCCAAATCGCCAGAATCTTAAGCGGATGGGCGAAGTAATAAGCGGGATCGTAAAAAATACAATGGGCCAATCTGGCGCCAACTATGATGCCAACCACACAGTAAATCAATAGATTATCAAGGGATTCAAGGTCGAGCCCCTCCTTGATATAAATCCGCTTCATCACCTGAAAACCCGTGGTGATAGCCACGGCAAACAAGACTCCATACCAATGTATTTTGAGCCCCATAAACGAGACTAATACTGGATCGAGTTCCCACACTAAGTGTTCCAAATTCAATTACTCCATAACACTTGGTACATAGAGGTACACTAAAAGGCCTGTTTTACGTGGTTAAACGCCAATAAACAAGCCCCATTTAGCCGCGCTGTCAAAGTGCGCCTAATAATTCAACTACGCCGAGTGAATGTTAACGCAACCGCTGTAAATGCAACCGCAGTGAACACATCAGCAATTAACATCAGTGCATTAAGTTTAATCACGCTCACTTTTACTCAGGCGCAGAATAATATCCCTATGCTGGGGATATTGCGCCAACAAACTTTCTTGGCTGAATAACTCAAAATCATCGAAGGTAAAACCGGGTGATACCATGCAACCCACCAGTGAGAATCCAGCTTGATTCATCGCAGAGCCAAAAATGCAGCCCTTAGGCACTAAAAATTGTGGTCTTTCACCTGCGGCCAAATCTAAGCCTAATTGCGCCGTTGTCAGCTCTCCTTCGGGGGAAATCATATAGATAGTCAAGGATTGACCCCCGTGGAAATACCACATCTCGTCGGCCGTGAGTCGATGAAAATGCGACACTTCGCCAGTTCGCAGTAAAAAATAAATGCTGCTCCAGAGGGCTCGAGTCGAGTCGTACTGCATAGCGGAGCGGTAGGAAGACCGATAATACCCCCCTTCGATATGCTGCTCTAACTCTAAAAACGTAATAAAATCATCGGCGGTTTGCATATGTGTTCCTCATTCAAATTAACTCGAACCGAAGTCTACACCTTAAGTTTGTGTGAATTAATCCTCCCCATACCAAATAGAAGATTTAACCTCAAAAACCGGTTTAACCCCATCACTGAAATCACAATGGCCAATAGGGTTAAAGTTGTTTTCCGCCTAAAAAAAGCTAAATTCATACCATAACCTGAATATCTATATCTTTACATTCACAGCCCATCATGGTGAATATCAAACATACAAAATGGCGTAAGGAATTTAATGGATGATCAATATTGCACAAATGGCTTTAGTGCTAGAAGCGCTACCCGATCCGACTTTTATTCTTTCCCAAAGTGGGCGCTATGTTGCCGTATTTGGGGGTAAAGATGATCGTTATTACCACGATGGTAGCGGATTAGTCGGCCTATACCTTAGCGATATTCTCAATGCGGAAAAGAGCAATTATTACCTCGGCATCATAGATCAAGCCATAAAGAGCCGTAGGCTGCTGATCGAAGAATATGAACTCAGTAATAAGGATGTCAAAGGCTTATCAAACCAAGGACCTTCCGAACCTATCTGGTTTGAGGGGCGTATTCAGGCATTGGATTTTCTCGTCGATAACGAACCTGTGGTGCTTTGGGTCGCCAGTAATATCTCCAAACGCCATGCCCTTGAAATGCAACTGCGGCAATTAAGCGATACCGACCAGCTTACAGGGCTTTATAATCGCCGCAGACTTGAGCGCGACTTAAACCACCTCTTCGATACCTATAACCGCCACCGCATTCCCGCCTCTATCTTAGTGCTCGATCTGGACAATCTAAAAATGATCAACGATCAACTTGGACACCATATGGGCGATAAGGTCATCATTGCTGTGGCCGATACCTGCAGACAACAATTTAGAAAAACCGACAGCGCCTATCGTTTTGGCGGCGATGAGTTTGTGATCGCCTTGCCCTGTGTTGAATATACTCAAGCCATTATATTTGCTGAATTTCTCTGTGATTGCTGCTTTAAAGCATTACAACAACACGCGGTGAAAGGACTCTTCGCCACCGTCAGTATTGGTGTCGCCACCATTGAAGCGGGCGATACCTCCTACGAAGATACCTTAAAACGCGCCGATGCCGCCCTATATCAAGCCAAGCGGGATGGTAAAAATCGCGTCATTGCCAACACCGCCTAAATGGCTTATTAATTCAAAACAAACAGGCAATAAAAAAGCGAACCTAAGTTCGCTTTTTTATTCAATATCAATCTATTAGCACTCGATTCTAGCTAACAATTTTAGCCTTGCGGGCGGTGTGCAGTTTCTTATAGCTCTCGATTAAGCGCAGGTGTGGCTCAATCCCTTCGAGCTGCATACTGGTCTTAGTTAAACCGCTAAAGCGCACTTTACCCGTCACAGAGCCTACGACTTGTTCCATCATTTCCTCGCCAAACATACGGGTGAAGTTATGAATAAAATCATCGAGTTCGAGATCTTCATCTAAGGTGACTTCTAACACGGCATTCATCGCTTGATAAAACAGATTGCGCTTCACTGTGTTGTCGTTAAATTGCAGAAACTCACCGACCAGTTCGAGCGCGTCTTCCTGCTCGCCAAGTGCTAGATAAATCAAAATCTTAAGTTCTATGATGGTTAACTTGCCCCAAACGGTATTTTCATCGAAGACGATACCAATCAGGGTACGGATATCCGTGTAGTTATCGAGCTGACTTTCTTCTAAGCGATTGACCAAACTCACCAACTGTTTAGTGCTAAGGGAATGCAGATTTAAAATATCTTCACGGTAAGCCAGCGCCTTATTGGTGTTATCCCAGATGAGATCATCTACTGGATAAATTTCAGAATAATCAGGCACTAAAATACGACAAGCCGAGGCACCAAGGTCAGTAAACTCGGCGATATACACTTCTTTCCCTAAGTCCTCTAGGATGCCGAATAATCGCTCACTCTCTTCTTCGTTAGTCCCAGAGAAATCCCACTCGCAGAATTCATAATCGAATTTACTGCTAAAGAAACGCCAGGAGATCACCCCAGTTGAGTCGATAAAGTGCTCGACAAAGTTTTCAGGCTCAGTCACCGCCATGCTATTAAAGGTCGGTTTTGGCACATCGTTTAACCCTTCAAAACTGCGGCCCTGGAGTAGCTCAGTTAAGCTGCGTTCTAGTGCGACTTCAAAGCTTGGGTGCGCGCCAAAGGAGGCGAATACTCCGCCGGTTTTCGGGTTCATTAGGGTTACGCACATCACAGGGAACTGACCACCGAGGGAGGCATCTTTCACTACCACAGGGAAGCCCTGCTCCTCTAACCCTTTAATGCCAGCAAGAATGCTTGGATATTTTTCTAACACCGCAATTGGCACGTCCGGCAGCACAATTTCCTGCTCAATAATTTGGCGTTTAACCGCGCGCTCGAAAATTTCCGATAAGCATTGTACATGGGCTTCGTTAAGGTTATTCCCCGCGCTCATACCATTGCTTAAGAATAGGTTTTCAATCAAATTCGATGGGAAATACACTGTCTCGCCGTCGGATTTACGCTGATAGGGGATAGCACAAATACCGCGCTTAGTATTGCCTGAGTTGGTATCGATCAAGTGCGAGCCACACAACTCCTCATCTGGGTTATAAATCTCTAAACAATAGTCATCCAAAATTCCCGCTGGCAGCGCATCGTCTGCCTCTAAGGCAAACCATTTTTCATTGGGATAATGCACAAATTCACTATTGGCGATTTCAGTACCAAAAAATTGATCGTTATAGAAAAAGTTGTTATTTAACCGCTCGATAAACTCGCCAAGTGCCGAGCATAATGCGCTCTCCTTGGTGGCGCCTTTACCATTGGTGAAACACATAGGTGAAGCGGCGTCGCGGATATGCAGTGACCATACATTCGGCACAATATTGCGCCAGGATGAGATTTCAATCTTCATTCCAAGCTCGGCGAGCATAGCTGTCATATTGGCAATGGTCTGCTCTAGCGGCAGATCTTTACCCAGAATATAAGTGCTCGATGTGGCATCGGCCTGCCCCATCAGCATGGCATTAGCGTCTGAGTCGAGGTTTTCAACGATTTGGATCTTAAATTCTGGGCCAGTTTGTACCACTTTTTTCACTGTGCAGCGGTCAATCGAGCGCAAAATACCTTCACGGTCCTTGTCCGAAATATCGCTCGGCAACTCCACATTGATCTGGAAAATCTGATTATAGCGATCCTCAGGATCGACAATATTATTCTGCGACAGGCGAATATTATCCGTTGGAATATCACGGGCGTTGCAATACACCTTGACGAAATAGGCCGCGCAAAGGGCTGACGACGCTAAGAAATAATCAAAGGGACCAGGGGCTGAACCATCACCTTTATAACGGATCGGCTGATCGGCGGTGACGGTAAAATCATCAAACTTGGCTTCAAGTCTAAGATTGTCGAGAAAATTAACTTTGATTTCCATTGAATATGATTTCCACTAAATATGCGAGTCTGTGCAGCCCATCGACCAACCTACGGGATTGATCATGAGTGAGAATGGTGAATTATCGGTGTTTTTCGCCCATTAGTCTTGGGTTAATTATGTTAAAAAATGCCACTGAAGGGTTTAGCACGACAACAGGCAAGCGCAGAGGGTTTTATCGGCAGGTCAAATATATTCGCCAACATAATGATTACTCTTGTTTTTCAGCCTCTCTCCTAACCAAAAAAAAGGTTAAATACATTTTAGTCGGTAAAGATAACACCATACCTAAGGCCACACACAGGGCGCTGATAATGATCCCTGTTACCCCCATAGCTTCAACGGTCTCATTAAAGTTGTGCAGGTAAATACCGAGCAAAATAAGGCTAATACCCGCACTAATACACACTTTAAGGATCAAAATCAGCCGGTCATTTGTCACTATCGCGTCCTTAACTGTGAGTCGTTTTTGCATAAGATTTAACGAATATAATGAGCTTAATTTCCGAGCGGAGCCTTGATTAAGATCAAAGTAAAATCCGGTGCCTAACTCAACTCCTCGCCAACAAGTAAACAACATTGAATTTCACATTTAAAACAGATAATTAGTGAAATATAATTAACCAATTTCGAATTATTACATTCGCTTTACAACATCCTTTTGTTTGAACTACTATGCCGCTGCTAACAAAACATGTTCAAACAAAGGAATAACATGAACAACAAATCGATTCTCCTCGTTTTAACTTTTGCCACTATGTTACTGGGTGGTTGTGCTACACAAATGCAAGCCGTTGTCCCCCTAGACGCTAATATGCTTAAGAATAAAGAAAGTAAAGTTGGCGTCATCATGTCCGATGTTGCTACTCCTGAAACCTTTATTACAGGCGCTGACTGCCTACTTTGCTATGCGGCTGCATCTGCGGCAAATTCGTCTTTAGATAGCCATCTCAAAACCATTCCCGTCGATGATATTAAAAACCTAAAAGCAGAAATTACTCAATTGCTGCTTGATAAAGGGGTTTCCGCAGTCGCCCTAGAAGGTGAGATTGATGTCGATAAATTAAAGAAGACTAAATCGAAGGAGCTAAATATTGCGCCAAGGGACTTCTCAAGCTACAAAGCGAATGGCATCAATTATCTATTGGTGATAGAAGTCACCCAAGTTGGGGCATATCGCTCTTACTCATCCTATGTGCCAACCATGGACCCAGTTGCAACCTTCTCAGGCTTGGCCTACATAGTCGATTTATCGAACAACAAATATATCTTGTACAAACCTTTTAATAATAGAAAAGCCTCAGATCTAGAATGGGATGAGCCACCGACTTTCCCTGGTCTCACCAATTCACTCTATGAAGTTATTGCAACGGGTAAAGATGCTATCAAAGCAAACCTAGCACTCTAATTTACCAAGGGAGGCCTGCCTCCCTTTCTCCTTACAGTGGTCATCCTATGATTAGAATTCTATTAACCTGTTGTATATCTTTCATTTTATGCGCCTGCAGCACACATACGTCTAAAGGCTATGTTAAGCACATAGATAACCGAACTGCATTAAAAGAAAACAGCCAACTTTATGTCAAAGTGCCAGAAGGTACTGCGATCATTATAGGTAAAGCGGAATCCAATGCGGGGAATGTCGACCACTCCAGTATTCTTTATCCTGCAATTACCCCCGTCGATTTTTTTGCAGCAGTGATCACCCACGCCGCTATTACCGAATCAGTCAAAAATAATAAGAAAAATCAGGCGCAAGATGAAGCCGATATAGTCGTTATCCCCTATCGCCCCTTTATTAAAGATGTCGCCAATCAGGCATTAATCACGCAACTGTCAGACATTGCACTCTCGCGCGGCTTTCATCTAAAACCTTACCAAGAAAGCCAGTCTGATGATGATATAGTGCTCGATATAACGCCTATTTACCTGCTCAATCAAAAACAAAATACCCTGACACTAAGAACTCAATTTTTGGTTTATCACAAAAAAAATGAAACTGTCGCCCCACAGAAACGGGCAATGTTATATCAAAATCAGATCGAGATTTTGTCCCCTATCATACAGAGTGACAATCCTGCCGATTATTGGCTAAACAATAATGGCGAGAAACTTATCGAGACTATGCGTAGTTTGCTGTCTGAAACCTTAGAATTAGGCGCATTGCAAATAAGCTCAAACGAGCAAGCAATTAATAAGAGCAACCAGCAGAACTTTCGTTATGATGATGGCGATGTAGTGGCTTTTGAACGAGCAAGCGTAGTTGCCGAAGATTGCGAGCATATAGTTATACACACCCTTAGGGGATGGCTAAAATCAATTCCAACAGCACGCCTTCAAGGGCTGCATCCTTGCAAAACCAGCCAAGAAGCGAAAGCCAATACACCTAAACTTAATTAATGCCTAAATATGTGACATTAAGTTCTGTCTAGCTAAGGGCGAAATGCGGTAAAGCAGGACGCCCAAATCCACTGAAAACCCCAAAAATCATCAATGGGAAAGTGGGCTACCAAAATATTTAATTTCTAACTCCTCGATAAAACCTTCTTTTTCAAGCTGTAAAAGCGCATTTGAAAATTGATCCGCAACGCTGCCAGGTTCCGGCACTACCGGCAGGTTTGTTGAGCTTATCGGGGCATCTTGATTAAAAAGCGTATTGATACGAGCTTTATAGAGGGGAGATTTATGGGAGAATCCAGCATAGGATCTGAACTCCTTTGGTAATAAATTCTTATGTAACCTCATATTAGTTATCTGATTTTTATAGATGAAATAGGCAAGAGGAGCCTCCTCATACACATAAAAATCACCATGACCAGAAGATATCATTTTTACAATCCGCTCAATTTCCAACTCGGGAATAGAGAACTGTTCAAATTTAGACTTATCAAAATGTGCAAGATAGTCCGCATTTCCCAATCCCACGAGCTGGGTTAAACCCGCAACACTTTGCTCCGAATTCAATTCATTTACAGTACTTTGGGTGAGTGCCACATTACGTTGCTCATACCCCGCGGGTATCCAATGGATATATGCAGTGCGTTCTTTGTCATAGGCAAGCAAGGGATAAAAATCGATAGTGCCGTTCTCTAATTCCTTAATGAGCCGTTTTTTAGGAAGTCGAACAATTTTTAACTTATAGCCTATGCGTAATGCGGCCTCACCGTACAGCTCTGCAAATAAACCACTATTATCGGGGCTCTTGTTTATATAGGGTAATTTCTCATTCGTGCGATATCCCATATGGATCACATTCTCGGCCGCACAAGGGAGTAAAGGCATTAAACTGATTATAAAAATAAGCACTAGTTTAAACGGCATTAGGAGCCACCGACTTCAATATTCATCTACTCTATTCATCCCAGTATAGTCAGCCATAACAATGACAGGATATGCTCCAGTAAATTACCTATCATCTCAATAACTGATCCTCATTATCCTACCTAGTATTCCCGCTTGAGCATGGATGCCGTATTGCCTACAATAGCGCACGCTTTTTCACTATCAACAAGACAGATCACGACCATGAACGATACAACACTACCCGCTTTACCGGATCGCCTTTCGGTCAATCCACGCAGTCCACACCATGTTGCTGAAATTTTCGAGCATGACATAGGCATTAGAGTCAACGGCAAAGAGCGTTTTGATGTCGAAGAGTATTGCATTAGCGAAGGCTGGGTAAAAGTCCCCTCTAAATCCTTAGACCGTCGCGGCCAACCTCTGCTGCTCACAGTAAAAGGCACAGTTGAAGCGTTTTATCGTTAAGACAAACCGATAAAGAACCTGTTTTCTGCATCAGTTCAGCAGCGGGTTATGTCCCAGAGTCGGGCGCAGCTAACGCCCCGACTCCTCTCAAACCGCCTTTACCATGGCGGACTAATGCAACCGCAATACCAGCCATTACCGCCCAATGGGCTTGTTTGATAAGCGCTTATTCTCGCTCGTTTTATTTTTGTTACTTAATCTACTAACAGGCTTTACATTCCTAAATTACCCCGTTATAACAAATAAGCCTTTATTGCATCCTAATCCTTCGAGATGCCAGATTAATCAACAAGAGATCACTGAGTGGCCATTCTTGCTCCAGTAACAACCTTAACCAACTATGTCGAAGTCGCCAAACATGTAGGGTTAAACCCACAACACATGCTGGCGCAGGTTGGCTTAACTATGGCCATGATAGAAAACCCTGAAAAACAGGTGCCCGCTAAGGCCGTAGTGGATTTGTTAGAATTGTCCGCCGCCCAAAGTGGCTGCCAGAATTTTGGGCTGCGCATGGCCGAGTCCCGTAGATTGTCGGACTTTGGCGTAGTGAGTCTATTACTGTCCCATCAAGCGACCCTGCGGGATGCCTTAAATGTCATCATCGAATATCGCCACCTAATGAATGAAGCGCTGGCGATATATATCGAAGAAGAAGGCAAAACGGTCATTATTCGTGAAGAAATAGTCACAGAGCGTAACGATCCCTGTCCACAAGCCATCGATTTGGCGATTGGGATCATGTATCGTTTTTGCTCGGCATTACTTGGGTCGCACTTTGAACTGCAAACCGTTTGTTTTTGCCATGAAGCGCCAAACGATATACAACTACATAGAAGATTATTTAAAAATAAAATAGAGTTTGGCTGTGATTTCAATGGATTAGTTTGTTCCAGCAAAACCTTAGATGCGCCCAATCCTCTGGCCGATCCTGCCATGGCCAAATTTGCGCAGCGCTTCGTCGATTCGATCCAAACCGACAGATTGCCTTCTACCGTACTCGATGCCCGTAAGGCCATTTACCTGCTGTTACCTATGGGCCGAGCCACCATAGAACAGGTGGCCCAAAGCATGAACTGTAATGTCAGAACCTTGCAGCGTCGGCTGCAGGATGAAGGGGAAACCTTCAGTGAGCTGATCAATAAAGTGCGCCGAGATCTGGTCGTGCGTTATATGTACAACTCCAACTATTCACTTAGCCGTATCGCCGATCTGTTGGGATACTCTATGCCAAGTTCGTTTACCCGTTGGTTTACCTCACAATTTGGTAAAGCTCCCGTGGAATGGCGGGCCGAGAATACCGCCCAGGATCAGGATGACGTTTCCTGATATTGCCTCCAATCTCTAGAATCTAGCGATAAGCCTACCTAACTACTCAGCCTTAAAAGTAAGATAAAGTTGCCCCGCTTCGAACCGCGTCACTAAGGTTCGCAGGGAACAGGCATCACCAGCACTCAACTTACCGGTAGTGATATCAAACTTCAGGCCATGGGCGGGACACTGCAGCCAAGGTGGCTCAAGTTTCCCACTAAACATCGATGCCCCCTGGTGGGGACACCCATCCTCAATCCCATAAAACTGTCCGTCAATTTGAAACACAATGATCGGCCGCTCTGCTATCCACAGCATGCGTCTTGCGTTATTTTCTGGCAGTTTATCCGCGGGAACGGGGAACCAACATAGCTCTGCTGTCATGCGACTGTGGTGCAATCGGCTAACGCATTGACCAGATCATCGACACTGTTAGCCCCGTACAATAGTTTCCCATCGGAGAATCGGTACGCAGGGACGCTCCGCGGGAACCAGCTAGCCTGCTCTGACTGGTAATATGCTCCGCTCAGATCGGATTTTTTCATGTTAATCCAGTTTTCTTCGCTCGCTAATGCCCAGAGCCATTCGATATTGCCAATATCTGCCCCCTCCACAAAATAGCCCCGATAGATGGCTTCCATTAGCAATTGCACTCGCTGCGGTGGCAATTGGGCCTGTGCGGCCGCAAACAAACGGTGAACTCTGGCGGTATTGGGCATAAGTTCAATTTTGTCAAAATTCAGACTCAAATTAACGGTCGAAGCCGCAAAACGGATCTGCTCTTGGCGGGCCGAGACGGCCAGCTGACTACCAAGTCGTTGCTGGTAAAATGCCTGAAAAGGCGTGCCATCCGTCGGTAGGGTTGGCAGTAATTGCACCCCGTGCCAACGAACCTCAACACTTAGATCTGGCTGGCTCTCATGCAACTGCTTCAAGGCTCGCTCCAATTGGCGTTTGCCGATATAACACCAGGGGCAAATAAAATCGAACGCGACTTCTACATTTATTACGTTATTCATCAAGATGATACTGTTCCTGTTTCCCGCAATGAGTTGAGATCTGCTTGATAGTGCCTAAGGGCATACAAGAAACACAAACCAGAGACGAGGCTGATCGAAGGTAAAACCTGCATGGCGGTGGCTAGGCTATATTTGTCAGCCAGAGTGCCAATCACAAAGGGACCTGGCGCTAACCCTAACAGGTTGTTCGCTAACGTCAGGGTCGCAAAAGCCGTACCGTGCACAGAAGCATGGGTAAGATTGGCGACCATGGCTCCCGCTGGGCCAGTGGTGCCAGCGGCAACGAGCATACCTAAGCCAATCAAGACTAATTGGCCCGTGCCGGGTGACATGCTAAAGGCGGCGGTGAGTACTATGCCGCTAAGAGCACAGTAGATAATTGCCAACCAGATCTTATTGCCTGGATTATCACGGCAGAATCTGTCGGTTAACATGCCGCAGAGCACCATACCCACACCACTACAGAGCACTAAAAGCCCGGCAAATACGCCAGCCTTATCTGTGCCCATTTGATAGTAGCGATTGAGAAAACTCGGCAGCCATGCCATAAGCGAGGCGGTGATAAAGAGTTGCAGACCGCTACCTATATAAGCGCACAACACAGAGCGGGTACCGACTAAGGTTTTTAGGGCTCGCTTATAATCGGATTTTTGCGTGACGACCGCACGATTGTTAGGGATTTTCGCTGACTTCACCAACAGAGGATAGATAATCGCTAACAGTAAACCGAATAATGCCATACCGACAAAGGCAAAACGCCAGCCAAAGTGCTGGGCAAGCACACCGCCAAACGCCATTCCTAATACCGAGCCAAATACGCCCCCGGCCATAAATGCGGCGGATAGACTGGCACGCATATTTTTGGGGAACACCGACAGAACGACAGCGATACCGACGCTGCCATAGGCGGCCTCACCCACTCCCACCATCATTCTGGCAACGAACATCTGCTCATAATTCTTGGCGATACCACAGATCAGGGTTGCCACACTCCAGAGAATGGCCATACCGACTAAACTGCGGATCCGGCCATATCGGTCGGCGATCAGGGAGAGGGGAAAAGTCAGCAGGCCAACCATTAAGGCGACGATGCTGCTCAGCGATCCCAATTGGGCATCGGTTAAGGCCCAATCCGACTTCAGCAATGGAAAGACGGCATTGAGTACTTGGCGAGACATATAATCTGAAATCAACAGACCGAATGTCAGTGCAAACACAGTCCAAGCAAAAGTGCGTGGAATACTGGCGATCATGCTTGCGTCTTGTTGATCTTGGCTGGGTAAATGCATTGCTCAAACACCCCCACAAAGGACGCGCAGAAACTGCGCGTCATAGCTGTTTTTAGTTATGTTTATTGGTTTGACACTAGCGAATTGGCACATTGCGTTGACCAGGGCGACGATTAGGTGCCATGCCTAGCTTAGCCAAGGTTTCATCGGCATCTTTATACCAAGTGCCAATCTTGTATATCTGCCTCGCCTCGACGCCCGACGCAATCTCACGTCCTAGCTCTTTAGCAATTCTGACGCACTGCTCTACCTGCTCGACAGAAGTCATAGGATTACCATGTTGATCTATGATGGTATCTTCGATGCCGCAACGGGGATGCAGGCCAAGTGCCATAGCCATGGTGTTGATTGGCAACACGTTTTTCATTAGTGACTCTAAGGTTAAGCAGGCACCGTCCGGCGCTTTCCTGATGAACTCCATAAAGTTATAGGGATTAGGGCCATCGAATCCACCGCCGATACCCACCCAAGTCAGGTTCAGCGGCCCAGTGTAAATCCCACGGCGGATCAGTCGCTCTAGGGTTTCTAGGGCATGGGTGCCTGTCAGTTGGAAATGGGGTTGAACGCCAGCCGCTTGCAAACGACGTAAATGTTCTTCCACCCAAGCTGGGCCCGCTGGTACAGTCATTTCACTGTAGGCGGCTCTAATGGCTGGGTGTGCGAGGCTAGTGCCGGCCAGTTCGCAGTCGTTCATCAATTCCATGATGTTCATCTGCACTGTGTTAATGGCCACTGTCACTTGGTCTGGTTTAGGCGTTAATTCGGCGAGCATATGGCGGGTATCGTCGGACAACCACTGAGCCGCCTGTCCTTCATTTTCGGGGGCGAAGGAGATCGAGCCACCCACCTGAATGATCATATCTGGTACAGCGGCGCGAACTCCTGCGATCAACTCATTGAATTTAGACAGACGCTTAGAGCCTTTGCCATCTAATTCACGCACGTGCAGGTGTAACACAGTGGCGCCGGCATTGTAGCAATCGACCGCCTTCTGCACTTGTTCTTCCATGGTCACTGGAATGTCTTTTGGAAAATCCTCAGGCATCCATTCCGGCCCATAGGGGGCGACTGTGATGACGACTTTATCTTGATTTTCAGGGTGTAACGAATCATCTAAAAATTGCATATGCCTCTCCAGGTACGGGACTCAGCCGTTAATTGAGGCTGAGAAGTTTCTCGTTCAATGTGTGTTAATAGGGTTTGTCACCTATGATGGCGGCGCGGTCCATCCTGCGTACACAGGCGGGGTAATCCATAACGGCGTAGTGCTGGGTGCATCTGTTATCCCAGATAGCGACGCTATTTTTGCGCCAACGCCAACGCACCTGATACTCAGGAATATAGGCTTGGCTGATCAGATAGCTGAGCAGATTGCTGGCCCCCGGGTTAGCATCTTGGCCAAAGCGAACACGGTTAGGCGTATGGTAATTGGTGAAATGCGTAGTGAAGGCGTTGACGAACAAGACTTTTTCGCCCGTTTCAGGGTGAGTTCGAACAACGGGGTGTTCGGCGTCCGGATACATGGCCTTTAGCGCGAGTCTTTTCTCCAGTGGCATCGCCGCCCCGAAGCTGGCCTCAATGCTGTGTCTGGCCCGTAAATCGGCTATCTGTTGCTTGATGGCATCGGGCAGATTTTCATAGGCTAACCCCATGTTTGCCCACATAGTGTCACCACCAACTGCGGGGGTTTCGACACAACGCAACACGCAGCCTAAGGGCGGCGCTTCACGCCAAGTCGCATCCGTATGCCACGCATTCTCATAGCGATCTACGGGTTGCTCGGGGGATTTGTAGATTTGCACTAACCCAGGATGCTCAGGATCGCTACCGGCAACCGGATGATCTTCTAACTCGCCAAAACGACGGGCGAAGGCCACATGTTCGGCTCGGCTAAAATCTTGATCCCGCAGAAACAAGACCTTATGACGTAATAATTGCTGCCTAATGTCATTAAACAGTCCGTCATCGTGGACGGCATCGGCGAGATTGACGCCAATGAGTTCGGCGCCAATGCTGCAGGTTAGTTGTTCTACACGCATTCGCAATTTCCTTAGATAATGAATATGGACGAACCCGTGGTCTTACGGGCTTCGAGATCACGGTGAGCCTTGACTGCATCTTCTAAGGCATAGTGTTGGTTGATCTCTATCTTGATGCGACCACTCCCGACATGGTCGAACAGTTCGGCGGCGAGGGCCGCTTTCTCGGCCGGATCGGCGATATAGTCCGCTAGCGCGGGTCGGCTCAGGTATAGGGAGCCTTTCATCGCCAGCAATTGTGGATCAAATGGCGGGATAGTGCCGGAGGCCGTGCCTACGCACACCATGAGGCCGCGGCGTTTGAGCGAGTCTAACGATGACATAAAAGTGTCCCGACCTACGGAGTCGAACACCACGTCAACGCCCCTGCCTTCGGTAATATTACGCACCTGTGCGGCGACGTTCTGCTCGCTGTAATTAATCACATGGTCACAGCCGTGGGCCCTGGCTATCTCGGCTTTGGCGGCGGTCGAAACTGTGCCTATGACCTGTAATCCCAGCAATTTTGCCCACTGGGAGACAATCAGCCCCACTCCGCCCGCGGCGGCGTGCAGCAAAATACTGTCCCCGGGTTGGAACTGGTGAATGCGTCTAAGCAAATAGGCTGAGGTCAGGCCGCGCATAGTCATTGCCGCAGCGGTCTCGAAGGAAATGGTTTCTGGCAATTTAATTAACGGAGCCGCATCTATCACCCTTTCGGTGCAATAGGCGCCTAAGGTATTGAGAAAACCCGTATAAGTGACGCGATCACCAACAGCCAGATGGCTAACGCCCTCACCCACTGCGGTAACAATCCCAGCCGCTTCGACACCTATGCCGCTCGGGAGTGGAATAGGGTAAGTTCCGTTACGGAAATACGTGTCCGCGAAATTTAGGCCGACTGCGACATGTCGCAATTGCACCTGACCCGCCGCTGGCTCTGGTACCACCACGTCTTCAAACTTCAAAACGTCCGGTGACCCACTCTCGTAAAATCGTACTGCTTTGGCCATGTCTCTCTCCGCACTCGTGTAATTAAACTTGTTAATCCAATGTAAGAGCCTATAGCAGCTCTCGCTTTTCATTCGACGCCATCAACTTCTCAGTTCGTGACAGCTGATGATCTTGCTGGGGCGAAACTGTCTTTGCTCCCTGAGCGGGCCCATCCTTATGCATTTTTGGCAGCATAAAATGTGACAACGCAGGGATCAGGATCAGCGCACCGAGCATGTTCCAGATAAACATAAAGGTGAGGAGTAGCCCCATATCCGCCTGAAACTTGATGGGCGATGCCAACCAAGTAATGACTCCCGCGGCTAAAGTTACCCCGACCAAGGCAACGACCTTACCCGTGAAAGTAACGGCATTGCGGTAGGCATCGGTCAAGGATTGTCCCTGACGCTGGAACTGCAACTGAATGCTTAATAGGTAGATGGCATAGTCGATACCAATACCGACCCCGAGGGCGATCACGGGCAAAGTCGCCACTTTAATCCCTATCCCCAACATCACCATCAGGGCTTCACATAGGATGGAGGTCATCATCAGCGGCAATAAGGCGATCAGTGTCGCGCGCCAACTGCGGAAGGTGATCAGACAAAAAATAGCGACCCCGGCATACACATACAGCAACATAGCGGTATTGGCTTCCTTGACCACTTGGTTGGTCGCAGCATCGATGCCCGCTGAACCTGCGGCCAATAAAAATTGGACCTTGTCATTACTGTGCTCGTCGGCAAATTGCTGTGCAACCTGTGACACGGCTTCGAGGGTTTTCGCTTTATGATCTTTAAGATAGGCAATGACGGGCATCAAAGAGCAGTCGGTATTGAACAATTCGGGATTGTTCACCGAGGCCTGCTGCGCCGCATAGTTGAGCATATCTTGGTTGCGTAAAATGCTGTAAAACTTAAGATTCCCCTCGTAGGCGCCGGCACTGATTTGCTTAACCGCATCGACGAGGGAGTTAGTCATCTGCACATTGGGATTCTGTTGTAGCTGCCAGGCCAATTTGTCGGCGAGGATCAGCGTTTGATAATCCAAGCAGCCCTCGGGCGCCGTTTTGATCATCACGGCGAACAGATCGCTAGACAGGGCATAATGCTCAGTGATGTAGGCATTGTCTCGGTTGTAACGGGAATCGGCCCGCAACTCAGGGGCGCCAGCGTCCAGATCCCCCACTTGGATATTCCGGCTGACCAAATAGCCACCCGCGGTCAACAGGGTCGAAAACACTAAGGCGAAGGTGGCATAACGGCGCAGGGTGAATCTGTCTAAATAGTCCCATAACCGTCCAAGCCCTTTATGCTCTAAGGTCACGCGCTCACTCTTCAGGTAACGCAGCGCCGCCTTACGACTCACCCCAACATAGGAGAGGCTCACAGGGATAAGTAACAAAGTAGTGAAGATCAACATAGCGACCCCAATACTGGCGGTAATGGCCAGATCTTGGATAACCGGAATATTGATCAACATCAGCACCGCAAAGCCGACAGTGTCTGACAGCAACGCCGTGAGCCCAGGTATAAATAGGCGGCGGAAGGTGAGTCTGGCGGCCGTCAGTTTATCCATGCCATTGCCTATGTCGCGCATCACGCTGTTCATTTTCTGGGTAGCGTGGGACACACCGATAGCAAAGGTTAAAAATGGCACAAGAATCGTGTAGGGATCGAGGGGGTAATCCAGCAAACTGATGATCCCCAACTGCCACAATACCGCCAGCAAAGAACAGGAAACCACCAATAAACTGCTTCGAAAACAACGGCTATAGGCCCAGATAATACAAAGGGCAATGATGATGGCGATAGCAAAGAAGCCCGCCATTTGGTGCAAGCCACCAATCAACTCGCCGACCAACTGTGCAAAACCAATAACGTGGATCTTCACAGCACCAGGGGTATTAGGTGTTTCATACTGCTCGCGCAACTGGGCAATGACCTCGGCCAATTGCTCATAGTCAACGGGCTCGCCGGTGGCAGATTGCCTATCCAACAAAGGCACCATGATCATAGTGGAGCGAAAATCATTGGCCACTAAGTTGCCCACTATGCCGGCCCGGGCAATATTTTGCCTAAGTTGGCCTATGCTAGTGTCAGAACCATCATACCTATCAGGCATAACAGGGCCGCCTTGAAAGCCCTCCTCGGTCACTTCAGTCCAACGCACCCCTGGCGACCAGAGGGATTTCATCCAAGCACGGTCAACCCCATCGGTGAGAAATAGGGTGTCATTAATCTGCTTGAGCGTATCTAAATAGAGGGGATCGAAAATATCGCCCTGGGGATTTTCCACCACCACCCGCAAACTATTACCTAAGCCACGTAACTGACTGCGTTCGGCCAGAAAGTTTTGGATATAGGGATGCCCTTGGGGCAACATCTTGTCGAAACTGGGTTTAAGTGTCAGTCGCTGGCTGACGATGCCCGCCATACACAGGGTCATCACAGTGACTAAGATCAAGAATAACAGTCGATGATTAAAGACCACTCTTTCAACCAGATTACCGCTGTTTTTATCCAGCAGTTTGACAGGTCCTGTATTGGGTTGGGATGAAATTGTCATTGCATACTGCTCTTTTCTGACGGGGAGACAGCCGCAGGCAGCGGCAGCGTTTGCAGCCCCTTAAGCCCGGCGACGATGAGTTGGCTGCCAGTCAATTGCAGCGCAGTAATAGGCGCCTGAATGGCGATTTCCGTTTGAGCCGCCTCGGGTTGGCCCTGCTCACGGATAAAAATTTTCCCGGTTTGATTACCGACCAAGATCAACGATCCGTTGAGTGCCACACTGGTAATACTGGCATTTGAGCCCGTATCAAGGGATTGCCATTGGGCGTTATCGTCGCGACGGCAGAACAGATGCCCCCTTAAGCCGTAGAGACAAATTTGTGCACCCTGTGCTGTGATGCCGAAAAAGCTGCTGCTATAGGGAGGCGTCAAAGACTCGACTTGGTTTGTGTGGCTGTGGAGTTTACGCAGTAGCCCCTGCTCACCGACGATATACAGTTCTTCCCCCACGGCGGCGATAGCATTGAGATGATAGTTGCTGGGGTTCGCCATTTTATCCATCAGGGGCATCCAAGTAGCACCACCATCTTGGGTCATTAAAATCAGGTTAAATGCGCCGACCACATAACCCAGTTGTCGATTGAAGAAGTGCAGATCCAGTAAGGGACCTAAGGTGCCATTTTGTGCGTTACGCTCGGCATCATCGAGCAATTGTTGATAGTCGGCATTGTTTGGATCTTGCTGTAATAGCTGGGAATAATACTGTTTCAGCAGGGCAGACAGTTGTCGTCCATCGAACTGCTTGGTCCAATGTTTTCCACCATCTTGGCTCGCGAGTATCACGCTATCGTGGCCGACGGCCCAACCGAAGTTGTCATCAACGAACTGAACTGCGGTTAAATCGGTACTGACAGGCACCTCGCCCTGTTGCCAACTTTGTCCTTGATCGTCCGAGTGCAGAATATGCCCGTGAACGCCAACGGCAATCGCTCTTTTACCGGCTTGGGTGATATCGAAAATCCCCGAATTAACCGCGAGTGAACTGCGCAGCGCAGGGGTATCGAGCACATCTGTCCTAGTCTCAGCCTGGCTAAACCCAGCAAATAACAGTAGGACTGGGACAAACATGACGCGCCGGACCAACTTTGCTTTGTACATCTGTCTTTCCTCTATTTGCACAGGGACACTCTGTCCCTGTGCATAGCTCAACAGGCTTCTGGGAAGTTAGCCTGCCCCTACAGCGTTAACGGATACCACTCGCCGCCAAGGCTTCCGGCGACCACTGTGTCTTTGGCAAAGGGTCGATATAGCGGATGCCACCATGGGGTCCCACAATGCCGTTGATGTTATAGCTGCCTGCGACTAGGTCGTAGATCATATGGGGGGTGGCATCGGGAATATCCTTGTCATAACTCTGGCTCAGGAAAGCAAATGAGCCGCGGTAGAGGTTGCCTCTGGCATCGTATTCATCGGATGCCAAGGCATTCCAGCTATCCTCATCCAGATAGAAGCGGCGCTTCTGGTACACATGGCGCTTATCGGATTTCAGATTGGCCTCGACCACCCAGACACGATGTTTTTCCCAGCGCACGAGGTCCGGTGACACAAAGTTTGGCGTGGTCAGATCCTTAGGATTTTGGAGATAGGTCAAGTCATAGGTGTTGTATGGCACATACATTTCCTGCTTGCCGACTAAGGTCCAGTCGTATCTGTCTAAGGCACCGTTGAAGACATAAATATCATCATAGGTCGAAGAGCCTGCTGTACCAGGGTTAGGAGTATCGTAGGCCAAGTTCGGTGCCAGCTTGACGCGTCTTACGCCCGGCAAGTATTGCCATGCACGGCGTGGGACTTTCATCGGGTTTACGGCATCTTTGAGCATCACACCTTCACCCACTCGGCGTGAGGGGCCGGTATAGTAAATTTTTGACTGGAAGTAGACATCGTCCGCCGCCAGAGGCTTAGACCAATCCTCATAGATGGGGAAGCTGTTAAATGCCCGCCCTGTGGTCGCTAGGGTCGCCACACCAGAGGCGTTGACGTTCCAAGAGTCATACTCAGTGGTGAATGTCACCCCTTGATAACGCAACAAAAAGTTCCACATGGCCTCGGCGCCTGTCTGTGGGATCGGGAATGGCACACCGGGCAACACTTGCTCGAGTGATAATCCCCCCTCCGTCGACTTGGCATTGACGGCATTGACTAAGGTGTTGTCCAGTAGCGGTTTAGGTAAGGCCGCTGTGCGATGGGTGGGATAAACGTCAATCCTGAAATTAGGGTGACGCTTCAATAATTCGGCTGTGGTCGCCGTTAAAAATGCCTGTTGCTGTGGCAGATCTTTAGCTGTGATCACTAACACAGGTTTTTCATCGGCAAAGGGGTTAGGACGAAGGGTTTCACCCTCCTTAAAACCCGCCGGTGCCTGGGTTAATCCGCCCGTGTAAGCCGGGATTGAACCATCGGCATTCGCGGCCACTTCTGCGCCCACCACAGTCAAGCTTGTGCCTAGGGCCTTTGCTTGTTCTGGACTGACGGCGGCCATACAACCCGCCGATATAGCAAGCATGACTGAGGCTGAGAGTATTGATTTGATAAATGTCATTCTGTCTTCTCCTGATTTAGATGCAGGCTGATGATTAGAAACTGGTTTTGAAGGACAAGGTCAACTGACCTCTGTCTTTCAGTAGTGGTGACAGGCCGGCCTGTGAGGTGATTTGACCAATCACACATTGATAGGCACCGTTAGCCCCTGGGGTGTTATTGTCGGTGCCGGTTTCGCACACTTTGTAATCACCAAAGTTATCCACGTACTTAAGATCGAAGCGATATTTCTGTAACAGATCGGCGCTCAACCCCACTGAATAACTCCCTGCGTCCTCATTGCCCGCAAGTTGAACCGCGGATTGTCCCTTGATGCCCATGTTGAAAGACATTGGCATGGACAAGTCTAGTCCAGGGTAAACTTGATACCAGACAGGGCTAAAGTTAACCGCTATGGTGTAGGCGGTGTCATCGGCCTTATCGACACCTTGATAACTGCTGTTACCCTTGAAAGTTTGTTCGTTATCAGTCACATCGACTAAGTGACTCACGGCACCTTCAACGATTAAGACCCCCGAATCCCATAACATCGACTCACTCAATATCGCCATACCGTTAATCACAGCATGGGCGGTATTGCCCGTCGCTAAACCGGTTTCACCGGCCTCTGGACGGCTGGCAATCAGGTTATCCCCATTGATAATGCCGGCGTCGGCAGCGGCGGTTAAGGTCGCGTTAGCAATAGTGAAGTTACTGGCCAGTGGCATATTTTGGCGGTAGTTGATATCGACCCCGACACTGATATCGCCAAGGCTAGTCGAGAGACTGATACCATAGAGATCGATATCGCCACCGTAGCTGGTGAAGTAATTGGCGCCAGCGACACCGGCAAGGCCAGGTTGATGTAAGTTCGGCGCATCGATTAAGAAGAAAGGCATAGTGTCACTGGTATTGCGGTAGAAAAACCCTAAGGTGCCGCTTAACCATTCAGGAGCCCATTTAGCCATCAGACCAAAATCACCACGGTCATCCGGTGTCACGTCTTCGCCCCGCGGCGCGCCGAAAAAGGCACTTTGTCCACCAATGGCGGCCACTGACGGTAAAGGCAACCAGAAGACGTTGTCACCATCCAGTGCCATATCGTATGGCCCCATATAAGTGCCACCTTCTGGGAAGCGAGAATTGCGGAATTCGAGGAAGTATTGGGCGCCGACCGAAAAGCTTTCATTCACTGTCAGGTTAGCCGACAGTTGATTACGCGGCATAAATAGCTCTTTGGCTTCGGTGCCCGGTACACTGTAAAGTTTGCCAAGGTCCAGCGATGACTGACCATAGTTGATGCCGTTCGCCGCATTGAGGATCGTCTCCCCCCAAAACACTGTGTGACGCCCCAACTTGGCACTTAATAACATTTCGTTAGCGATTTCAGTATTAAGGAACACGAAGGCGTCGAGTAATTCCCCCGAAGGTCCGTTGTAGTAACGGTCGGTGAAATTATTGAGTGGGCTATGGTCGGCCATTCCCCCCGCAGGCACGAGTACCGTCCCCGGTGGCACTGTCACCCCAGGAGCGACCGCTGTATCTCTGGCGGCAATCAAATGCCCGCCATTACCACTCGCGTTGGGGAAAGGATTGTCGGTTGCACTCAAATCATCGTAAGCGTAGTCGTACCAAGCGGCGGCGCTGATCCGAAAGCCCATTTTATCTTTGTGGATCACATCGAGTTCGGCCAGTAAGTCCGCCCGCTCTGTGGTGGCATCACCTTTGTCAAAATGGGAGTCACCATCGTTTAAGTTGGCGCTCGCTTTAATATTTTTATCTGCAGACTCAATACGTTGTCCGTAACTTAATTTTACTGTGTTATCGAATCGGACTGTCCAGTCTTCGTTGTCGGCGAAAAATTCTGTCGACTGTGCCTGACCGCTAGCTATTGCCATAAGAATGGCCGCGTTCAGCAAGGTTCTGCGAGTGTGTCCCGTTTTCGAGTTCTTTTTGTGCATCGCAAGTTCTCCGCTTGAGTTAAGGTACTTAGTTGGGTTGAATCACCCCTGTCATACTGCGGCAGTCGGTACCAAATATTAATTTTAAGGCTTAAAATTCAGCCATTTATCCAACATTTATGACGCTTATTGCTTTAGTGCGTCTATCAGTTGTTCTGCTAACGGCCATTCCCCATAGCCAGATGCGGGATTGAGATGCCCCACATCACCGGCGTTATAGAGGCGACTGCCCCATTGTTCCGCCATCTGCGTGGCGGCAGCTAAGCTGGCAAGATAGTCATTGCTGCTGGCGACCAAGATGGAGGGGAATGGCAAAGGCTGGTTCGGTACAGGCGACCAACCGAGTTGTTGTAAGGATGCTGGCGTTGGGTAGTTTTCCGGCCACTGCGCATTTAAATCTGGGGGGGCGACTAAGAGGGCGCCTAAAATCGGCCGCGTAAAACGCGCCGCCCAATGGACTGTCATCAACACGCCTGCGCTGTGAGCCACCAGAATGACGGGACCCTCGATACTGGCAAGTTGTTGCTCAATGGCGTCAATTCTGGCTTCAAGATTGAGCTTGTCGGTTTGCATTGGCGGCACAGTACGGCAATGGGGTAATTTTTTTGCCAAAAAAGTTTGCCAATGTTCTTCCACATGATCCCTTAGGCCAGGAATGATCAATATGGTGACTGATTGCTGCATTGCCTCTCCCCTCTCTAAACACGGCGCTTTGATGGCGCATTAATGTCCTATGAAGTTAGATAGAGCGGGGATGAACTGCTTTCCAATCTACGCCAAATACTTTTCATTTGATGACAATGCGCAAATGTTTACAAATTGTTGCAATGGTGAATATAAAGTTTAACAGCGCGTTTGCATCATCAGTTACTAATGTTTTTACTTACTATTTTCCATTACTTAACAAGCGATTAATGCAAACCAAGCCACATGGAAAAGTTAATTTATGCAACATATTTTCACGACCCAACGAGGTGCAGTTGACGTCAATTGGTAATTGATTGTCGCAATTTGCAAACAGGATCGGGAAGAAAGGCCCTAATATCCTAAATTATCGCAGTACAAAGACTGTTCAACCGGGAGTGAATTTATGTATGGCTTGATGCAAAAGCACCAGATGAATTTGATTGATATTTTGACATTTGCAGCGCAGCAACATCAGAGCGCTAAAATTAGCTCTAAGCTCAGTCAGGACACTGTACATCAGTATGGCTATGCCGATGCCCTAGGTCGAGTGCACCAGTTGGCGCAGGCATTGGCGTCATTAGGGGTCACACAAGGGCAAACCGTAGCAACCATGGCCTGGAATAATCATCGCCATTTTGAAGCTTGGTACGCCATTGCTGGTATGGGCGCAGTGTGCCACACCACCAACCCACGCCTATTTGCCGATCAGCTCAGTTATATTCTGAATACGGGCGGTGCCAAGGTGCTGTTAGTGGAAACGAGCTTTGCCCCCATCATAGCCAGCCTTTTGCCTACCCTTGAGCATATTGAACACTTAGTCTGGCTAGATACGCCGGAACAAGCGCCACAACTGGACACGAATATCCGCCAGCACAGCTATGAAAGCTTGCTAGCACAACAGTCGGGAACCTACGACTGGCCAGCCTTATCGGAAGATACCGCCTCATCCATGTGCTTTACTTCAGGCACAACGGGCATGCCTAAGGGCGTGGTTTACTCGCACCGCTCGAATATGCTGATGGCGATGATGACCAAAGCCGCCGATGGCCTCAATATCAACCACGATGATTCGGTGCTAATGGTCGTGCCTATGTTCCACGCGAACAGTTGGGGCTTAGTCTACTCGGCCCCTATGGTTGGCGCAGATCTGGTGCTGCCGGGACCCTTTTTAGACGGACAAAGCCTGCATACCCTGATCCATAATCATGGGGTGACGTTCTCCGCGGCGGTGCCAACGGTGTGGAGCATGCTGCTGCAATATCTCCAAGGGAATAAGTTGGACTGTGGCCGACTCAAAGAAGTGGTGATTGGTGGCGCCGCCGTACCTGTCAGCATGATCCAGATCTTCCGCGAACAATATGGCGTCAATGTAGTGCACGCATGGGGCATGACAGAAACCAGCCCGATTGGCACTATTAACCGCCCTTGTACCGACATCCTTAAGCTAAGCGCCGAGGAACAATTGGCCTATGCCTGCAAACAGGGGCGGCCGGTGTTTGGCATTGAACTGCAGCTACGTGATGACGACGACAATGTCCTGCCCCAGGACGGTAACACCGCTGGACGTTTGATGATCAGGGGCGACTGGGTACTGGAACGCTATTTGGGCCAAGAGGACAAAGCCATCGACAGCAAAGGCTGGTTTGATACCGGTGATATCGCCACTATCGATAAGTTAGGTTATATGCAGATAACCGATAGGGCGAAGGACATTATCAAATCCGGTGGCGAATGGATAAGCTCGGTAGAATTGGAAAATGCCGCCTCTGGGCATCCAGATGTAGCCTTAGCGGCTGTGATTGGCATCCCAGATCCCAAATGGACCGAGCGCCCCATGTTACTGCTGAAATTACGGGAACAGGTGAGCCCGAGCGACACCTTAGTGGCTGCCATTCTCGACTTTTTAAGCACTCAGGTCAGCCGTTGGTGGCTCCCCGAAAAAGTGATATTTGTCGAGCAGATCCCCCTAACCGCGACAGGCAAGATAGATAAAAAGCAGTTACGTAAGATCTATGGCGTATAAAGCTGATAACGGAAGGTTTTTAGATAAGCGACTCAATTAGGTGAGGCACTAATTTAGGTAAAACACTAGATTAGGTAAAACACTAAAAACGAACAGGGATAGAAAGCCTACGGCTATCTATCCCTGTTTAAAGGTATTAATCCGATCTTTTCCCCTGAGCAATCCGGCCACAGGTCATTCTTTAAAATCAACGGAGCCAAATTCAAACTCGCACTCAAACTAGCACTCGCACTCGCACTCGCACTCAATCATCGAGGAGAGTGCCGCTATTTAGGGATAGCGATGGATCAACTCTCTTAAAATTTAACTCTGCCCACTCTTAAAATTTTGCTCTGCTTACTAGGGCCTTTCGACTCTGGCTATATGCAATAAGCTCTTGATTACTCACGCGGGCGATAAAGGTATCATCAAGGAAAAAGTCTACATCATCCCCCGATTTACGGCCCGATAATAACTGAGTGCTACCATCTTCATAGGCTAAGGTCATAGTCACTGTGTGCTCATCTGGATAAGCAATCTGAGCCTGAGTCAGTTTTACCGGTGCCGATTTAAGCTCATCACTCACATGGTGATTGACCTTAAAGATGGCCTCCACAGGCATATCGACAACCGCAGGGGATTTATCCGTAATCGGATTCTTGCCCGTCCAAAACTCAATCGTATTGAAGATAAACAGATCGCCAGTCGCCGCTAGGCCATAAACCGGGCTTAACAGCATAAACAAACCTGCACGACCATAACGGTTATCCACCGCACTTAAGTTTCCCTTAGTCACCATTTGGCTTAAGCCCATTTGTCCCATACAGCCCGTTAACTGGGTCGTTAACAGCATGCCAATAGTCACAGCTAAAAGTTTAGATTTCATTAAATTCATTCGATTGGGTAAAAACAAAAGCGCGAATTCTAAGGATAACTTGAGACTAAACCGTGCGACGGAACACAACTCAAGGTAAATAAATGGGGTGATTTGTGATCAACTGAGTAGAGGTTGTTATGTACATTCCTTGAAGAAACTAAAGCTTACGATAAGATAATAAAACTAAGCACTTACCAATGCCGCCACAACAATTTGCCAATATATGTAAAAATACGGGGACAAAGTAAAAATAAAACCCTAGGGAAGAGCAATCCGTAATCTACAGCCAACGCCCTTACAAGCTTCTCATCCCCAACTATTTACCTTCTGTGCTGATTAACTAGCGCACAGTGCACGAAAATCATGGCACTCGGCGAGTGGCGATCAACCGCCGAGCGCGATAATCGCATTGACCAATACCGCACCGATAATCGCAAACGAGGTACCGTAGATAAACCAGTTGCCCCCCGCATGGCGCCCCAACACTACGCCGCAGATAAACAGCAACGCCACCGCCACCCAGTTAGAAATGCGTAGTGCCAGCACCGCTTCGGGAATAAATATAAACGGAATGACGATAGGAAATGTTGCCAGCACCACTAGTGCGAACACACAGACCGCAGAGATCAAATCCTGCAGTCCCAGTCTCGGACGCGCCGTCATCGATATCTTGAGTAGAGACTGGCGCAACGTCTCGAGCGCGGCGGGAGTGACCACCACCGCGAGTCGCTCCGGTAGCAGGTCGGCAATCTGTTTTTGACCGGCGCGCGCATCGGGAGTGTCTTGTAGTCGGCGCAACATAGTGTAACCGCGGTGGCGTTCAGTCACTGTGCTAATGAGGAAGATCACCGCGTCCGCCAGACCCCACGCCAAATTACAACCGAGGGCGGCGACCAACATAGACTTCACCTCTTCCTGATCGGCGGAGGCGACACTGAGCGTGCCAGTAAAAGTCAGCGCCATTAAGGCGCCAAATGCGATCTCGGATATTCGTTGGACTGGGTCTAGTATTCGGGTGCGTTTTTCATTGTCAGTCGCATTAGGGTTAGCCATAGGGGCTCCAAGGGTTATTACTCAAACCTTCCAGTCAAGCGCTTGCCGATCTAAACCGAGTATTTGCAGTACTCATAGTGCTTGGGATTTAAAACGGCCTGCACAAAACGCACCTTTATACTTATCTGTAAAATTAGCCTTACTAGCGATACCTTTATTTAAACAACGCCTAAACCAAGGGAGACTAAATGAATCGCAAAGACCACTCGGTAGCAATACATCGAGTAACACCATCTCGCCATCGGATTAACTATCCGATACAGGCCTATATAGACCTATGCAGATCAGTGTTGATTAGGCTCATTTTATCGACAACGCTATCAGGTCTATACTCTTAACTTTACAGGTAACCTCACTGGTAACTTCACTCTTAACGTCATACTTAAGTTAGCCCAGTGAGCTAATCTTTATCATACTGAAATGCCCTTCTCACACAGTGATTTATCACAGGAGAAAAGGCTTTGCAGTCTCATCAGCCCAAAGTATTCTGCCCGGGGTAATCACAAACTCAAGATAGACAAGATCAGGATAATTTAAAGCCTAGTAGAGGGTATTCAAAAACACAAAATGCGGCATCGGCCCCACTTTCCACCTTAAAGTTAACTCTGCTCCCACTGATTAACTGATTTACTTATTGAAGAAGAAAAATATCACCATCACCCCCTCGGAGGGCTTATCATGCTGCTCCTTGGTCGTGTTCTACAAACCGAGAACTGGTGACATAGCTCTGGTGACATAGCTCTGGTGACATTGAGACAGTGACATAGAGACAGTGACAATTGAACATTGCTGACATGGATGGCGTCGCACCGACAAGCTGCTCGCCATGCCCTTGACCGTTCTACCCGGCTAATCTGCGGAGTTTGCAAGTATGGAACAGTTTTACCAACTGGCTCACGCCTTTATGAATCACGATCTGAACACCCTTTCCGATCCTAAGATGGCTTTCATGATCTGCGGTGTGATTTTGACGTTTCTGGTACTGGAAAACGGATTCATTCCAACCGCCTTTCTGCCCGGCGACAGCCTGCTGATCCTCACCGGCGTGCTCATTTATCAAGATGTATTGTCCCTCGGGGTGATCCCGCTGCTGATCATGGCCACCTTTATTGGCACTTGGCTCGGCTATATGCAGGGGCGCTTCCTCGGCCATACCCAGATGTATCATAGGCTGATGTCCCATGTGGAAGACAGGCACAAGGAGAAGGTCTACTACCTGCTGGACAAGTACGGCATCCTGACCCTGATCACCGCCCGTTACATCGCCTTCGTGCGCACCGCCTATCCCTATATCGTCGGCGCGACTGAACTGCCGCAGGGACGCTTTCTTATCGTCAATCTGATCAGCTCCATCATGTGGATCTGCCCGCTGGTTGGGTTCGGTTATTACCTGAGCCACACCAAACTGGCAGCGGAATACCAGTCACAGTTCCTCAATTTCATCATCTATCTGCCAGTGGTGTTACTTGTGGGCGGCATGGTGGCACTGGTGTGGCGCTGGATAAGCAAACGCAAGGCCGCGCAGCCACGGGATTGACCCCTAGCGCAATGCCCAAGCGTGAAATAACTGGGTCAGAGTCAACGTCCAAATGAGTTACAGGCGGCGCAATGATTTAGGATTGGCATAACTCCACTCTCAAGGGTTACAGCGAATTAAGTATTGCTACGCCCAACACCTTCTAAACAAAATGAGTAAAAGGCTAGCGATGGGAACCATAGCTAGCCTTAGGTACCAATCTCAGTCTTCCTTACGTCATAGCTTGCGTTCTAGTTTATCCGCAAGATAGTCATCTAATTCAGCAAGAGGGATGTGAGTCATAACGCCGTCTTTGCGACACTTAACTGCAACCCTATTTTCAGCCTCTTCCTTATCCCCAACAGTCAAAATGTAAGGCATTTTTTGCTTGTGAAAACGTTTCATTTTGCGGGCAACTGAGTTTTGACTGATATCAACCAACACTCGCATGTCTCGTGCTAAACATAGTGCCTCTAGCTGGCGGACAAATTGGCTGTTTGACTCATTCACTGAGGCGATAGCGACAGGTACAGGATGTAACCAATCCGGGAGATTGCCCTGTGATACTTCCAAGAGGATCCCTAGCCAACGCTCGATAGAGCCATACATAGCTTGGTGCATAATCACTGGCCGTTCGAATTCACCTTGCTCATTGGTGTAGTGAACATCGAATCTTTCTGGCAAATTAAAATCAAACTGGATAGTGCCACACTGCCAGCGTCTTCCCATAGAATCTGTCAGTGACAGTTCAATTTTGGGGCCATAAAAAGCCCCTTCGCCAGCTTGATACTCGGCATCAAAGCCCTCTATCTGGCAGGCTGAATCCAATAGCTTTTGCGCTCGACACCATTGCTCATCACTGCCTAATGCCTTCTCAGGTTTAGTCGATATTTTTACGTCTAAATTATGGTAACCGTAATCGCCATAAACCTGCTTTGCCCGTTGGAGAAAGCCACATATCTCCACTTCCGCCTGGGACCAACAACAAAAAACATGGGCATCATCCTGAGTGAACTGGCGTGCGCGTAGGCAACCATTTAACGAGCCAGAGGATTCATTGCGGTGAACTAAGCCAAACTCAAATAGTCGCAGTGGCAAATCTCTATGGCTATGTACCCCACGCTTAAACAGCAAAATATGGGCAGGACAAGACATAGGTTTTAAAACATATTCATCGATGTTTTCCTTTCCGCCACCGAAAAACATGTTGTCTACAAACATGTCCATATGCCCAGACGTTTGCCATAACTCCTTCTTCATAAAAACAGGCGTGTTCACCTCCTCAAAACCATTGCGGCGATACACGCGCCTCATGTGCTCTTGAATATCTCGGAATAACGCCCAGCCATTCGGGTGCCAAAAAATCATACCTGGCGCCTGTGGTTCAGAGTGAAACAGGTCAAGTTGTTCTGCAATTTCGCGATGTGTTTTCATCATTCTCTCCTGAGTTAAATCTGAGTTAAATCTGAGCGAAATACAAAACCAAGGTATAAAAAAACCCCCTGGCGATTTCGCTCAGAGGGTTTTTTTAAAGACGCAAAAAACTACCCCCCGAGAATTCTCGTGGTGGTAGTGGTGGTGTTAATTGCGCTTACGTATATTTTGTTCATGGGCCAGTAATAACAAATCAACCCTATCGCAGCAAGCATTTTGTTTATAAATCCCCCTGTATCGCGTTAGCTTCTGGTCACTTGCATGGCGTCCACAGGCATGGCATCACATGACTATTCACTTTCAATATCAGTAAGTCAGCACTGTCATTCCAGTGACTCGGTGAATGGAAACCTCGGGTTTCTGCGCTTATGAACGAGAGCCATGGAAGGCGAACTGGCAGTTAAATAGGGATATTGCTCAAGTCCGTATATGCTCGAAGTACTTAATCTTGTTTAATTTCTGTGTATATCTGCGGGCTCGCAAGAACACAGATAAGAACTTAAAACGCAACGATACAAATAATGCCTGTCAGATCTTTTCCCCAGAGTAACTTGTACACAAGTCATTCTTTAAAATCAGTTTTGTGATAAAACGCATTGATTAAACCGCATAACGCAGGTTAAAGTGTGACCACTAAGGAAAAGCAGAGCCACACTCGAACGCCAATATCGAGCACGCTATTTAGGGATGAAGCAGCCAATCAATTCTTTTAAAAAGTTTACTCTGACCCCACTTATTTCAATAGCAATTTGCCCATTGAAAGCGACTCATAGAGAGCTGTATGACTGGAAAGAAAAAACCTAACGGTTATTGGACTAAAGAACGCTCTAGTGACGAAGCGCTTAAATATCAAAGCCGAAGCGAATTCAAAAAAATGAGTAGATCCGCTTTTGCTTCTGCCCAAAAACATGGTTGGTTAGATGAAATTTGCAGCCATATGCAGCTCAAGAAAAGGTCAAATGGGTACTGGACAAAAGAATTATGTGCACACGAAGCACTAAGATATACCTCTAGAACTAATTTTCAAGTGGGAAGCAACTCTGCTTATAGTAGATCACATAAAGAAGGTTGGCTTGATGAAATATGTCATCACATGCCAACAAATAAACTCATCAAGGAATTTGTGACAAAAGATACTTGCGCAGTTCAAGCTCTTAAATATCAATCTAGAAGTGAATTTAAGAGAGAGTATTTTAATGCCTATAAGGTTGCTCGAATCAATGGCTGGCTTGATGATGTGTGCAGACATATGACTTCTAGAGGGGGCTGGGACAAGAAAAACTGTGCTGAAGCAGCACTGAAATATGAATCTAAAAAAGCATTTAGAGGAGGTTGCTTAGCTGCTTACAATTATGCATCCAAAAAAGGTTGGCTTGATGACATTTGCATGCATATGGAGGCTACTCGAAAGCCTAGAGCTTTCTGGTCTAAAGAAATATGTCGTGATGAAGCGCTGAAATATAATACTCGAAGTGAGTTTGAGAAACGGAGTAAAGCAGCTTATTTCAAAGCTCGTGAAAATGCTTGGTTAGATGAAGTATGTAGCCATATGGAGATGGAGGTAAGAAAAAAGCCTAGCGGTTTTTGGACAAAGGAGCAATGCATCAAGGAAGCTCTTAAATATCAGACCCGCACTGAATTTCTGAAAAACTGTGAGTCGGCACATAGTAAAGCACGCAAAAATGGTTGGTTAGATGAAGTATGTAGCCATATGGTTAGTCTAATAAAACCTTCAGGCTATTGGAATCAGGAACGATGTGCTTCTGAAGCATTAAACTATTCGACTAGGCTTAATTTTCAAAAAGAAAGTGAAGCTGCTTATTCTGCTGCCAGAAAAAATAGATGGCTCAATACTATCTGTAGTCATATGGTTGAATTTAGTAAACCAAATGGTTACTGGACCAAAGATCGTTGTCTAGAAGAGGCGAAAAAATATGAGACTCGAACGGACTTCATAACTGGTTGCAATGGTGCATATAAAGTTGCTTCCAAAGAAGGGTGGCTTGATGAAATTTTTGCTCATATGGTACCCATTGGTCATATGTATCTTCGAGGGTTGTATTTGATTGTTAATAAAAGACTAAATATGGCTTATATTGGATTGACTTCTAATTTTGAGCGGCGCAAACAAGAGCATTTAAAAGGAAAGGGAAATAGGACTAATTCTACCGAAATAATAAATGAGGAAGATACTGAATTTATACCTCTGACTGATTATGTTAGCGTTGAGCAAGCTGCAGATCTTGAATTGAAGTTTGTTGATGAGTATGAAAAGCAAGGCTATTTATTGCTTAACGATAAAAGCAGGATTGGAGGATTAGGAGGTTCCAGTTTAAAGTGGACAGAAGAACTTTGTCGAGAAGAAGCGCTTAAATACCAAACGCGATATGATTTCCAAAAAGGGAATAGAAAAGCTCATGCTGCGGCTCAGCGGCAGGGAATTCTTGAGCAAATATGTGTTCACATGATCGTGCCAAAGCGACAGATTTATTGGACAAAGGAGCGTCTAGCAAAAGAGGCATTGAAGTACCAAACTCGAGCAGCCTTTTCAAAAGGTAGTGGAAGTGCATATGGTACTGTCCGTAAAAATGGATGGCTTGATGAAATCTGCTCCCATATGGTATTGCAACTAAAATCAGCAGGACATTGGGATAAAGAGCTATGTGCTGCGGAAGCACTTAAGTATCAGAGGCGTTCCTATTTCAAAAAAGCATGTGGAAGTGCATACAATTCAGCTCGTCAAAATGATTGGCTAGAAGAAATATGTGCTCATATGCTGAAATAGGTGAGCTGTAAGAGCTGCAGAAGGCATAACCCTGTGCTCAACTGTTACACCAAAACAGGCATTGTTGCACCAGAGTGAGATTGTTGAACAGAAAACTAAGGCCAAAAAGCCTTCGGTGAGCAGAGTATTGCCTTGACTCACCGGGAGCGTCCATATATGGCCTGATTTATCGCCTGTTGGCATATTACAGCCCATATAGTGCTCTTAATCGTAAAATCTCCTCTAAAAATGGCTCTGTTTCGGGAACCGTCAGAGTTAAAGTAATGGTTACGACAGTCCCTTCCTCATATGAATCAATGTTTTTGATATGGCCTTCAATCGTGCTGTAAAGATTCGCTGAAAATTCCTCGACTTCATGAATGGCATTCGAAGAAAACTCAGATGCCAATTTAATTAGAGGCTCAAACTGGTCATCACTGGACACTCGGAGAAACTGCAACTTCCAATCCAATAATTGTGTATATCCATCACCGATTCTCTTAGCAAGATGAACAATTCGCTTAATATCTCCCGGCTTGCCAGGTTCACCTACTGCTTTTATAAAACCGATATTCAACGCATTAGATAGTTGCTCAACGGTTGTAGTTATCCACCTAAACCGCGAAGAAACCCACGAGGTAACATCGTTGAGTTCTGCCAAGGATATGGGCTCTCCAAAGTTGATACCAAGCTCCGCATCAAGTTGCTTACTACCCTGGGAAGCAATTTCATCAGATAATACCTGAGCAAAAAGCAACCACTCCCAACCAATAGGCTTTTCAACTGCGAGACGAAAGGCCTTAGCCCCTAAGCTAGAAACTATCGGATCACTCTCGTATGTCTTTGCTCGTAGATCTAGGCAATCAGCAAGTAAATAGCTTAATTGCTTTCTCAAGGTGCTAATGATGCTTTGTGCGTTCGAAAATGGAAATACCCATATATCGCCTGAATCTCGTAGATCGGAAATGAATCCAAAAAGCGACGAATTATCAACCGCCGAACTATAATCTGCGTCTGGGTTGGCTTTCCAAATTGGCAGTAATACAAGAATATCTTCTTTTACAAATACGTATTTGGGAATCCCCTTTGCCTTTGCCTCAAAATATTCAAGGTTGGTAATCGATTTACCAGCATCAACAATCGATCCATATCTCCCCCCAATAACAAGAACGAAAATATCTGCACGATTCTTAACTGCTCCCAAACAGTTATTCAACGTACTTTGACTAGGATTTATCGGGAACGAATCAAATTCAGAAAGAATCGGTTCTAATCCGATAGATTCAGAAAAGTCCCTTAAGTCAGCCCGCACTTGGCTAAGGTCATAACAAGTTGAACTAACAAATAGAGTTGTTTTACTTCCTTTTGGCACCTATTGTTCCCCTTAAATGCTAATGTCTTAGTATTTATGCTCTGCGCTGTTTACATCATTAGACCAGTAAAGCGAGTATCGTTAACTAGTTGTATTGCATAAAACTTATCAGTTTTCAGTTGAATATACTATCCAACAACACGCGCATGTTCGGTTTTCAAGTTTATTCGATCAAGCCGTAGAAAAGTTAGTTACTGATTACAAATGTTATAAATATATTTACTTTATGTTGGTGCACAAAAATATTTCCGTTTTGTTCCTCGAATTTGGTCAAATTTAGTTGACCACTACAGTGCTCAACCGTTCCCCCCGAATGTCAGGACAGGCATAACTCTGTACTCAACCGTTACACCCAACGAATGCCAGAAACGAATGCCAGGACAGGCATAACTCTGTACTCAACCGTTCCCCCAAAACAGGCGTTGTTGTACCAGTGACCTTTTAAACAGAGAGCTACCTAGCCAAGCACCAACAGGCCACTTTTAGTGCAGATAGACTCAAGGGCTAGCTAAATTAAGCACTTGCATGTAAGTGACCGTTGGCGGCATGGATGCTCACTCACATCCATATGATCGCGGCATTCGCATATCCATATGCAGCAGATGCCGCCGTCGAGCCCTCATCAGGGATGCTTCTTGTGAAATAAAGGGGTGGCGTGTCACAGGAATGCCAGTCCTTAATCATTGGGAATAGGTCATAGAACCTTTAAGACATAAAAAAAGCGAACCAATCGGTTCGCTTTTTCATGCTTCAAATTCGCTGAAGCCAACTGCACCATAATTGCGTTGCTGGCGAAGCTAATGCAAGGCGGATTGAAAGCTTTCGCGCGGAGTTGACTGGTGTCAAACTCTCTATTTCGAGCTATGCGAAAGCCTCATTCAACGCCGCAGTAGCGAGCCTAAGCAGCAATTATTACTCGTAGTCTTCCATCGGTGCGCATGAGCACATCAAGTTACGGTCGCCGTACACATCATCAATACGGTTCACGGTTGGCCAGAACTTGTTAGTGCGTACTGCTGCACTTGGGAACACGGCCACTTCACGGCTGTATGGACGCGTATCAAACTCTGGATCCATGATATCGGCCATAGTGTGCGGTGCGTTGTGCAGCGGGTTGTTGTCTGCTGGCCATTCACCTGATTCCACTTTGGCGATTTCAGCGCGGATTGACACCATAGCGTCGATGAAACGATCGAGTTCCACCTTAGACTCAGATTCCGTTGGCTCAATCATCAGGGTTCCCGCAACAGGGAAGCTCATGGTTGGTGCATGGAAACCGTAGTCATTCAAACGCTTAGCGATATCCATTTCGGTCACGCCTGAGGCTTCTTTCAGTGGGCGTAGGTCGATAATACATTCGTGCGCCACGCGATCATTACGGCCACGGAACAATACTGGGTAGTGTTCAGACAGCTTCTTCATCACGTAGTTTGCGTTTAACAGCGCAGTTTGAGTCGACTTTTTCAGGCCCTCAGAACCAAGCAGCTTAATGTACATCCAGCTGATTGGCAGAATGCCAGCGCTACCGTAAGGTGCGGCCGATACGGCGCCGTTGTTATCGCTTTCGCGACCCGGTTTAACTACCACGTGACCGGCTACGAACGGCGCTAAGTGTGATTTCACGCCGATTGGGCCCATACCTGGACCACCGCCGCCGTGTGGAATTGCGAAGGTTTTATGCAGGTTAAGGTGTGATACGTCGGCACCGATAAAGCCAGGAGACGTTAAGCCAACCTGAGCGTTCATATTGGCACCGTCTAAATACACTTGACCGCCGTGCTGATGCACTATGTTGCAGATTTCGCGGATAGATTCTTCATACACACCGTGGGTCGATGGGTAAGTGATCATAATACAAGACAGGTTTTCAGCCACTTCGGCGGCTTTCGTCTTCAGATCTTCTAAATCGACGTTACCTTGCTTATCGCACGCCGTTACTACCACTTGCATACCGGCTAATTGCGCCGATGCTGGGTTAGTACCGTGGGCAGATTGCGGGATTAAACAGATGTTTCTGTGGGCATCGCCGCGTGACTCATGGTATTTCTTGATGGCTAATAAGCCAGCGTATTCACCTTGAGCGCCTGAGTTTGGCTGGATACACACGGCATCGTAACCTGTCACGTTCACTAACCAAGTCGACAACTCTTCAATCAACTGGGTGTAGCCTTTGGCTTGATCCAGTGGGCAGAAGGGGTGCATATTAGCAAATTCTGGCCAGCTCACGGGGATCATTTCAACCGCTGCGTTTAACTTCATAGTGCATGAGCCCAGTGAAATCATCGAGTAGTTAAGTGCTAAGTCTTTGTTTTCGAGACGCTTGATATAACGCATCATCTCGGTTTCGCTTTGATAGCGATTGAAGGTTGGGTGGCTTAAAATCGCATCCTGGCGCACGAGTGCAGCAGGAATCGATTGGCTACCTTGGCTAACGATTTGCGCATCTAACGCGGCAACATCTAAGCCATGGCCGGCACCTAAAATCACATCGAACAGCGCTTCGATATCGGTGCGAATAGTGGTTTCATCTAAACTCACGCCCACAGTGCCGTCGGCATCGAAACGTAGGTTCATTTCAGCGGCCAGTGCGCGGGCATTCACGGCAGCAACATCTAAGCCTTTGATGCTAATGGTATCAAACCAAGTGCTGTTCACTAAGCTTACGCCTTTGGCTTGTAAGCCTGCCGCTAAAATGTCGGCGAAACGGTGAATACGTGAAGCAATTGTTTTCAGGCCATCTGGACCGTGGAATACGGCGTAGAAAGACGCCATGTTCGCTAACAGAATTTGCGCGGTACAAATGTTGGAGTTAGCTTTTTCGCGGCGGATATGTTGCTCACGGGTTTGCATCGCCATACGCAGGGCGCGGTTACCACGGGCGTCCTTTGACACACCAATGATACGGCCAGGCATAGAGCGTTTGTGCTCGTCACGGGCAACGAAGAAGGCCGCGTGTGGACCACCAAAGCCCATTGGCACACCAAAACGCTGGGCACTACCGAAGACCACATCGGCGCCCATGGCACCCGGTGATTTCAGTAACACTAACGCCATGATGTCGGCGGCGACGGTCACAACCACGTTTTTAGCGCGTAGTGTGGCGAATAAGTCAGTGAAGTCAGTAACTTGGCCAAAACAGTTTGAATATTGGAACAAAGCACCAAACAGCTCGTGGTTAACGGCGTCAGATGCAGGGCCAACCACGACGTCAAAACCAAAACACTCAGCGCGAGTTTTCACTACGTCTAAGGTTTGTGGGAACACATCATCGGCAACGAAGAAGGTATTGGCTTTTTTGGCTTTAGAAACACGCTTGGCCAGCGCCATGGCTTCGGCAGCGGCGGTCGCTTCGTCTAACAGTGAAGCTGAGGCTAAGTCTAAACCCGTTAAATCCATCGACACTTGTTGGAAGTTTAGAATGGCTTCTAAACGGCCTTGGGCGATTTCTGGCTGATAGGGCGTATAAGCCGTGTACCAACCTGGGTTTTCCAATACGTTACGCAGGATCACGTTTGGCACTTGTGTGCCGTAGTAACCCATACCAATGTAGCTCTTAAATACTTGGTTTTGGTCCGCTAAACCACGGATGTAGGCAATGCCTTCGGCTTCGCCGCAGGAATCACCAATACTCAATTCTTGGCTTAAACGGATCGACTCAGGCACGATTTGCGCGGTTAAATCGTCCAGAGACTCAGCACCAACATAGTTCAGCATGGCTTGCTGTTGGCTGCTATCTGGGCCGATATGACGACGTAGGAATAGATCGTGCTGTTCTAACTGAGTGAGGGTTTGCTTGGTCATGATAAACCTTGTTCCAGATTTGCCGTAACTCAGGACTGTAGGGTACTGATTAACGGGCTGTTGTTATGTCAATCTTGCGCTAAAACAAACGAAGCCCCTTAGGGCTTCGTTAGCGTCGACGATTATTCTTCGTCGATTACAGCTTGGTAGCCTTCGGCATCCAGCAGAGCGTCGACTTCTGCTTCGTCAGAAGGCATCACGCGGAAGAACCAGCCTTCGCCGTAAGCATCGCTGTTAACGAGTTCTGGAGAATCTTCCAGCGCTTCGTTCACGGCAATCACTTCACCAGAAATAGGAGAGTAAATATCAGAGGCCGCTTTTACTGATTCAGCAACGGCGCAGTCATCACCGGCAGTGACAGTGTCGCCAACTTCTGGAAGCTCAACGAAAACCATGTCACCCAATAATTCTTGGGCGTGCTCTGTGATACCTACTGTGTAGCTACCGTCTTCTTCCTTGCGGATCCATTCGTGTGAAGAGGCGTACTTCAGTTCTGTCGGAATATTGCTCATTGTTCTTGTTCCTTGTTCCGTTTTTTTAAAATGCTTGTTTACCGTTGCGCACAAAGTTTGGCGCTACTACTCTAACAGCCACACGCTTTTTACGCATTTCGACTTCCGCCGTATCCCCAATCGAGCTAGGAACACGCGCCATCGCAATAGAATAGCCCAATGTTGGCGAGAAAGTACCGCTGGTAATCACGCCTTGGTGTTCTGTGCCGGCTGCATCGGTGAAAAATACTGGCATATCATGGCGTAACACGCCCTTTTCTTCCATCACTAGACCGACTAATTTGTCGGTGCCCGCATCGCGCAGTGCTTCAAGCGCCTTACGGCCGATAAAGTCACGGTCAGTCGGTTCCCATGCAATGGTCCAGCCCATGTTGGCGGCCAGTGGGTTGATGGTTTCGTCCATATCTAAGCCGTAGAGGTTCATACCGGCTTCGAGACGTAATGTGTCGCGGGCACCTAAACCACAAGGCTTAACACCTTGATCTAATAGAGCTTGCCACAGAGCTTGGGCTTCTTCTTCTGGGACGATAATCTCGTAGCCCGCTTCACCCGTGTAACCTGTAGTGGCGATAAACAGTGAGCCAGCTTGCTTACCGAAGAAGGGCTTCATACCTTCGATGGCGGCGTTTTGCTCAGCGCTGAACACAGCGGCAGCTTTCGCCTTAGCATTAGGACCTTGAACGGCGATCATCGCCAGCTCAGGACGTTCGGTCACAGTGACAGCAAAACCTTGGGCTTGCTTGGCGATCCAAGCTAAGTCTTTTTCGCGGGTCGCAGAATTGACCACAACGCGGTAGAAAGTATCGGTGAGATAGTAAGTGATGAGGTCGTCGATGATGCCAGCATTGTCATCTAACATACCGCCGTATAAGGCTTTACCTGGAACTTTAAGCTTAGCCACATCGTTTGCCAGCAGCTTACGTAAAAATGCACAAGCGTCGCTACCCGTCACATCAACCACAGTCATGTGGGAAACGTCGAACATACCCGCATCTTGACGAACTGCGTGGTGCTCTTCGATTTGTGAGCCATAGTTGAGGGGCATATCCCAACCGTGGAAGTCGACCATCTTAGCGTTTGATTCTAAGTGCTTGTTAAACAGAATAGTTTTATTAGCCATTGTTATCCCTTTTTTGCGGCCTTTTTCAGGTCTCTGCCTAGTGTAGGGTAATGCCAACTGTGTTACATATCTGCAATTCAGCCTTGGACTTTCGCGTTGCATCAACTTAAAAGGATGACCTTTTTGTATCAATGCGCCTTGAATTGAAACGCCTGACTGGTTCTGAATTCATCAGATATCTATCGTGATTGGTATAAATACTAGGGTCTAAAATGCGGCGAAATTATACCTTGCGTCACAAATTTGTATACAGTAGATTTTTCTAATCCGAAGTCTGTGCCATTAGATTTTCTCATCTTTAACATGTAATTTTTTTACATACAAAGACCAGATTTGCACAGCTTACCGCCAATATGCTGATATTAGCGGCAATTCTGGTCACATTAGCGCAACCTAGGCTAACGGCATAACTTAGGCAGCGTCGGCTTATTACCCATGGCCTGTTGCATGAACACTGTTTTCAGCCCAGCGACATTATCGACTAGGTTTAATCCAAGATCGCGCAGCGCTTTTTTAACTGGGTTTGAACCTGCAAATAGGCGTTTGAAGCCTTCCATCGCCGCGATCATCTCCATCGCATCGGCCTTGCGCCAACGTTCCAGCGCGCGCAGCTGCGCATAATCACCGATATCTTTACCCGCTTGCTGTAGCTCGCTGACCACTTGGATAATGCTGGCCGCATCTAAAAAGCCGAGGTTCACCCCTTGGCCTGCGAGCGGATGGATAGTGTGGGCGGCATCGCCTGCCAACACTAAACGGTGGCGGGCAAAATGGCGGGCGTAGCGCATCCGTAATGGAAAGGCTTGACGCTCGCTTTCCAGCTGGCAAATCCCTAAACGACCGTCGAAAGCCGCGGTTAAGTTGCGCTCGAATTGCACTTTATCCATCGCCAGTAATTCAGTGGCGCGCTCGGGCGGCACCGACCAGACGATGGAGCAGAGATTGTCTTCATACAGAGGTAAAAAGGCTAACGGGCCGTCCTGCAAAAACACTTGGCGGGCGGTGGCAAGGTGCGGCATCTCACAGCGAATAGTTGCGACGATTGCGTGGTGGCCGTAATCCCAAAAGGTCAGCGGAATTTTGCACTGCTCGCGCACCCAAGAGTTAGCGCCATCGGCGGCAATCACTAGGGCGGCACTGACGCTTTCTATTTCCGTATCGCCACCATTGGCAAGGGTTAGCCAAGCTTCGCGCTCACCAAAGGCGATGCGTTCTAAGCGTTGGTTTTGGATATGGGTGATATTGTCAAACTCACTGGCACGTTTGGCGAGGGCAAAACTAATGGCATCGTTCTCGATAATCGCCCCTAGGCTGGTTTCACCTATACTGTTGGCATCAAAGGCAATTTTCCCGAAACCATCTTTATCCCACACCGCCATTTTTTGATAGGGCGTAGCGCGGGCAGTGTCTAGATAGGCCCAAGCACCTAAGTGCTCCAACAAACGCTGGCTCGCCTTATTGATGGCGCTCACCCGCAGACGCGGCTCACCGCTCACGGCCTCGGTATGGCCCGCATCGATTACCACAACATTCAAATTGGCCTGGGCCAATCCAATCGCGGTGGCGAGCCCCACCATGCCGCCACCCACAATGGCGATGTCATAGGCTTGTGAACTTAACATGGGTACATCCTTTTCGCGTTGCGATACCAGTAAATTACGGGGTTATTTCCAGCCCATTGCCCTTTGAGCGACGGGGGTTTTCAGTGGCGGAAACCAAGACAGTAAACGTAATCCCAGATTACGCCCAAGGGCCAAGGGCCAGTATTGGTTGGAGAAGCCACGGACTAAAAATTCGATATTACGGATAGTGCTGTTTCTGTCCTGCTCACGGGCATTAAGGTACGCATGGGTCACGGCGGCGGAGCCGATATCCTCACCCTGCGCGAGCGCCGTTTGGAGCACTTCAAGCAAGCTGACCACATCCCTAAGCCCTAGATTAAAGCCCTGCCCAGCAATTGGGTGCAGCGTCTGCGCCGCATTGCCGATAAACACACATCTGTGGTGGATAGGCCTTGGCATATAGGACAAGTTCAGCGGATACGCATGGCGCTCGCTCACATCGAAAAAGGTGCCGGCACGGTAACCAAAGGCCTGTTGCAATGCCGCTAAAAACTCGGCCTTAGGCTCGGCTTGCATCTGTTTAGCCCGCGCATCATCGAGCGCCCAGACTAGGGATAAGCGAGGTTGCCCTTGGCTATCGCCCATAGGCAATAACGCTAAGGGGCCGGTTTCAGTAAATCTTTCGTAGGCCCAGTGCTGATGCTGCTTGTCGGTTTGAATATTGGCGATAATCGCGGTTTGCTCGAAGGCCACTTGGGTCACAGGCAAATTAAAACTGCTGCGCACTTTAGATTGCAAACCATCGGCGGCGACCACAAGTTTGGCTTGAATGCGCTCGCCCGTATCGAGCACTAAGGTGTGGCCTTCGATACCCGCGTCTACTTGGGCAAGCTTGGCGGGGCAATAGAGTTTGACCTCACTGTTATTCAACTCGTTAAACAACACTTGGCCGACACGCTCAAGCTCAACCACTTGGCCTAGGGCATCTAAATGAAACTGCGCCGCGTTTAACTCTGTCATGCCAAAGTGGCCGCGGTCCGACACATGAATATTTTCAATCGCCGTACCCAAATGGGCGAGCTTTTGCCATAAACCTAAACGGGATAATTCGAAGATAGAACCGTGGGCAATAGCAATGGAGCGGGCATCGAATCCGGGGTGGCTTTTATCGGGAACATGGGCCTCGATGAGCGCCACCGAGACTGGGACAGATGTTTGGGAAAGACGGGCGAGTGCTAACGCTAAAGTCGCCCCCGCCATGGCACCGCCTACAATGGCAATGTCGACGTTTTGAACTGAAGTATCCATGTGATTTATGGCCGTCATGGGGTCTCATTCAAGCTATGGCATGGCGATTAAGTGCGTAACGCCATAAATAATAATGCTAGTTACAAAGGCTGGCATTAAGCCCGCCTCTTACGTCCGTATCGCAATACCGCAGTGATCAGTGAATTACCGCCGCATCTTCCTGCTCACCGAGCGGGATCTCTGGGCCAAATTCCGAATAGCACATAATCGCGGCGATACGCACAAACTCCAGTAATTCGATGTAGGCGCTTTCGGATTCTTCATCGTCGGCGACATCAAATTCGACTTGGGCGATTTCGGCGAGATCTTTGATCACTTCGCGCACCTCAACCGAAGCTTGGTTGAGTTTAGGTTGAATAATTGCAATTCCCGTTAGGAAGCTTTGGGTCCATAGGGACAAAGCCTCAACACGCCGACTGAGCGGCTCTTCTTCTTCGGGTAATAACGGCATAAAGCCAAATTCGAAGTCCACTAATCGGGCCACAGAATCTTGGAATAAATCACACACCAGCTGATGCAAAGGCTCAGGTAATGCTTGGCCATCATTCATCAGATCAAATAAAGGTTTTATCCAGATATCACCGGTTTGCTCTACACCGCCGCAGATTAAACCCACTAAGGCGCCGTGAACTTCCACGGGATGTTGGCCGATTTCAGCCGCATCTAAGGCGAGTTTTAAGCTGTCGATACGTAACGAAGGAGGGGTTGCCATATCAGATCCCAATAAGAATTTTCCAGCAGCAATGCTAGCAGAGATAGAGACTTGAACCAACACTGAATCCCGATTCTCGCTCCCTAAGATAAAAATTCCCGCAACTGCTCACACAAGCAGCAAACAAAACGCTGGATAGTCAATCCGATTGCGGCTTACCTTGCACTTTTAATATCAGCCCTATATAGTCCGCCCTATCGCTGCCAACAAAAGGATCTTCCGCGAATGAGTAACAGTGCTGTTGAAATTACCCTACTCGGGCGCACCTACTCTATCGCCTGCCCGAAAGGTCAAGAGGATGCCTTGCGTACCGTTGCCCAAGGGGTTGAACAACAACTCACTTCGGTGAAAAACCGTACTAACAGTTTGAGCCGTGAAGAAATTGCCATTATGGCGGCGCTGAATATTGGACACGAGCTGTACCAAGAAAAGCAGAAAAATAAACATTATATGAAACAAATGGATGACCGCATCAGTCTGTTGCAGTCAACCCTAGAAAACGCCTTAGTTGAGCGTTCAACTAAATAGATTTAAACTGGACAACTCGGCAATTTTGCCACTCGTTTTCGAACAAGCGTTGCACAGTGAATGACTAAACTGGCCTATACTTTTATAGCCAATGCTTTAGTGATTCAATACCGTTTTTGCTCCCTGGGGTGCAGGCCAACTGGTAATGTCCCTGTGCCGATAATTTTGATCTCAGGGTGAATGTTTTACCGACATTGAGCATGCTCGGCTCGTACCGAGAAGCCTTAGGAGGTAATCATTTACCCGCCTTGAACCTACGGTTCAAGGGCTACACCGGTAGCGGCATTCTGGGGAGCATCTTATTACTATGGTTATTTCTGCCAAGACTTCTGATTCTTGTCCTTCGACTGCAAGCACACGCCTGCCCACAGTGGATAAGGTGAGTCGAGACCAATTAAGAAAAACCATCCGCGCCGCCCGTAAATCCCTATCAGTCGCAGAGCAAAGTCAAGCAAGCATTAACGCCTGCCAACGTATGCTCGATGCGTTGAAAGTGAACCAAGTTAAGCATGTCGCCCTCTATTTAACCCATGATGGTGAGCTGGCTACGCCGCCGCTAATCGAAGCACTTTGGCAGCTTGGCATTCAAACTTATCTCCCAAGATTGCACCCCTTTAATGCGGGGCAATTAGTGTTTCTCCATTACAGCGCAAACACCCCCATGCAGCCCAATCAATTTGGGATCTTAGAACCTAAGCTTGATGTGCGCGCCATTATGCAGATAGAACGCCTCGATGTGGTAATCACACCGCTAGTTGCCTTTGATTTAAAAGGCAATCGCATGGGCATGGGCGGCGGCTACTACGATAGGACTCTGGCGAATTGGCAAGATAAAGGGAAACCTTTGCCTATGGGTTATGCCCATGATTGCCAGCAAGTAACCCGTTTACCCTGCGAGCATTGGGATGTGCCCTTGCCCTTTATCATCACCCCGAGTCGAGTGCTGAAGTTTTAAAAAAGAAGGATCTAGGTGATAGGGCCTAGGGCCTAGAACCTAAAATCTAGATTCTCTTTTACCTTAAATGCCGTCCACCATCGACATTATGGCTGCGCCCCGTGACATAGCGACTATCGAGCAGATACTCGACTAAAGCGATAATCTCCTGATTGCCTGCTTCCTTTGGCAGAATCGCCTTAGCTAAAGTCTTTTGCCGATAGGCTGCATCATCACCTTGATTAAATAGGATCATCGCCGGCGCGATAGCGTTCACTTTCACTTCGGGTGCAAATTTGGCGGCAAAGGATAGCGTCATATTGTGCAAAGCGGCTTTACTGGCGGCGTAGGCGATGTGTTTGGCACTGCCCTTTTCGGCCACATAGTCCGTAATATGGATCACATCACTTGCACCTATCTCGCCTTCGGCCCCCGCTCGTAACTGTGACTCTAAGGCTAGATTCAACTGATAGGGCACGCTTACATGCACCTGCATCATTCGCTGCAACACCTCGTGGGCAGCGAGGGATGGGCTGTTATCCGCCAGCCAATCCGATGCATTATGGATAATAGCGCGAAACTTTGGGTACTGGCTTAATTGTTCAATGAGGGTTTGTACCTGAGCGTTATCGTAGAAATCACCTTGGATTAAGGTCGCACCAAGGGCTTGTAACTCATCAATGCTGGAATAATGGCTGCGATAGGTGCCAATCACCTGCTGACCTTGGGCGAGAAAGTGTTTAGCAAGGGCGTAACCTATGCGCTTACCCACGCCTGTGATAATAATGGGAGATGTCATAGCTATCCTTCATTTTTAGTCAGTGACTTACTAGGTGGTAAGCCGCTCACTTAACAATAGGCAATCAGGTTAAACTGATGAATAACCAAGATGTTACTGCACTCATTTGAATTTAACCTAGCAAAAAGCCAAATAAGATACTGAACCAATCTAAAATCAGCTGAGATCTAAAACCTTTGGCACTGCGTATAGGGTAAAAGAAAACCAAGTTTAGTGACCAAGCCAAATGCTTTAACTAAGTGTGTGCTCAAGTCATCAGAGGTGACCCGATGGAACTGCGGATTTTTTACGATGGTAACTGTCCATTATGTAGCGCCGAAATGCGCCAACTGAAGGAGCGTGATCCCAAGGACTTAATCGCGCTAGAAGATTTAAATGCGCCCGACTTTAGCGAACGTTTCAGCCATATAGATAAAGACTATGCCAATACTATTCTCCACGGTGAAACCGCAGCGGGCAAAGTCTTACTCGGATTAGATGTCACCTGTAAAGCGTGGGCGTTAACTGGCACACGTTCTTGGGTACAAGTATTACGCCTACCCGTAATTAAACCCATTGCCGATTGGTGTTATCTAAGATTCGCAAGACACAGGTATCGCATCTCTTATTTACTGACGGGCAAAGCCCGCTGCAATGATAATTGCCAACTGCCCACTCAGCGTCGCTGAATGAGAAGTGAAAGTGTAAAATGCAGGCATAAAAAAACGGAGCTTAATGGCTCCGTTTTTATTCGTCATAACCTAAACAGATTATCCGAAATATTATTTAACGAAATCAACGCCTAGTTTGATATCGCCCTTCAGCGTATCTAACATTGAATCACGGGCGTTAGCTTCGAATGCACTCACTTCACCGTAAGGCAGTACTTTTTCAATACCATTTTTGCCTAACAGCACAGGTTGTGCGAAGAATTCTGCGTGCTCGCTGCCGCCGTCAACATAGGCACATTCAACGATGTTAGCTTCGCCTTGCAGACCACGAACCAGAGACAGACCGAAACGGCAAGCTGCTTGACCCATAGACAGAGTCGCGCTACCGCCACCGGCTTTAGCTTCAACCACTTCAGTACCCGCGTTTTGGATGCGAGTCGTCATAGTTGCCACTTCTTCGTCAGTGAAAGTCACGCCTTCAACTTGAGACAGCAATGGCAGAATGGTCACGCCACTGTGGCCGCCAATCACGTTTACTTTAACGTCAGCAACGTTTAAGCCTTTTAATTCGGCAATAAAGGTTTCTGAACGAATAACGTCAAGGGTAGTCACACCGAATAAACGGTTTTTGTCGTAAACGCCGGCTTTTTTCATCACTTCTGCTGCGATAGCAACAGTAGTGTTTACTGGGTTAGTGATAATACCAACCAAAGCTTTAGGACAAGTCGCAGCCACTTTCTCAATCAGGTTACGTACGATACCTGCGTTGATATTGAACAGATCTGAGCGATCCATACCTGGCTTACGTGCAACACCAGCAGAGATCAATACAACATCAGCACCAACCAGTGCAGGTGTTGGATCTTCGCCAGCAAAACCTTTGATTTCAACAGCAGTTGGGATGTGGCTCAAGTCAACCGCAACACCCGGAGTGACCGGTGCGATATCGTATAGAGACAATTGTGAACCCGCAGGCAGTTGAGTTTTTAACAGTAGGGCAAGAGCCTGGCCGATACCACCAGCAGCACCAAGTACAGCAACTTTCATAGTTATCTCCGTTATTTCTCGGATATGTGTGACATGGATCTAATTTGCGTTGGCGTCACATTACTGGAATGTCACGCTAATTTCAATTATCCCTTAGTCGTGGAGCCAAAGATTTATCCCAATCCCACCCTTGAACCTTAAATCTTGGCGTTATTATGGCGAGTCCTAGTGCAGAATACGGTATAAAAGTGAATTTTTATTCAACCAATCTGGTTATTTGTTGACAATTTTTCTAAAACTATTCAAAATGAGCCTGTTTTTTTGAATAACGAATAATAAAATTATGCAAACGACCAAGAATCAGGATGACCTTGTTAGAATTTTTAAGTCGATTTTAAAAGAAGAGCGTTTTGGCTCTCAGAGTGAAATCGTCGCCGCCTTGCAAGCAGAAGGCTTTGGTAATATTAACCAATCGAAAGTATCGCGCATGCTCAGCAAGTTCGGTGCAGTGCGGACGCGCAACGCTAAGCAAGAAATGGTGTATTGCTTACCGGCCGAATTAGGCGTGCCCACCGCGGGCAGCCCATTAAAGAATTTGGTGCTCGATGTTGACCATAACCAAGCGATGATTGTTGTGCGCACCAGCCCTGGCGCCGCCCAATTAATTGCCCGTTTATTGGACTCCATTGGTAAACCCGAAGGGATTTTGGGAACCATTGCCGGAGATGACACTATCTTTATTTGTCCATCCAGCATCCAAGATATCGCCGACACCTTAGAAACCATCAAATCTTTATTCAATTACGCAGAATAAAAAAACAGGTCAGCTTGCTGACCTGTTCTATTTTAGCTGTACGTTTTTAAGTGCAATATATAGCGCTGGTTATTTGGCCATTGTCCCGATTACGTTACACATTCCAGCATAATCTCTAACTCAACAATCTCTAACTCAACAATCTCTAACTCAACTATATCTAACTCAACTATCTCTAACTCAACTATATCTAATTCAACTGTAGCGATATCAGTAAGCCACACTGATCCGCTGATTGGGATGCGCTGCCTTTTCGGCTTCATCGAGCATGGCTTTGGCGTAATCGGTAACTGAGATACGGCTCTGTCCGTTCGCATCGGTAAAAAAGCTATCACCACCAAGACGGTACGGGCCTTCACTCTCACCGGGATAAATCTCAGCGGCTGGGCTGACAAACGTCCAATTGATTGCCGTTTGTGCCGCGCGAAATGCCTTAAGTGCCTCGCCCTGAGCTAGGGCTTCATCTTTATAGGCCGCGGGAAAATCTGGGCTAGAAACCAGTGTCACCCCTGGCGCCACCTCTAAACTCCCGGCACCACCGACCCACAATAAGCGTGGTACTTTTGCCTGCGGCAAGACAGCTAACAGATTGTGCACTGTCTTAGCCACTAAGCTGTGGTTTTGCTCGGCGCGGCCACCCACGGCGGCAATCACTAAGTCGACTCCGGCAAATGTTTCGGCATTTAATGGCTGGGTCAGATCGACACTGCGCACCTCTGACACTGCCGCGCCAACCTTAGCTGGATCTCGCACCAAAGCAACAACGCTATGACCACGACTCAAGGCTTCATTAAGAATGGTGCCACCAATCCAACCGGATGCGCCTAATACTGCAATTTTCATCTGATAAGTCTCTCTACTGATTTATATTGAGCTCAGTTTACTTGAGACACTTCACGTGATAAATATCAATAAATGAGCAAGATTGTTTCAGATTGAGATACTAATATGGATAAAATTGCGGCAATACGTAGCTTTGTCGAAGTGGCAAACTGCGGTAGCTTTACCAAAGCTGCAGAACATTTAGACCTCAGCCGCCTGCAGGTGTCCCGCCATATTCAAGAAGTCGAACAGTGGCTTAATCTGCGTTTATTACACCGCACCACCCGCAGTGTGAGCCTCACCCTGCAGGGGGAAGAAGCACTACATTATTGTCAGCGCGTTTTAAGCGAAGTTGCCGCTATGGAGAGCCGCGCCCATAGCCATAATACTGAGCTGGTTGGCAGTATTCGCATCGCCACGCCCATTGGCCTTGGTCAGCACAGCCTGTTTGATGTCGTCGACCGCTTTATTAAGTTACATCCTAAAGTGAATATTCAATTGGTAATGTCCGACAGCATGGCGCAATTGGTGGATGAAAGGGTCGATGTGGCATTACGTTATACCGAAAGACCCGATGATAGTCTGATTGCGCGTCGGCTGATGACCATAGACGAAGTGCTGTGCGCCTCCCCCAATTACCTCGCGGCGGTTACTCCGCTATCGGCCCCCATAGATCTGCTCGAACATAATTGCCTTATCCATTCGTCACAGCAAAGTTGGCATTTTTTGAAGGAGCAGCAGACTGAGTTGATTAAGCCTAGGGGGAATCTAAAAGCAAACGATATGGGCGTGATATTGAGTGCGACCCTCAGAGGACACGGGATTGCCCGCCTGCCCTGCGACTTAGCCAACCAATACCTTGCCAGTGGCCAACTTATTGAAGTATTACCTGAGTTTACCGCGCCCGGCCAAGCACTGTGGGCCGTATATTTATCCCGTAGCTATCAACAGATTTTAGTCAGAAGCTTTATTGATTTTACCGCCCAGCAATGGCAGTTCGACATTAAAAAATGGACCCATGCCACTTAGCGTTACCCACAAAAAACGCACTTAGCCAGAGTAGCCTAAGTGCTTTATTCTTATATAAAAAACTGATTTAAATTTAGCTTATTCGTCAAATTGCAGCATAAAATCCAAGGCGGGTGCAAAGAAGGATGAGCCCGTCATCGCCTTAGTAAAATGCATCAAATGATCATGATTCCCTTCGCCATCGCCAAACATCATGCTGTGCAGCATCTGCTCAAAATGATCCGGTGTACGGCAGTTAGAGATAAACATCAGTCCCTGCTCTTTAAGCGAGCCATAGGGCATGCTTTGGCGCAAAATCTCAATCGAGTTGCCATCGGCATCCTTAAGATTCACACGTTTAATATGGCTAGTGAGCGGTTTATCTTCCGACGCATATTCAATGTTATCTAGCTTAGTTCGACCGATGATATCTTCTTGCTTTTTAAGCGGTAATCTATGCCACTTACTCAGATTGTGGGCATATTTTTGTACATGGATATAGCTGCCACCCTTAAACTCAGGATCTTCATCCCCCACTAAAGCCACCTCCTGACGGTGACGGCCCTTAGGGTTTTCGGTGCCGTCAACAAATCCGGTCAGATCGCGGCTATCCATAAATCTAAAACCACGTTCTTCTTCGACTAGCTCCACTAAATCTTCAAACATCTGGCTGATTTCGTTGGCGACTAAATGCAGAATATCGTAGCGATCGCAGCGAATATGCACGAATAAATCATATTCAATTGCAGGGGCTTCACGGCTACCCACTTGCATCGCTGGGAAAGGTTTAAGCATTTCGGGGCGAGAATCGGGGTACAGACTGTCCCAATAATTAGCGCCAATTGCGACAAATCCATTGAATGCGCTATCGGAATACTGGTCCGTCAATTCATAAATATACTGCGCTACGTTGGCAATACAGGGACGTAATTGCGACTCAACATTGTCATTGGCGTTAAACATCAAATAGACACTATGTAAGTTCCCCTCTGCACACACACCCAACTGTTCACGCGGCATATTTTGAATATCCATTTGGTTATTACCCTTTTCTAGACTCATTTTCGGCAATATTATCCGCAACTTTACCTGAAAATGACATTAACTAACGCACAGTTTATCCGTCTTTGCCATGTAAAGGCGGCGGTTTAAACCGCTATATACTGAAATATAAAAATTGACGAGGCAATCATGCCTCGTCAATTTTGATTTACTTAGCCTTTGGCTTCAGTCAAACGGCAGCAAGTGATGCCTTAATATCCCGCTGCATGGCCATCTTTACGACTCTCAGAGGCACCGCGGTAGACTCCAGTTTCGGCATTAAAGCCAATGGCTTGATAACCACCAAAATCCCCTAGCCCATCACGCAGCACATGGCCCTTCTTGATAAGCTCACGGCGGGTTTCCACCGGGAAGCCCGATTCAAGACTGACATAGCCGCCATCTGTCATCACTTCCCCCGTTGGCTCGGTTGAACCCATATGCAAAATTCTGGGGGCATCGCCCGCTTCTTGCAAGTTCATTTTAAAATCAATCAGATTGACAATAATTTGCGCGTGCATCTGTGGCTGGGTTGCGCCGCCCATCACCCCAAAACTCAGCCAAGGTTTACCTTCTTTAGTCACAAAGGCGGGAATAATAGTATGGAATGGACGCTTACCCGGGGCATAGGTGTTGAATCGCCCTTCGGTTAAATCGAACATTTGCCCACGGTCTTGCAGCACAAAGCCAAGGTCTGGCGGTGTCATTCCCGAGCCCATGCCACGGTAGTTACTCTGGATAAGCGACACCATATTGCCGTCTTTATCCGCCGTCGTGAGATACACAGTATCGCCATGTTGCAACGCAGGATTACCCGCATCGACACTCTTAGCGGCCTTATTGAGGTCGATTAACTTAGCGCGATTATAGTTATATTGCTGCGAGATAAGCTCTGTAACCGGGACTTTATTAAAGGCCATATCGGCATAGAACTTAGCCCTGTCGGCAAAGGCGAGTTTCTTCGCTTCGACAAATAAATGCACATACTCAGGGCTATTAAAGCCCATGGCGGCAACGTCGAAGGGTTCCATGGTTTTTAGGATTTGCAGCGCCGCAATCCCTTGGCCATTGGGCGGTAATTCCCACACATCATAGCCACGGTAATTGACCGAAACCGGATCTATCCATTCGCTAGTATGGCTGGCTAAGTCATCATAACTTAGGTAACCACCTTGGGATTTCATATAGTTATCGATGCTTTTAGCAATATCCCCTTTGTAAAAGGCATCGCGGCCGCCCTTGGCTATTTTTTCATAGGTGTTAGCCAGCGCAGGATTTTTAAAGATCTCCCCTACGGCTGGCATCTTACCATTGGGCATATAGGTTTCTTTAAATCCTTGGAATTTAGAGAGTTTTTTACCACTACCCTCTAGATAATAAGCAATCAGTTCTGACACAGGGAACCCATCACGGGCGTAATGAATCGCTGGTGCGAGGTTATCGGCCATAGGCAATTTGCCGAACTTATTGTGCAGCTCGAACCAGCCATCGACGGCGCCGGGTACGGAAACAGGCAGAGGCCCAAGTGGCGGTAGATAATCGAGGCCTAGGGATTTAAGTTTCTCTAAACTCAAGGATTTGGGACTACGACCCGAGGCATTAAGCCCATAGAGGCGTTTATCTTTGGCGCTCCAGACGATAGCAAATAAATCGCCACCGACACCCGAGCCTGTAGGTTCAACTAACCCTAGCATGGCATTAGCGGCAATGGCCGCATCGACCGCACTGCCGCCCTGCTTGAGTATATCGATAGCGACTTGGGTAGCTAAAGGTTGACTGGTCGCCGCCATACCGTGGGTGGCATAGACTTCCGAGCGAGTTGCAAAGGCTTTACCTGTGATCCTATCCATGGCCAACACTCCCGTTGACGACATTAGCGTTGCCACTGTCACTAAGGTGCAAATTGATTTTATTGTTTTTATCATAATTCCTCCAAATCTGAAGGATTAAGGTACCAAGGACAGTCGAAAATATCACCAAGCCAAACCGCTTTTGCTTAAGTTAAACGTAAGCAAAAATGTCATACTTTAGTTGGCGATGGCTGAGGTAAGTCGGTCTAGGATTCAAATAACACTAGGGAATGTGGCTCAGCCGTTAACTCCACTTTTTGACCCACACTGAGCTGCATCATTTGGCTACGCACCTCCACATAATGGGCATGGGAGGCGGCTTCAATTTTGACCCAGTAATGGCAAAAGGCACCGAGAAAACGCCGCTCGGTAATAGTGCCGACACCCTGTTCATCGGCGCTGAGGGCTAATTGCTGCGGGCGTAAAAATACCGTTCCGCTAAACTCGAGCGGCAAAACCAACGGCGTGAGACTGGTTAAATGGCCTATCGGTGTACTAACCCTATGTCCATCTATGACGGCGGCGGGCAAGTAATTACCGCTGCCTAAAAAGTCCGCCACATAGCGGCTATTTGGCGCCGCATACAAGGCTTCGGCGCTGCCGTGCTGCACTATTATGCCTTGATTAAAAACGGCTAAAGTATCAGCAAATACAAAGGCTTCGTCCTTACTGTGGGTCACAAATATCGCGCTGACATTGCGCTGTTTTAGAATGCTGCGGATTTCCGCCATCATCTCGTAACGCACTTGGGCATCGATATTCGAAAAAGGCTCATCGAGTAACAGTAATTGCGGTTCATAGGCTAGCGCCCGCGCAATGGACACCCTTTGCTGTTGGCCGCCAGATAACTCATGGGGATAACGCTTTGCCAAGCCTTCAAGTTTGACTAAGGCTAGCATGTCATCTAAACGTGCTTGGCGCTGCGCCGCTGACAACTTAGCCACGCCAAAGAGAATATTTTCCGCCACGGTTAAGTGGGGAAAAAGCGCATAGTCTTGGAAAATCATCCCAATACCACGCTGCTCGCTGGGCACAAACTGCTTATCAGCACTCACGACACGGCCGTTGATCTGGATTTCGCCTTGGCTAATCACTTGTAGTCCGGCAATCGCCCGTAACAGGGTTGTTTTACCACAGCCACTCGGGCCGAGCAGCGCGAGGATCTCCCCTTGGGCAAGGTCTAAACTCAAGCCTTTGAGCACCTGTTGCCCCTGATAATCACTGTGAACTTGCCTAAGCTTGAGCGTGTTTGACATCAGCTGTGTTGCTCCAAAGAACGGTTTAAATAAAGGAGTGGCACTAGGCCCACGAGTACAATCACTATCGCAGCTAAGGCGCCGTGCTCGAGTTTTTCATCGGACACAAACTGAAAGACATAGGTTGCTAGGTTCTCAAACCCGACGGGGCGCAGTAATAGGGCGGAGGGCAGTTCTTTCATGCTCTCAATAAACACCAGTAAAGCCCCCGCAAACAGTCCCTTGGCAAGTAAAGGAAGATGCACTCTTTGCAGCAACTGCCGTGGGTTTTGCCCCATAGTCAAACTCACCATATCCAGCGACGGTGAAATGCGCTTGTAACTGCTTTCGACGCTACCAATGGCGATAGCGACAAAACGTACGCAAAAGGCAAAAATCAGCGCCATAACACTCCCAGTGAATAACAACCCTGGCCCCTTTACCCCAAAAAGATCCGCCAAATCATTAATCGCAAAGTCGAGCATAGTTAAAGGCACCAGCACGCCAATGGCGAGCACTGTCCCCGGTAGCGCATAACCCGTCGAGGCTAAGCGTGAGGGTAAGGCATCGCTCCCCCTAGGGCTAATACGGCGAATGAACATCAGTAATAACGCCACTAAACAGCAAATTAAGCTAGTGATCAGCGCAAGACTTAAACTATTAAAACTTAAGAGCCAGAAACGAGGGTCCCAACTTTGTTCAAAATAACCAATCGCATAGGATAATAAAATACCAAAGGGTAGAGCAAAAGCTAACAGCAAGAGTAGACCGCAGAAGCTAAGTGCCAGCAGGGTTTGCCCAGTCGAGAGTCGATATAAATCACTGACTCGAATGCGCGACTGTTTTTGAAAGAGCTGCTGTTTACGGCGGGCAAAACGCTCAAATCCAATCAGGCTAAACACCACCAGCAGAATAATCGCCGATAACTTAGCGGCGGCGGTTAAGTTTCCGTAGCCAAGCCAAGTATCGTACACGGCCGTCGTTAAGGTGGGCACCGCAAAATAACTCACAGTGGCAAAATCGGCGGCGGTCTCCATGGCAACTAAGGCAATACCAACGGCGATCGCAGGCCTTGCAATAGGCAAAGAAAGCCGCCAAAAACTCTGCCAAGGTGAACATCCCATGATGCGCGAAGCATGGGCCAAGCTTAAGGATTGTTCGGCAAACGCAGTACGTGCCAGCAAATAAATATAGGGGAATAACACCAGCGACAACATACAGGCCGCGCCGCCTAGGGTGCGAATATCGGGGAAGAAATAATCCTGCGGCGAGTTCCAACCAAACAATGAACGCAGACCGCGCTGCACAGGCCCCGCATAATCGAGTAAATCGGTGTAAACGTAGGCGACAATATATCCGGGCATGGCCAGCGGCAGTAATAGTGCCCACTGTAAATAACGCCGCCCCCAAAATTCACAACGCGCCACCAGCCAAGCGCAGGGCAGCGCGAGCACAAGCGCCCCTACACTCACCCAAAAAATCAGCAATAAACTGTTGATGATATAGGTGGGTAACACAGTTGCCATTAAATGCCCAAATACAGCTTCATCGGGCTGTAGCGCCTGAAATATTAGCGCAAATAAAGGCAACACAAATAATGCACCCATGGCATAACCAGCAAGCGACCAGCTCCTGGCTAATCCTAAAATCATGTCAATCCTTAAAAAAATGGCGCCAATTAATGGCGCACTAATACTCTGCAATCCAGCCTAATTTTATATGTTTAGCAAAAACATAATTAGAGGTCGAACTGCACTTCATCCAACAACTTAACCGCAGCCTGATGATATTCAGCCAATTTAAAGATAGGCAATTGGTCTGACTTAAACTCGCCCCATGAGGCCACTAAGGGTGACGGCGGCACATTCGCCTTTACCGGATATTCCATGTTGACTTCGGCATAGGCTTTTTGAGCAACATCCGCTGATAAAAACTCCATCAATTTGATGGCATTTGCCTTATTAGGTGCATGGCGGGTCAACACCATACCGGACACATTCACGTGGGCGCCGCGATCGGCTTGATTCGGGAAATTAATCACTACCGCCTCTGCCACCGCTTTTTGCTCTGGGTCCTGCAACATATTGCCATAGTAATAACTGTTGCCTAAGGCGATATCACACACCCCTTCTTTCACCGCCGCAATTTGCCCCCTATCGTTCCCCTGGGGTTTACGGGCCAAGTTATCCTTAACGCCCTGCAACCAGGTTTTAGCCTCAGCTTCGCCGTGGTGGGCAATCATAGAGGCAACCAGTGCGACATTGTAGGGATGTTTACCACTGCGGGTACAGATTTTGCCTTTGTATTTAGGATCAGCAAGTTCTTCATAGGTGATTTGCTGCGGCCCTAAACGATCCTTCGCCGTGTAGAGATTTCGGACCCGCATCGTCAAGGCATACCATTGACCTTCAGGATCACGGTATTGTGCCGGGATGTTAGTGTCTAACTGAGGGCTTTTTACCGGAGAGGTGAGATCTTTATCAACCAATTCAACTAGACGTGAGAAATCTGAAGTCAATACTAAATCAGCGGGAGATAATCGACCTTCCCGGACAAGCCGCTCGGCAATGCCATCTTTGGCAAAGACCACATCGACCCTAATGCCCGTTTCTTCGGTAAAGCGAGTCAAGATCGGCTCGACTAAGAAGGCTTGACGGTAAGAATAAACCGTTAACTTATCCTGTGCACTCGCAGAATGTGCAGCGGACATTAACCCAACAAAAACAGCACAAGTGACCCATTTCATTACCGATTTCTCCCCAAGGATATGACATTATTCGCCCGAATTAATCAAGTCTATTAATGATAATAGTTATCAGTTATGTAAGAGTAATTGATAGATAAGACGAGGGCAATACAGAATTTAACTTTTTGTTTTTAAAGCAGTTAAATTCAAAACTGGTGATTATCTCAAATCAAACTAAACTGAACCTTAATTTGCATAAAATGGCGATGGGGAGGCGTTATGTTAACTGTGCTATTGGTTATCGTAGCCGCTCTTACGATATTTGCGCTAGCCAAACTAAGCAAGGGCAAAAAAAGACGTAAACATCATTTGAGGACCCTAAGTTCCAATGGTCGTAATGCTACCAACCCGACTGCTCAAGATCATCGCTTTCACTGCGTCAGCATAGTGAATAAAGGCGATTGCTGTGAGCAAGTCAACGCCCTCACTGGTAAGCGTTTTTTATCGAAAGAAGCGCCAGCACTCCCCATGGAAGAATGCACCATGCCACACTGCGAGTGTCGGTATCAACACTTTGAAGACAGACGCCAGTCAAGCAATGAACGCAGAGTCGACTATGGCGTTACCCGGGAGCTTTTTGGTATTTTTGGTGAGCAAAATCAACGTAATAATTCAAAGGGAAGGCGCACAACGGACTATTGATACGCCTCTAGTGGATTATTGCGGGCGAGTTTCAATAAATGCGGGGAGTTCACGCATCTCACTAAACCAGAGCGCGGTAGCTGGAGCCACTTTTCGCCAATCTAACTCTGGATGCCTAAAATCCACGTAATCCAATAAACAAATTAAGGCCAATTGTGGCGCTTGAATCGTGGCTTGCGTGATCACCTTAAGATGTTCCATCTGCATCAAGCCGCGCAATAGCGCCTGCTCAAACCGCGAAGTCCAAAAGGCCGATCTCACGCCCTCTTCCTCACGCATTTGCTCCTGACGTAATTTGACCGCGCTATCGATAAGCCCTTTTATCATAGAGAAATGACACTGTAATACCCAATTATCCCTATGACCGCCAAACATCTGCAGCTCACCTAACTCAGCATCCAGATAGCGCATAATCACTTCACTATCAAACAGTGGGACACCGTCGTTAGTAATAAGACAGGGGATTTGACCTAATGGATTTGCATCGAGTAATTCTGCGGTGTTTTCAAAGGGATTCACTGTCACTTCTTCAATATCTTTAATGTCTAAATAGCGGATCAGGCTTCTAACGCAGCGGGCATAGGGTGATGCCTGGGAACAGAGCAATTTCATTAATCATTCCTTCTATTTGTTTTAATTTCAGTACTAATTAGCTCATAAAAACCGCAAGGTTTACCAATATTTTTCGACTGTTATCTGCCCTGGGGCACGGCGTAAATTTTTAGTGAGACCTTTATCTACCAATGCCGCCTGAGCGCCATTTATCATGCCGGGATTACCGCAAATCATGACTTGAGAGTCCGCAGCGCACAGGGTTAACCCGACTTTTCGCTCAATCTCCCCAGAGGCTAAACCATCGGGAATGCGGCACTGCAATGCTCCTTCAAAGGGTTCACGGGTCACGCTCAAACACAAACTAAACTGATTGGGATATTGTTGCTCATAGGCCCGCAGTTTATCGAGGTAGGCCAGATCCTTCGCCTCCCTCACACCATACACTAATACAATTTTATCAAAACGTTGCCAAGGTTCATCGGTATCGAGCATAGATAAGAACGGCCCCACGGCAGTACCTGTGGCTAAAAACCACAAATGCCGGCCTTGTAACTCCCCCTTGGGGATTTCATCTAAGGTCATAAAACCCGTTGCTGTTGGGGTGATATCAATTTCATCGCCAATAACAAGGCTTTGTAATTGCGGTGATAATTGCCCATCCTCTACCACAATGGCGAGCACTTCGGCGTAGGCTTTATCGGGGGAATTAACGAGAGAGTAGGCTCTGGCAACGCGTTTATCATCACGCACTTGACTGAGTTTGATAAACTGGCCGGGAATAAAAGGCGCAAGGTCGACGGCAATCCGCAGCGAAAATAACTTATCACTCCAATCAATACGTTCAATAACTCGTCCCCTAGTCCACATAACTTGTCCCCAAGTGAAACGTTAAATAGGTTTCTAGCATAGACTTTTATCGGCATAACAAAAACCCCTTATCAAAAGGGGCTTAAGTTTACCAACCGAGTAATGGCGGAGCTAAGATGCCGTAGATTGTGTCTCATCTGGCTTTTTATTAAAGCTATCCCTAAAGGCTTGCAGCCCTTCCTGCACTAGGCTGTAGGTTTTATCTACACCATCGGCAATGTCTCCCTGCAATACCTTAAGGCCCGACAAAATATCCCTCGCTTCCTGAAAACCGCTATCAATAGCGCCACCAATAATGCCCATAAAACTCTCGAGCTGCTCATCAAAATCCATCCCCGAATTCTGCTGTTGATGAATGCTAAAAAACTGAGTTGCAAAACTCACTATGCGGTCGGCCGTGGCTTCTGGGGATGTATCAACACCATTGTCGTAGGCAGTTTGAATCGCGTTCTCACCCATGGACGGCGCTAATTCTTTGTTGATCGCTTCGATTGCGGCGCGATAGAGTAAGGTCATAGACTCATCGCCAGCCTTGATATTCACATCCTGCTGCGCCGATAGAATCGCTTGGTTCATCAGCTGTTTACTGGTTTGCTGTATGGTCTGTGCAGAAGTCGCCTCAACGGCTTTCGCATTTTTTGAGTCACTTGCTTCATCCCCCTTTACCGCCATATTTTCTGCATACTTTCTATGTGACGCAGGTGTGTGCGGCATATGCGGGGCTTTGTTGATTTCCATGATGGTCATCCATTCAATTTGGGTCGACTTAATTATCGACCAAAAATTAACCAACTTTAGTAATTTTTAGATTTACAGTACCATCATGCCGCAACGCTATGGTAGAAAAGGGATTATAAGATCATTCTCCCTTAACCCATTGCATCAGCCTACCTAAAAGGATGTAACACAATGGCAGCAGACCGCAGTTTACACTTTTTCCACCTTACCGCCTTGGCCGGCATCCTTAGGCGCTTTACCATGTCACCTGCGCTGCTATTGGCCAGTCTGGCGGTATTTATCGGCCTTGGTTTAACTCCGATTAATCATGCTATTGCAGACAACAGGCTGATTATTTTAGTCAGACATGCCGAAAAAGCCGACTCGCCAGCGGCGGACCCGACATTGTCTCCCGCGGGGGAAATACGTGCTACCGCCCTCATTAGTGCCCTAAACCGCACCCCCATATCCCAACTTATTGCGACACAATATCAACGAACACAACAAACACTAACGCCAATAGCCCAAGCCCGCCACTTGCCTGTCACTGTTGTGCCAGCAACCAAAGCGATAGCAGAACATGTGCAGCAAATCATTGAACAAGTGCATGCGGTCAAAGGCAATACCCTCATCGCTGGGCATTCCAATACGGTTCCCCTTATTATCAAAGCCCTTGGGGGACCTGAAATCCCTGCGATAGGCGAAGATGATTACAGCCAACTATTTTTACTCTCCCTCAATGAAGGGCAGCCTGCGAGCCTTATTTCGACTCGCTACGGCCAAGAATAAAGGATAACAAGATGAATGAACTCAATTGGTTTATGTGGGGGCTAGATCTATTCTCTGGGCTCTTTTTGATCCTCATCGGATGCGGTGTACTCGCCATTGTGTACATGTACATTGCCGATAAGATGCAAACGAAACAAGCGGTGAGACACAACTATCCCGTGATAGGTCGTTTTAGATATCTATTCGAAAAACAAGGTGAATTTTTTAGACAATACTTTTTTGCCCAGGACAGGGAGGAGTTGCCCTTTAACCGCGCCGAACGAAGCTGGGTGTACCGCGCAGCCAAAAATGTGGATAGAACCATCGCCTTTGGCTCGACACGTCCCTTGGATAGTGCCGGCACTATTATGTTTATGAATACCGCCTTCCCTACCCAAGATGAAGATATCACGCCCATTCATCCACTCACGATTGGTAGCCACTGTCGCCATCCCTACACAACACAGGCCATCTGCCATATTTCAGCGATGAGCTTTGGCGCACTATCACGCCCAGCAATCACCGCCCTTTCCCATGGCGCAGCGCAGGCGGGTTGTTGGCTTAACACGGGTGAAGGCGGCTTGAGCCCCTATCATCTGAAGGGTGGCTGCGATCTGGTCTTTCAAATTGGCACGGCCAAATACGGCGTACGTAACGAACACGGCCATTTAGACGATGAAAAACTGAAGACCATAGCGGCACATCCCGAAGTCAAAATGTTCGAAATTAAAATGAGCCAAGGGGCTAAACCCGGTAAAGGAGGCATATTACCCGGCCTTAAAGTGACCGAAGAAATCGCCCACATTCGCGGCATCCCCCAAGGGCAGGACTCTATCAGCCCCAATGGCCACATCGAATTTAAAAATGTAGGGGATATTCTGGACATGATAGCCAGGGTACGGGAGGTCACAGGTAAACCGACAGGCATTAAAGCCGTACTCGGCGACGTTCAATGGCTCGACGATTTGTGCGATGAAATCGAGCGCCGCGGTGAGGATTCAGCACCCGACTTTTTTACCTTAGACAGTGCCGATGGCGGCACCGGAGCCGCGCCGCAACCGCTGATGGATTATGTTGGTTTACCACTGAAGGAAAGCCTACCTATTCTGGTTAACATTTTAATCCAAAGAGGATTGCGTAAACGCATTAAAGTTATTGCCTCCGGTAAACTTATCGTGCCTTCACGGGTGGCTTGGGCGTTAGCGTTAGGTGCCGATTTTATCGCATCGGCCCGTGGTAATATGTTTGCCCTCGGCTGTATCCAAGCCTTGCAGTGTAATAAAGATACTTGCCCAACGGGCATCACTACCCACAATAAGAAACTCCAACAAGGCTTAGATCCTAGGGATAAGTCGACCCGAGTGGCCAATTATAATCATAATTTACACCACGACTTAGCGTTGATCGCCCATTCCTGTGGCGTCAGCGAACCAAGGCAACTTAAGCCCACACATGTACGAATCGTGCTCGATAGCGGCCTGTCACTTTCCCTCGACAAATACTATTCGCACATAAATCAATAGCGCTAGGGCCCGTACTAGCGGGCTGCTACTACTTTTGTCTATACTGACTGAGGTAAGGTATATTTGAATGCATATCACAAAAGAGGTAAGATCTGTGAAGTAAGCATTAATCGAATGTCTTAACGGTACAGAAATTTAAGGAAACACTTTTGAATTCAAGCTATGTAGGCCAACTGCCAGTCAGTAAAACTGTAAGCACGAGCTGTAAGAGCTGTAATCGCTTGACCGAAATCGAAGGCGAGCTGGTGTGTTTTCGTGAAGGCCAAATTATTCGGCTCACCCTCATCGAGGAATCGACAGCAAAATTAAATTTGTTGTGCGAGGGTTGGAAGGCGAACAAAATAAAGGGAATATGGTAAACCAATATTCCCTTTCATCCTGTGTATCAATAACTTATACGTTAAATTTTTCCCCACGCTAACATATTCCCTGAGCACTGCCCTGATAAGCACCCGCCTCACGAATTATGCCACCCAAATTCATGTCTTGATTGAATTTGGCCAAGGTCAGACGCCGAGTCGTCACCTTCAATCCCGCATTGAGCTCTGCGTGAATTCGCAGAAGGGAGTCATAGTCAACACCGCGTTTTTTTAAGGTCGCCATAATAGCAAACCAATCTGTGTCGACCTTTTCCTCTTTGCCTTCAATATTGACTCTTAACGTCATATTCTCCATGCAATGCACCTCTTATAATTGTTAGATATTTGAGTATAGTGAGGCGAAGCTGAATAAAGACTGAACTATTAATGGTCTAAAGGCGTTTCTGATTGCTCATTTTGTATCCGCCACAATTTGGCATATAAGCCATCCTTCGCCAATAGCGCTGTGTGGTTTCCCTGCTCGACTATCTCTCCCTGACTCAAGACAACAATCTGATCCGCATCTATGATGGTCGAGAGTCTATGGGCAACAACCAGACTGGTGTGGCCCTTGGCGACTTCCCGTAATGCCGACAAGATAGCCTGCTCAGAACGGCTATCAAGGGATGATGTTGCCTCATCAAACACCAACACGGGTGAGCCTTTTAAAATCGCCCGCGCAATGGCAACTCGCTGTTTTTCCCCACCCGAAAGCTTTAAACCACGCTCGCCCACTTTGGTATCCCACCCCTGGGAAAGTGATGCGATAAACTGCTCTAAATGCGCAAGTTTAATGGCATTTCGCACTTCTTCATCGCTTGCGCTGGGGCGGCCATAACGAATATTTTCAACTAGAGAATCATTAAATAGCACAGTGTCCTGCGGCACTATTGCGATGGCGCGGCGCAATGCATCCTGGGTAAGATGACGAATATCCTGTCCGTCTATCCTAATAGCTCCCCTATCCACATCGTAAAATCGGAACAATAACTTAATCAGCGTCGACTTCCCGGCTCCGCTATCCCCCACTACGGCGACTTTTTTCCCCGCTGCCACTTTGAAGCTGACATCCCGCAAAATTTGCCTGTCATCATAGCTAAAGTTAACATTTTCGAAGCAAAGCTCGCCCTTAGAGGGTTGAAAATCTAAGGCGTCCGTCGAATCAACAATGCTAGGATGTTTATCCAACAGGCCAAACATGCGTTCAATATTTGCGAGAGCTCCACGAATTTCGCGATAGACAAAACCTAAGAAGTTCAACGGCATAAAGAGTTGCATCATAAAGGCATTGATCAGCACAAAATCCCCTAAGGTCATTTCGCCATAGGTCACTTTATAGGCCGCTAGTGCCATCATAGCCGTCATCGCCAGCGCAATAATCAAGGCTTGCCCGCCATTGAGCGCAAATAAAGATAAACGGTTTTTACGCTTAGCGACCTCCCACTGTTCGAGCGCTTGATCGTATCGAGCCGATTCATACTGCTCATTATTGAAATACTTTACGGTTTCATAGTTCAGCAAACTGTCGATGGCACGGGTATTAGACAGCGAATCGGCTTTGGCCGCATCGCGCACATATTCAGTGCGCCACTCGGTTGCGATAATAGAAAACAAGATGTAAGCCAATACGGAGAAGAAAGTGATCGCCGCAAAGGCAATGCCGTAATTAAAGAAGAAGATGCCGATGACCATGGCAATCTCCAATAACGTTGGCACTATATTGAACACCATAAAACGCATCAAAAAGCTCACACCACTAGTGCCGCGCTCGATATCACGGGATAAACCGCCGGTTTTACGTTCCAGATGAAAATCCAAATCGAGTCGGTGCAAGTGATCGAATACGGCAAGACCTAAACGTCGAATAGCGCGCTCCGTGACACGGCCAAATAAAGTGTCACGGATCTCCCCCGTAATCGCCGTCAATAATCGCACTGCACCATAGGCTAAGACTAAACCAACGGGCACACTGAGGGCCTGCGCCGTTTTATCCGCATCTAAGGTATCGACTAAATTTTTAAGAATGAAGGGAAGTCCAACACTGGCCAGTTTTGCGACCACAAGACAGGACATAGCGAGGATGATGCGACCTTTGTATTCAAGTAAATAGGGCCAAAGCAACTTGAGCACATGCCAGTTGAGTTTATCGACCGGACCTTCAAAGTATAATGTGGGGCGCATATGTCTTCACCTTTACTGAGTTAGGGCAATTGTAACAGCAGACGGCGATATTAAGCGAAGTCAATTAAGCAAAGTTTGAATAAAATCAATCAGATTAATCTGACAGACCTAGAGCTTTCCATTAGGTAAAATTTACCTTCAACAGTGATAAAAATGTCATGCTTATGACTTATAATCCCAATCCTACTCCGAAGAATAAAAAACAGGGTAGAGGCAGATTTTATCGGTATGAAGCACGTTAAAATAGGTCGTAACATTAGGGTTTCTAGAGTTGATTATTTTTTCTGTTTTACCCAAAATGCCCTAGGGAAAAGAGATGTAAAATTGCAGCATTAGCGAGGCTCTGAATATTTGTTAGTATGATGAAAAATCTGTAAACATCTATCCCAAAATAACATTAAGATTATTCAATTAAATCAAGGTCAAAGGAAGCTTTATGTTGGATTCCGCTAAAGTTCAATACCCACCATTACCACTCATCCAAACTTGGGTGTGGATGATGATAGAATCAGGTAATCCAGAGATTCAGGATAAAGGTCGCAATAACCTGATTGCTGCCTTTGGCAGCTTAGCCAAAGCTAACGAATATTTAGCCGAAATGAGCAATAAATAATAAAAATAAAGGCGCTAAAATAGCGCCTTTGCTTTTATGCCGCGAAGCGATAATTACACCTCGATCAGTCGAATGACTTACCGCGACGGCGCTCCACAATGCTCTGATTTAACACGGCAAGAAGACGCTCTGTGTCTTCCCAACCGATACAGGCATCGGTAATGCTCTGGCCATAGCATAATGCTTGGCCTTCCACGAGTTCCTGTCGCCCTTCCACTAAATGGCTTTCAACCATTACCCCAAAAATCGCTCGATTGCCAGCACCGATTTGTTCGGCCACATCCTGTGCCACCACCATTTGGCGCTGATACTGCTTACTGCTATTGGCATGGCTAAAATCGATCATTATGTTGTCGGCAAGCTTAGCTCTTTGCAGTTGTTCGCTGATCTGAGCTACATGCGGTGCACTATAGTTAGGCTCCCGGCCACCACGCAAAATAATATGGCAATCGGGATTGCCCTTAGTCGAGACGATGGCAGAATGGCCAAACTTAGTGACTGACAGAAAATGATGTGGTGCATTAGCGGCTCCGATCGCATCGATCGCCACTTTTATCGTACCGTCCGTACCATTCTTAAAGCCCACGGGGCAGGAAAGCCCAGAGGCTAATTCACGGTGTACCTGAGACTCAGTCGTGCGCGCACCTATGGCTCCCCAGCACATCAGATCTGCCACGTATTGCGGCGTGATCATATCGAGAAACTCACCGGCGGTAGGCATACCACAGTCGTTTAAATCGACTAATAATTTTCGGGCGGTGCGTAAGCCATCGTTGAGTTTAAAGCTGTTATCCATATAGGGATCATTAATTAATCCCTTCCAACCGACTGTCGTTCTTGGCTTTTCAAAATACACCCGCATCACGATTTCGAGTTGATCTTGATAACGCTCCCGCAGTGCGACGAGGCGCTGGCCATATTCCAGTGCGGCTTTAGGATCGTGAATGGAGCAAGGCCCAATAACAACTAAGAGGCGATCATCCTGTTTAGCAAGAATATTGTGTATGCTTTGACGCGCGTTAAACACAGTTGCAGAGGCTTTTTCGGAAGCAGGAAATCGTTCTAGAATCGCAATCGGGGGAAGTAACTCTTTTACTTCTTTAATGCGAACGTCATCGTTTTGGTAATACATAATTTACTGCTCCAACTCTGGTGTTTTAGGCTATTTTTTATCGCTGCTATATTGGATCTCAACTGCAATACTGAGTTCAATTTATCCAGTCTGCCGCGTTAATGCAACCAAGTTGTCTCTATTTCAATAAATCAAATATAACTTATTGTTTTAATATATTTTTAAAAATAATAAATTCAAATATACGACGGTATTCACAGTCTTATTGAACAAAATCGAATACGGCGGGTAAAAATCATCGGCGGGAATATCTACTCAAGTGAATAGCATCAGCTCTAGCCACAATCTAGCCACAAAGTGCACTAGAGCGATTTTTGCGGTAAGTCTCATTCAACGAAAAATAAAGTGACAAGGGCTAATGCCGTTTCATCGCCTGTAATTTTGCCTGATAGCGGTGTTTATCTGTCTCATCAGCGCTCAATGCCATGGCTTTTTCCATATTGAGCTTAGCGCGTTTCTCATCCCCTAACGCCCAGTACGTTTGGGAAAGGCCAAAGAAAAACTCATGGCGATAATCCGCCCGCGCAAGCGCCCTTTGATACCAAGCCAAGGCTTCATCATATTGATGCTCATCAAAGGCTTGCTGCGCCATATCATAGTAGTAATAGGGATTGCGAATTCGCGCCAACTCAAGCACCTTATGGACTTCAGCCCATTCATCTAAGCGGCCTTGGTTCCCTAAAATTACCGCTAAGTTATAGAGTGTTGTCATATTATTCGCATCGAATTTTAGCGCGTAGCGATACACTTGCTCGGCACGCTTTTCATCTCCTCTATGCCGATAAATAACCGCCAACGTATTGAATGCTGGTACAAATTTCCCCTCTTTTAAACCGGCTTTAATCAGAGCATAGGCTCGGTCTAAATCACCACTCACTAGGGCTTCTGCGGCCATATTATTGTAAAACATGGTAATTAACGTCTGCCGATTAATTTGGGTTTTATCGTATCCCCGCAAAGCCCGTTCCGGCATAAAATCAACGAGTATGGCACGGGATGAGACATACACAGTGTGCGTATTTGCCGGTGGCAGTAAACGTAGATTCACATGGCCATTGATCAGATAAAAATCCCCTTGCTTATCCCACACAGGCTCAATGGCAATATCTTGAAACTCGGTCTCAATATTAAAAATATCCGCCAAGGCCGAGGTCATCACCACCAGCGACATGCAGTTACCCGCCCGCTGAGCGTAGGTTTCACTGGCGACTTGTGTCAGGTTATCTTGATATCGGAAATCACGCTGGGCACTGGTTTGATTGGCATTAATATAGTTGGCCAGCCATTCATGCGCGGCCAGAGTGTTAGTGTGGGATAGGCTATATCGTTCGAATGCACGCCTCACTTCAACCACGGCATCCGAAGGTAAATAGAAAATGTCCTCGGCTGATGGAATGCCTGTCACTGGCGCAAAAAGGTTATCGGCGAACAAAGATTCGACTTCATCGGCCTTGGGCACGGCAGGGCTTGAGCTACATGCCCACAATTGGCAAAGCAATAGGCCATAAATGGCACTCGAATAGACGGCTCGGAATAGTGTCGACATACATCCTCCCAGACCATACGCTCTTTATTGAGCTTATTACATATGGCGAGAAAGGCGTTGTAAAATGGTTACAAAAAGTAAACATTCTTAAAAACCGTAGGGCAAACAGTCGAATTCAGAGTCAAACCTCACCCTGCTTGGCTGTTTACGCGGTTTAAGTTGCTCAAGCTCGGCTATTTTTGAGGATTATCGACCTTAATATAGACTTCACGCTGCTGATAATCATAGGGACGATAGCTGTTTTCACCACAGGTGTAATAACGATAGGGTCGCATCTGCGGTATACAACCTATGGGCAGTGCCTGCAGGATCTGAATTTGTTCCTGCCTTCTAAGTGACTCCTGCCACTCAAAATCCTTCAGCACTTGATCGCGCACGGCAAAGGCATCGAAATGTTCGCTAGAACGCGTTACCACCACTTCACCGGCCAATACTGGTACGCAAAAACAACCTCCAATAACGACCGAGAGTCCCAATTGACGCACTTTGCCTGTAAATAAGCCCATAGGTCACTCCTTAATGGATAACAAAAACGCCGCTTTGGAAGGATCAAAAAAGCAGAGCACTAGGCTCTGCTTTACTATCCCGCGATCTAATCGCGGCATCAAGTCATATCAAGATGTTTTTAGCCGGCGCTTTTTACGGTCACAAACTCTGGGTAGGCGTCGATTCCGCAGTCAGAAGCATCCATTCCGTTGTATTCCTCTTCCTCTGAAACACGGATCCCCATGGTCATCTTCAGTACAAACCACACCGCAAACGAGGCGCTAAATACCCAAGCAAAAATAATCGCCGCACCCGTTAGCTGAGCCGTGATAGTTGCATCTGCATTCGACAATGGCACGCACATTAACCCAAGGAAACCCGCCACACCATGCACAGAAATGGCGCCCACGGGATCATCGATCTTTATCCGATCTAAGCCCACGATAGAAAACACCACTAAACCACCAGCAACCACGCCTATCACACCCGCCATCAACAACGAAGGAGAGAGAGGATCGGCGGTAATCGCCACTAAGCCCGCGAGGATGCCGTTGAGGATCATAGTGAGATCCGCTTTGCCCCAAATCATCTTACAGACGATAAGTGCTGAGATAGCGCCAAATGCCGCCGCAGTATTCGTGTTCACAAACACTTTAGCCACCGAACTTGCGTTCGCCGCATCGGACACCATAAGTTGCGAGCCACCGTTAAAACCAAACCAACCCATCCACAGAATAAACATCCCTAATGTAGCCATAGGCAAGTTAGAACCAGGAATAGGATTGACTTGACCATTCGGGCCATATTTCCCCTTACGAGCGCCGAGCAATAACACGCCTGCGATGGCCGCTGCAGCCCCAGTCATATGCACTATGCCACTGCCTGCAAAGTCCACAAAACCGAGTTTAGCGATAAAACCTTGGCCCCAGGTCCAATAACCTTCCACAGGGTAGATAACCGCTGTCATCACAACCGAGAAAAACAGGAAAGCCCAGAGCTTCATCCGTTCCGCCACCGCGCCAGAAACAATGGACATCGCCGTTGCGACAAACACCACTTGGAAGAAGAAATCCGACTCCAGCGCATGGCTCGCATCCGAGGCTTGTGAGCCTATGAGCGTCCCGATAGAAGGCAACCAACCGCCCTCGGTATTATCGACGTACATAATGTTGTAGCCGACGAGCAAATACATCACACAGGCAATCGCATAGAGAACCACGTTTTTAGTTAAAATTTCAGTGGTATTTTTTGAGCGAACAAGGCCCGCCTCCAGCATGGCAAATCCCGCCGCCATCCACATCACCAATGCGCCTGAGATCAAAAAGTAGAAGGTATCGAGTGCAAAGCGCAGCTCAGAAACTGTCACACCTAATTTTGTTAATTCTTCCATCATCAGCCCCTTATAGCGCTTCAGTATCGAGTTCACCCGTACGAATACGGATAGCCTGTTCTAAGTCGACGACAAAGATCTTGCCGTCGCCAATTTTTCCCGTATGAGCCGCCGTCGTAATCGCTTCAATCAGCATGTCGAGATTCTCAGCTTTAGTGGCAATTTCGAGTTTTACTTTTGGCAAAAAATCCACCTGATATTCAGCGCCACGGTACAACTCTGTGTGCCCTTTCTGACGGCCAAAACCTTTAACTTCGGTCACCGTCATACCCTCAATACCAATTCCGGCAATAGCTTCACGGACATCATCCAATTTAAATGGCTTGATGATAGCGCTGACTAGTTTCATCCTGACCTCCAAAAAACACGATTGTTATTAACTTGTATCAAAGGTAATTCAATCATTGGGCCAAAAATTCAATCAATTGATTTATAAAAGTTTTACTACAAACACCCACGACACCGCGCTCAAAAATGCACCACACTTGTGCATACCACAGGGCAACGCACCCTTTTAGTGAGCAATTTAAGTGCAACTTTTATTCGACCTTAGGCCTATTGGTAAGCGCACTGATTTGGGGTTTACTGACATGGCCTCAAAAAATGTGGATGTCACCATCCAATCCAGCGCAGAAGGAATGCCCGATGTTAAAACCCGAAGAATGCGTGCTTGTTATCGTCGATGTGCAGGGAAAGCTTGCTCAAATCATGGACAGCACTGAAAAGCTGCACCAACAGTTGCAGACCTTAATCCAAGGCGCACAGCTATTTGAAATCCCTATTTTATGGTTGGAGCAACTGCCCGATAAACTTGGTGCAACCAGTCCAGAGTTGCAAAGCTTGCTGGCGAAAACCGCCTTACCCATTGCGAAACAGCATTTTAGTGGCTGGCACTGCGATGAATTTGCCCAAGCATTAACTAAGACCAATCGCAAACACGTCATACTGGCGGGTATTGAAACCCATGTGTGTGTGTACCAAACCTGTTGTGACCTTATCGCACAGCAATATTCGGTGCATTTAGTCGCAGATGGCGTCTCGTCACGCAGCGCCGATAATAAACAACTGGGTATTCAGATGATGACGGCCAGAGGTGCCCTATTAACCAATGTGGAATCGCTGTTATTTGAATTACAGCATCAAGCCCAAGGCGAACGCTTTAGAGCCCTGATTAAACTGATTAAATAATCTGTAATATAAAAAAAGCCCCCGCATTTTGACTCTGCGGGGGCTTTTGTTTATATGAGGAGTTAGCTCATAGGGTGAATGTCACACCTTATTTATAAGTGGCTTCGCGTTTTTTCGCTTCTTCATCCCACTTAGGTAACATGTCTTTCTTGAATGCTTCTTTCTCTGCATTCATCTTATCCATGTCCATACCTAATGCTGCTTGTGCCTTCGCTTTGGTAGAGATATCAGGAATAGCGATTGGATCTGTAATGCCTTTTTTCGCTAATAACTGTGCTAACTTAACCCGCGCATCGGCCGCTTTATTCACTGAAGTACCTAAAACACGTAGGGCTTCTTCAGGAGCATGAGCCGCAACACCATGGGAAGCAATCGCTAAATCCCAGCGCCATTGAGCATGACGGATATCGGTCAGGATAGGCTTCATTTCAGCTTCAGTTGCACCTAATTCCCACGCTTTAGCAGCTTCGAAGTGCGCTTTCACTAATTGCTCTTCCGCTTTCAGTTTCATTTCTTTAACTTTAGCTTTACGTTCATTAGTGACGCCAACTAAGAATTCTTTCGTTTGGCTATGGCAAGTTGCACAGGTTTCTTCGAAACGGTCAAATGGATTACCCACTTTATGATCGGTAAATTTCTTACCTTCAGGGCTAGTCACTTTTGGCATATGGCAGTCAACACAACTGACATTATTTTTACCATGAATACCCAGTTTCCAAGTTTCATACTCTGGATGTTGCGCTTTTAACATGGGTGTTTTAGACAGCGCATGAGTCCAATCGGAGAACTCGATACCGTCATAGTAAACTTCCATCTGGTCAACAGTTATGCCCATATCCCAAGGGAATTTGACGAAACCTTTTTTGTCTTCTTTTTTCTCAAAATAGTATTCAACGTGGCACTGGCCGCACACCATAGATTGCTTGTCTTTCTTCGATGCATTAGCAAATGGCGTACCGAGAGCATCCATTGCACGGTCTACATAAGGACGAGAAATACGTAACTTTGGCGAGCCTTTTTCATGACAATCACCACAGCCAATAGTGTTAGTGACTTCAGGGCCACCCTTAGCCCATTTACCTTTGAAGTAGCCATCTTCACCTTGCTCTTCAATTAAGCGAGGTACGTCAGGGCTCTTACAGCTCCAACATGCCATAGGCAATGGACCATCTTCCGCATTTTTAGGCGCACCAGTACGTAGGGTATTACGCACGTCGGTCACGGCATACATATGGCCGCGAGGAGCGTTGTAATCTTTTGCGAATGCATAGCCAGCCCACAGGATCACCATATTAGGATCCTGGCCAATCGCATCGACAAGCTCTTCACTCTTTGAAGTGTCATGCCAGCTATTGTATTGATTTTTAAATTTATCTTTATAAACTTCATTACGAGGTTCGGTTTTATCACTCGCCATCGCGCCCGCCGCCATGAAGCTGGCGGCAACCAATGCACTCAGTGCAAGGGACTTACCTGTCATCTTCTTCATCATCTCATCTCCGTGTTACATTATTGTAGTGAATCACGACATCTCCAACGCCAAAGTTAGTGGCTTAATACCTCCAAAAATATACCTCTTAGGGGGTATCTGGCGCGAAATTTGCGCTAGATCAAAATGTAATAGTGTTGTTGTTCACACTTTTATGTTTTTGTTAATGTAGTACATTATTTTCTAATGTAAAAAACACAGCTAAAGTGCCATCCGTAAATATTAATCAACTGGATAGTAGACACATGAAACAGGGCAGTCTCACCTCTAAAATACTAGGGGTAATGTTAGTATTGATTTTGCTTTCTAGCAGCCTTGCCATCTTCGCAATCATCAATTTGTCTTACAGTTTAGGCGATGCTAGGGCCATTAATGCCTCGGGCTCCCTGCGGATGCAAAGTTATCGGCTGATGTTTTATGCCAATTCAGGCAGCGAGGACGCACAGGAAAAAATCGTCGAATTTGAAGCAACGCTTCACTCAGAGGCACTACAACCCTCCACAGACTGGCTTAGCCCCCAAAAAATAGCCGACCAATACCAGCTCGTCATAGATAAATGGCTGGTGATGAAATACTACATAGAGCAGGAAAACTCCCGCGACTATGCCGCTTCCCTCAAAGATTTTGTCGATACCATAGATTTATTGGTGCTAGAGATGGAACATCACGCCGCCTTTAAGCTGCGGCTGCTCGCTGCCAGCCAGATTTTTGGATTAGGGCTGATGCTCGGCATCGCTTTTCTAGCCGTGCGTTTTACCAAACGCAAAGTGGTTGTGCCGTTACAGCAATTAATGGAGTCGGCCAACACGATTTCCAAGGGCAACTTCGAGATTGAAATGCCCGAGACCGAGTATATAGAACTCACCGCACTCACCCATGCACTGCAAAAAACGGCCAAGGAGTTAGCAACCCTATACGGTAACTTAGAATCCCAGGTCACTGAAAAAACCTTAGCGCTGACACGAGCAAATAACGAGCTGGCGTTCCTATATGATAACCTATTGACATTAAACGCAAATAAACTCGACTACAAGGCATTAAAAGCCGTATTAAATCAATTAAAAAACTATGAGTCGCTCGACTATCTTAGGCTTATTATCCAATACCCTGAACAGGAACTAGAGATTATTCAAGCTGATGGGGGTTGGCCGAGTGACCCTGTAGCGAGCACCCGCTTCCAGTTACAATTTGAGCAAGCGGATCTGGGCTACTTAGAACTGATCTCGGTGCAGGAACCCAATACCGCGCTGTTTAACAACTTCGCCATCATGCTCACCCGCTCCATAGTGATCCACAACGCGACGGAGCAGAGGCAGCAACTGGCACTGATGGAAGAGCGCGGAGTCATAGCGCGGGAGTTACACGATTCCCTGGGCCAAGTATTATCCTTCCTTAAAATTCAAATTAGCTTACTGCGTAAAAACTTAGATTACAGTTGCCGTAGCCCTGCGGTAGAAAATCAATTAACGGAAATCAATGAAGGCGTAAGCACTGCATATGTGCAGCTAAGGGAACTGCTCTCGACCTTTAGATTAACGATTAAAGAACCGAATTTGAAAAACGCACTCGAAGCCATGCTAGAGCAGCTCAGGACCAAAACAGACATACAAATCAACCTAGATTACAAACTGGCCCCCCAATGGCTTGAAGCTAAACAACATATCCATATTCTGCAAATCACCCGTGAAGCGACGCTTAATGCCATTAAACATGCTAATGCCAGCATCATTAATATCCGCTGTTATAAGGATGACAAAGGAATGGTCAATATCAGTGTCAGCGATAACGGAATTGGGATAGGGTACTTAAAAGAACGCGATCAGCACTTTGGCATAGGGATCATGCACGAACGAGCCAGTAAGTTAGCGGGTTACGTTGTATTTAGCAGTAATAGTAAGTCCCCTGTCGATGGCCAGACAGAGGTGACACAGCAAACACAGCAAACACAAAGTGGTACTCTCACGACCACAATAGACAGCGAACTGAGCCTTCCACAAGGAACAAAAGTCACGCTGATTTTCCCTTCTCAACAGGAGCCTGCAAATGGGTAAACCTTATTCCGTTCTGGTGGTCGATGATCATCCTCTTTTACGCAAGGGCATATGCCAACTGATCGCCTCAGATCCTGATTTTAGCCTCTTTGGTGAAGCGGGCAGTGGCCTAGACGCCCTGAGCGCTGTGGCTACGGATGAACCCGATATCATCTTGCTTGATCTGAATATGAAAGGCATGACAGGCCTAGATACCCTCAACGCCATGCGCCAAGAGGGTGTGACCTCGCGCATAGTGATCCTTACCGTATCCGATGCAAAACAGGATGTTATCCGCCTGCTACGTGCGGGAGCCGACGGTTATTTGCTCAAAGACACTGAGCCAGATTTACTGCTAGATAAACTCAAAAATGCCATGTTAGGCCATAGAGTCATCAGCGATGAAGTCGAAGAATATCTCTATGAGCTCAAAGACGCGGCCGACGAGCAAGAATGGCTGTCGAGCCTCACGCCTAGGGAGTTACAAATTCTGCAACAGTTGGCAGAAGGGCTAAGCAACCGTATGATTTCAGAGCATTTACATATCAGTGAAGGCACGGTTAAAGTACATGTGAAAAACCTACTGCGTAAGGCAAATGCCAAGTCGAGAACCGAAATGGCGGTAAGATATCTCAATCATTAGTCCCAGAGTACGGCTGAAATAATAAAGGCAATCATTTGATTGCCTTTATTATTTCAGCGCCGATAAAGAAAAATGCAGTGGCTCACCTAACAGCCCTTTTGCACAAACTCGTACCAACTTAATAGGGCTTGCTCAAAGTCCTCTAGACCACAATAGGCCTCAGACTCCGCATCATAGAGCGACATCGCCTCTTCAAGTTCAAACTCTTGCTCAAAACCTAAGGTATTAGCAAAGACTCGCGCCTGCTCGCGCTCTAACTCTAAGGTAAAATCATTGCCAACGAGGCGCCATGAGGTGAGTTTGTCAGCCTGAATATCTTTTATTACATCCAACACTTGCTGAACTTTGGCTAACTCTGGCCCTAACTCTTCAGAAAACCACTGGCCTAGCACTTCATGATCCATGCTAAAGGTGGCTAAATAAGTGCCAGTCAAACTGTTACGCCTAAATTCATATTCCATTTTGTGTTCTCTATACGTCACGACTTGAAACTAATTTTAACCTATCACAGCGTAAGTTGCTCGGCTTGCCACTCACACACTCGACACTTATTCAGTAATCTGGGGAATCACTATCCTCAGCAGCAGGCTTCATTTCCATAAAAAAATCAGTTAGCTTGAATGCATAGTTGAGTAAAAGAATGGAACACAATAATGCACGATGGATTTATCTATAGCTTAGTGCTGAGTGGCGATCAAGCAGGTACTGTCTTAAGCTCTGAGCAAATTGACAGCTGGGATCCCAATAACGGTTTACTCTGGGTACACCTACGTTATCGCCATAAAAAAGCCCGTCATTGGGTGCTCAATAGCGGCCTAAATAGAGTCGAAACCGACGCCCTTCTCGCCCAAGATACTCGCCCGAGGGCCGTCATCGCCGGTGAAGGAGTATTGCTGGCACTGCGCGGCGTCAACCTCAACCCTAACTCCGCCCCCGAAGACATGGTCGCTATCCGTATTTATGCCGATAAACAGCGGATTATTTCGACCTGTGATCGCGAGTTGCAGTCCGCCAAAGACGTGGCAGAACTCATAGTAGAGGGCACAGGACCGACAACGACGGGAGACTTTATCGTCGCGATATGTGAAAAGTTGACCACTCACAAGGTGGAATTTATCGATAAGTTAGAAGAACAACTATCTGAATTAGAAGAATTAGTTGTCTCTGGCAATCTTAAAGACTTGAGGACAGATATCGCCGAATTACGCCGCCAAGCGGTCACGCTGCGCCGCTATTTAGCGCCACAAAAAGAAGCCTTCTCTAAACTCCTCAGCGATCAGTTTATTCTGTTTAACGATCCGGAGCGGCTAAAAATGCGGGAAACCACAGACAAGCTTGTTCGGACCCTCGAAGATCTCGATGCCCTGCGCGATAGGGCGAATGTGACCCAAGAAGAATTGCTTAGCCAACAATCGGAGCAGCTCAATAAACGCTTATATTTCCTATCCTTAGTATCTGCTATTTTCTTACCTTTGGGCTTTTTAACCGGTTTACTGGGGGTCAATATTGGCGGCATACCTGGGGCTGACAACACTTGGGCCTTTGCCACCTTCTGCGGCATATTAATCTCTCTCGTTGCCCTGCAAATGACGCTGTTTTATCGATTTAAGTGGTTATAAGCCCCTAAAAATAACAAAGCCAATCGATTAGGATTGGCGTTGTTTTCTCTCAGCCCCATAGGCATTTGTTATGGGCTAATGCTTACGAGCTCATTTTTATGGGCTAGGCTGGCGATTATGATGTCGGCAACTCAAACAGATTTGTCATCACCTTATAGAGTTCAGTCCCTTGGTGCACCGAGGCCGAAGCAAAGTGCAAAATCGGCACGCAATCAAGCGGGAGAGTTAAGGTTTTAAGTTCATCCGCCGTACCGTATAAATCCAGTCGCAGTAAATTCACTAAGGGTTGTCCCGCGGCCAATGGCTCACCTACGGGCGCAAGGTACTCCACTAAACCTGAACTGGGCGCATGATACTTTTTATAGTCTTTAAGGTAACAACCCAAGCGTGGCATGTTGGCGGGCATAACGCTTTGTGCGATCACGCCTCTGTGGCTCAAATAGGCTAAAATCCCTTGGGCATCGGTGAGCGCATCCTCAAGACACACCCGCTCTTGGCTCGCCAATTCCAGCGTAAAGGCCGATACCGCAATACCAAAATCTCGCCCCAGGATCTTAGCCATATCACTTAATTGCCACCAAGGACAAAACGCCGCCTCATCCATAGCGCCACCAAAACTATTGGGGATAACTAAGGTGTAAGGAATAGAGAAAAATTGCGCTGCGGCCAAGTCATATTCTGGGCAATACAAATGCTTACAGGACTTAGGGCCAGTGTGTAGATCCAGCACTATATCGGCTTGGTGGGCCATAGCCTGCAGATTAACCGCGAGCCTATGCCCCGTCGTTATCCCCCAATCGGTGCGCAATTTCTGCTGACAAGCCTCAATTAGAGTGCTGCGATAGGCTTGAACAAGCTCAGCATCACTCAGGTGGGCATGTTCTCTATACCAAGTGGGTAAGTCGATACTGTGATTCAGGTATTCACGGTTCCAGTTTGCCCCAGTGATAGGATCGAAACGCCCTAGGGTAAATTCACCACTTTTTTGATTGATGCCTAATGGATTGGCGAGTGGCACTAAGGTGATTTCCCCTAAGATGTCACAGTGTTCAAGCTGCTTCATCAACTGATAGATCACCGCATTACCCTGCACTTCCGCGCCGTGGACATTGGCCTGAATATACACTTTAGGGCCAGTCGCTTTATCGTCGCTCGGCTTGAAATGGTAAATAGGTAATGTGAGTGCTTGCCCTGCGGCAAGCTCCCCAATCTGCAAAAACGATTTTGAAGGCAACATATTAGACGCCTTCAAACAGATTTTCGTGCAATGCTTTAACCACCTGCGCCGCTTCCGCTTCGGCCACTAACACACATAAATTATGTGGGCTGGCGCCTTGGCAAATCATCCGCACATTGTGGGGTTCTAGCACTTCAAACACCCGGCGACAAATGCCCGGGGTGGTCGCAATACGGTTGCCAATAATCGCCACCAGAGCTAAGCCATCTTCGACCCGAACTCGGCAATGTTGTGATAATTCCTGCAGCAAAGCTTCACTCAACAGGCCTTGACCGCTGGAGTCAGATCCGGTTTTATCGAGCGTCAGTGACACGTTCACTTCCGATGTAGTAATCAAATCCACACTGATCTTATGCCTTGCCAAGGTCGCAAAGGTTTCGGCCAAAAAGCCCTGGGCATGTAGCATTTGCAGGCTATGGAGATTTAACAGGGTTTGATCGCGGCGCAGCGCCACGGCGCGGAACACGGGCGCATCTTCCACTTGATGGCGGATCCAAGTCCCGCCCTTTTCAGGCTCCTTGCTTGAACCTACAAACACTTGAATTTGCTGACGAACGGCAGGCAGGATCGTCGCAGGATGCAACACTTTAGCACCAAAGGTCGCCATCTCGGCCGCTTCGTTAAAACTGATTTCGGCAATAGGGTGCGCATTTGGCGCAAGGCGAGGATCTGTCGTATAAATACCCGCCACATCTGTCCAAATCTCAACCGCTGAAGCCTGTAAAGCTTCGGCTAATAACGCGGCGGAATAGTCGCTACCACCGCGGCCAAGTGTAGTGGTTTGCCCTGCCTCATCGGCACCAATAAAACCTTGGGTCACAATAACTTGCTCAGATAGCAGTGGCAGCAAATGCTCACTGCAAAGCAAAGCAATCTGCTCAATTTGCGGCTCGGCGCGGCCAAAGTGGCTATCGGTACGCAGCACACGGCGCACATCAAATGCACTCGAATTAGCGCCTTTTTCCCGCAGTACCGCCGCAAATAACGCGGAGGAGCATTGCTCACCGAGGGACAATAGCTCATCCATAGTGGCTTTGCTGCGAGTTGAGGCTAAAGCTTCGCTCAATACCGCCATGCGGCTCAATAATTTATCTAATGCAGCGGCCACATCGTTGGGGCGGCCGAGCTTATCTAAAATCGCATATTGAATTTGCGCAATTTGTTTTAATCGCTGCAAACGACCATCGTCGTTAATGGCTTCTTGGGTTAATTCAACCAAGAGATTAGTCACGCCGCTCGAGGCGCTGACCACCACTAAACGGCAAGCGGCATTAGCCAGCACAATATCGGCGCAGCGATTCATAGCACCGTAATCGGCAACCGAGGTTCCACCAAATTTTGCGACAACGAGGGACATTAGCGCACCTCCGTGAAACACGTAGGGCAAGGAATAAACACAGATTGAATAAGATATTGATTAACTAACATGATCACACTCCGAACTAACTTCGTTCGAAGAGCCTGGTGCTCAATGATAACGCACCCCAAGAAGGGAAACAGCAATCGTCACCAGAAGCTCTCCACCAATTACAGGTGACAATCGTTAGGATTCAGCCTAAGCGACCGACATAAACATGCAGCAACCATATCTATGCCTCGGCGTTAATCTCCCTCATCAATCATCGCTGGAGTTTGTGCTCCTCTGACTGACTACCTAGTTAACGCTCCTCTTCTGTTCCTTTCCGCCGGAAAGGGACGAAAAAAGTAGCAATAAACCCCTAATGAAGTCAATGCTAATTTCACAACTAATGAACAATTTAAATAAAAACGTTTAAAAATAGATGATTATGCATCTAAATCCGGTAATTCATATACAAGCTGCACATAATCACTGAATTTACCTAAACAAACCTCCTCCTGCTCTACCAGAGTACATGGCACTAAGCTCACCTCACCTTGCTCCACCATATAAATGGCATACTGATTAAATTTCTTACCCAGTTGCAGCGCCATCGTTCTATCGATAAAGACGGCCCAACTTTTTTCCATATGGGATAAATCCGCAGCAGCGCCCACTAAGGCACGGTATGGACTGCCCAATAATTCAATCTCACGGAGAAGTTGGCGATCGAGTAAACGGTTTTGGCTGGGACTGAGGAGTTTTGAAGCGGGATTATGGGCGGTAATAACAGCAAAGGAAAAATCACAGGATAATGCTTGAGTCAGCAAAAACAACGGCGTTTGATAACACTGCCACAAATCTTGAGTCGTATTGTCCATTGGTTGTCTAATCGAAAAATGAACCCGCGTTAGTGTAGCAGAGTGAGAATAAAAACCAAATAGGCGTGAACTAGCTCACAAGAATCAAAAATACATTAGTTATACTAATCAATGACTAAAGTAAATATCATGGTAAATCTTGGCTTCAGCCTGAATTTTGTTAACATTTCATTTGTTAACAAATGCCTAAAACGAGTACAATGAAGTCACTGGCCGAGTTGAGCCATAAGCCAAGATGCTTAGCGTTCAATATAGTTTGTTACATTTATCTGCAGAGATAACATAGGCTGGCCAGACATCTGTTTAAAATGTGTTCTACATTTGATTTATCATTTAAACATTTAAAAAAACAATAGTTAAGGAACTATTTCTAACTATTGCTTATCGAAGTTGATACTGGTTACGTTTAATCGCATTACACTTTAAACGTGCACTTTATATATACATCCTGACATGTCGCCGTAAAGATCTTTCCTTTAGAAGCACAGAGCAGTCCAAGGAAGTATCAACATTTTTATGAATATAAGCGTCCGATGTAAGTGGTGCTTATGGTTAGAATAAAATTGGTTAAAATTTAGGTAAATAACATGCAAAATCCGCACATTCTGATCGTTGAAGATGAAGCCGTTACCCGTAACACGCTGAGAAGTATTTTCGAGGCAGAAGGGTATGTGGTCACTGAGGCCAATGATGGCGCAGAAATGCATAAGGCTATGCAGGAAAACAAAATTAACTTGGTGGTTATGGATATTAACTTACCAGGTAAAAACGGTCTGTTGTTGGCACGTGAACTACGTGAAATCAACAACATCGGTCTTATCTTCCTGACAGGCCGTGACAACGAAGTCGACAAAATTCTTGGACTTGAAATTGGCGCGGACGATTATATTACCAAGCCGTTCAACCCACGTGAATTGACGATCCGTGCTCGCAACCTTCTGACTCGCGTCAATAGCGCTGGCAACGAAGTCGAAGAAAAGAGCTCTGTCGAATACTACCGTTTCAACGATTGGAGCCTAGAGATCAACAGTCGTTCACTGGTGAGCCCACAGGGTGAATCCTACAAACTGCCACGTAGCGAATTCCGCGCTATGCTGCACTTTGTTGAAAACCCAGGCAAAATCCTAACTCGTGCCGATCTGCTGATGAAAATGACTGGCCGTGAGTTAAAGCCACACGATCGTACCGTTGACGTGACTATCCGTCGCATCCGTAAGCATTTCGAAAGCTTGCCAGATACGCCAGAAATCATCGCGACTATCCACGGTGAAGGCTATCGTTTCTGCGGTAACTTAGAAGACTAATCTTCGATTGACCGTTTAAACGCCATAAAAAACCAGATCCTAGGATCTGGTTTTTTTATGCCTGCTATTTTCCGCTTTTAAGCTGTCGGTCGAGGAAATCCGCCAACGAGTGGTATAAGTGATTCCGCACTTTCTCGCCGCGCATCGAATGTTTAGAGCCAGGATAGTCGATCATCTGGAACAGTTTACCCTCGTCCTGCAACGCCTTATAGACCCGAGTGCTGTTTTCAAACAAGACGTTATCATCGGCCATACCGTGGTACATCAACAGCCCCGATTGGTAGTTCTTCACATAGGGGAACACGCTACTGGCTTCATAACCCTTTTCATTACCCTCGGGATGGGCTAAATAACGCTCGGTGTAATGGGTATCATACAAGCGCCAATCGGTAACGGGCGCGCCCGAAATCGCGGCTTTAAAGTAATCCGGCGCCTTAAATAAACTCATCAAGGCCATATAACCGCCGTAGCTGTGGCCGTAAATCGCCACATTATCGGCATCGACAAATGGCAGACTGCGCAAATAGTCCACACCCACTTTTTGATCCTTGACTTCAGCTTCGCCCAAATGACGGTAAATCACTTGCTCAAACTTTGTGCCCCGGTGGGCGCTGCCGCGGTTATCCAACTGGAATACCACATAGCCTTGCTGGACCAGATACTGAGTAAAGTAATCCTGCTCGCTCCAACTATTGGTCACTAATTGTGCGTGCGGCCCACCGTAAACCCGCACAACAACGGGGTATTTTTTGCTGGCATCGAAGGGCACGGGTTTAAATAAGCGAGTTTGCAATATTTGACCATCTTCGGCTTTAAGCTCTTTAAACTCAGGCAGTTGCCAGAGTCCGGCATAGTCATATAAAGGATGACCTTGCTTGACTTCATTTTGCTCAACCCAAGCCAGTTGCTGGCCTTTGTCACCGTGTAAACTTATCTGCGGTGGCTGAGATAAACTGTTGAAATAATCGAGATATACGCTTTGATTATCGGCAAATACCGGATCGTGCATCCCCGCTTGCTCGCTCACGCGTTCAACCTTACCGCCCGCTAACGGCACGCGATAAAGTTGTTTCTCGATTGGCGTGTCCTTGCGGCCAGTGAAATACACCCAACCTGCGGTTTCATCTATGTATTCCAACGCATCGACGGCCCACTCACCCTGAGTCAATTGGGCTTTAAGTTTGCCTTTTAAGTCAAATAGATACAGATGATTAAAGCCATCACGCTCAGACGCCCAAATAAAGGCCGGCTGTTGCTTTAAAAAATGCAGATCATGATTGAGATTCACCCAAGCGTTACTGCGTTCCTTCACTAAGGTTTTTGGCTTAGTCGGCGCATCTAATGCCACTAACTGTAAATCGAGCTTATGCTGATCGCGGCTCTGCCACTGGAACGACAAGTGTTTGCTATCGGGCAGCCAATCGACCCGCGGCAGGTAAATGTCCTTATTTTTATCATCACTTAAGGTTACCCAATTAATCGCCTTATCTTTGAGCGTGACCACAGCTAATGCGATATCGACGTTATTTTTGCCAGCATAGGGATAACGCTGCTCGGTGAGCTTAATACCGTCGGCATAGATTTCATTACGGGTCACTTGCTCGACACCAGATTCGTCGATACGGGTAAAGGCGATGGCCGATTCATCGGGCGCCCACCAATAACCTGTCATGCGATCCATTTCTTCCTGAGCGACAAATTCGGCCATAGCATTTTTAATCGCCCCGCCGCCATCGGTCGTCATAGCCTCAAGTTTTTTAGTTGCCAGATCTAACACATACAGATTTTGATCCCGTACGAAAGACACAAAATTGCCCTTAGGCGATAGCCGTGCATCTGTGGCAAATCCTTCGCCAATCGGCAATTGAGTCACGCTATTGTCGGCAAGGGAAAAGTAATACAGATTGCCAGCGGCGGGGATTAATAACGCTTGGCTATCATCGGCCCAGAAGTATTCCATAATGCCTTCGCCATAGATACGTTGGCGCTCGCGGCGGGCTTTTTCTTCATCGGATAGTTCATTTGTCGCGAGTTTATCGGCATTGAGTAATAGGCTCGACTCACCAGTTTTGACATCCATCTGCCACAGATCGTAAAAGTTTTGATTGTCTTTACGGCCCGCAAGATACGTGACCCGCTGGCCATCGGGGGATAATTTCAACCCACGGGGACTGGTGCCAGCTAAGGCGGGCGAGGCATTCATTCGCTCAATCGTTAGGGGTTGCTTGCCGCCCTCAAGGGCATAAGCTGGGATAGTTGCAATCATAGCTGTCGAAATCATGGCCATCTGGCTCGCTATCAGTAGGGGAACGGCGCGCACCTTAAGCGCACGCACGGGGAACCAAGTTAACCCATTTTTAGTCATTATTATTCCTTGGAAGCATATTCGCCTTAGGCTGGCGATTAAAAAACTGCCGCCATTGTGCCAGAGGCGCGCTATAAATAGAAAGCGCATGCAATATGCCGATACAAATTTGGACCATTCACCAAGTTCAATCCAAATAATCCTTAAAAGCCCTAATAATCGCTAAAAGCATCAGCAACATCGCTGAAATTGTCGACTAACTGAGTTATCATTCGCGGCAAATAACGAAATTGACCTCATTGTTGAACCCCTAAAGGACATAACATGCAGACTCTGGCCCAGCACTTGACCTCACAGGCAGTGAACGACTCCCTCTCCCAACTGATTTTAACCTTAGCCGATACCTCAAAAGCCATTAGCCATGCCGTTCGTCACGGTGCCTTAGCCGGTGTGTTAGGCGCGACCGAACAGGAAAACGTCCAAGGTGAAACCCAGAAGAAACTGGATATCATCACCAACGATATGCTCAAAGATGCATTAAAAGCCGACGGCACAGTGCGCGGTCTAGCATCGGAAGAAGAAGATCATGTGGTTGAAGTGAGCGCCAAGGGTCAATATTTAGTGTGTTTCGACCCGCTTGATGGCTCATCTAATATCGATATCAACTCGTTAGTCGGCACCATTTTCTCTGTCCTGCCCGCCCCTGCTGGCGAGTTGACTGAAACCAGCTTTTTACAATCTGGCCGCAATCAGTTAGCCGCAGGTTATGTGCTCTACGGCCCATCAACCATGCTCGCGCTCACCACAGGCCAAGGCGTGCAACTCTTTACTTTGCACCCAGAAACCAACGAGTTTTTACTGACTAACGCCGCCATGAGCATTAGCCCTGACACTCAAGAGTTTGCCATTAACATGTCGAACCAACGTTTTTGGGAAGCGCCAATGCAAACCTATATCGCCGATTTACTACTCGGTAAAATTGGCCCCCGTGAAAAATCATTTAACATGCGCTGGATTGCGGCCATGGTCGGCGATGTACACCGCGTGCTATCCCGTGGCGGTATTTTCACCTACCCAACCGACAATAAAGATCCGAAAAAGCCTTACAAGCTACGCTTGATGTACGAAGCCAACCCAATGGCTTTCTTAGTCGAACAAGCGGGCGGTAAAGCCTCAACGGGTTATGAAACCATTTTAGATATTCAGCCAACACAAATTCACCAACGAGTTGCGGTGATTTTAGGTAGCGCGAATGAAGTCGACGCTTGCCTGAGCTACCATGGTATCGATTACAGCGAAGAACCTGATTTAGACTAAGCCTAATCGCTTAGATTTTGATTTATATGATAAAAGCCACTGACCACAGTGGCTTTTTTGTTATCAAAAACGATACGCGATAGGTGAATAAACAATAAATCTATCATTTGATTAAGCACCGCCATTCCAGTGACACGCAGCAAGTACATCCTGTATGCTCGACCGTGGCATCCATGCCACGGACGGTCACTTACATGACAGCGCTTAATCCAGCTAGACCCTGTGTATATCTGATAGTCAATAATGACCGCCATAGCGTTAACGCCTAACTATTTTTGTCTTTATCTTTCAATAGCAAAGTGGGTATTATGAGGCTGATTATTATCAAGTTATGAATGGATGCTGTTGATAAATGATACTCAAAACCAAATCACCTCTAAATACCCAAACACCGCAGGCTATTGCGGGACAAAAACAAGAACAGGATGTTGCCTTCTATCTACGCCGCGCCTTCAAAGATCACCCCGAAGTGTTGGTCATCAATGATTTTCGATTCACCTATAACGGCGAAACCGCGCAAATTGATCACTTAATTATCTACACCTATGGCTTTGTATTAATTGAATCTAAGAGCATCAAAGGCCATGTAGATGTCAATCAACTGGGAGAATGGACTCGCAGTCACGGCAATCACTGGTTTGGTATGCCATCACCGATTAAGCAAGTTGAACTACAACAATCACTACTTAGAGAAATGCTAAAACAGCATAGAAGTGAAATTCTCGGTAAGTTACTCGGAATAAAACAGCAAGGCTTTGGCATGCGTTGTTGGGATCATTTATGCGCGATCTCAAGCGATGCGGTAATCAACAGAGACACTATGCCAGCAGCAATTTCTGAACTGTTAGTTAAAACCGAATTTTTAGTCGAGAAGCTTGAAAAGATCATGAATCTTAAAAGCAAATTCATGCGAATTATCAGTGTGAGTGATACGCGCCCCGACTTTAATCAAGAAGAACTCAATTCAATTGCGAACTTCTTAATCGATCGACATGTAGACCCACATCAAACAGACAGTGAAATAACGCTCACACAAGCACAACAAATCAGAGAACCCGTTGCACAGTTTGAAGTGAATAAAGCCGTTGAAGCTAAACCTCAAGCAATAACTCAATCTGCCACGCACAGTATTCTTAGCTGTAAACATTGCGGTGAATCAACAAACTACACCCCAATGTACGGTAAGTTTGGTTACTACATAAAATGCAACCAATGCACTAAAAACACGCCAATGAAACAAGCCTGCCCACAGTGCCAAAGCAAAAATATCAAAATACAAAAACGCAGCCAGCGCTATACCCTCACCTGCCAAGATTGCAGCCATAGCTCACAGGTGATTTAAAGCTTGGCGAAAGTTTGCTCTAAGTTAGATTTTAAAGGTAAAGGTTTGAACCATGATAAATAGAATAAACAGAGATTCGTGCCCATCTTTCTACTTTGGCAAACACATATACAAATTTCCTCAATGAGTCATCAGACGAAAACCTTAAAAAAACAACTAATATAATAACTTAAAACTATCTCAATGAGATAAAAATCCATAAACCCATTTAAATGGTTGTAATTTATCGAGGATGACAATGATTAATTGTATCTATTGTAAAACAGAAAAATTTAAAGAAGGTAAGGGTTCTGAAGAACACGCAATTTTATCCTCTTTGGGAGGAAAAAAAGCATCAAGAAATATTTGTTGTGAAAAATGCAACAATGAGCTCAATGATAAAATTGATAAAGTTGTTTCAGAAGAATTCTCATTTATATCTAACTTTGCAAACATAAAAACAGGTCGAAATAAACAATCAAAAACTATCAAGAATGCTGGAATCATGACTGGTAAGGATTTTGAACTAAAGCCAGGGGGGATTCCTCACTTTTCAAAAGCAAAACTTGAGTCTAATGAAGTTGATGAAAACTCTGTTAGGGGGAGTATTGTAGCCCGAAGTCCTGAAGAGGCAATCCACCTGATAGAAGCGTTTGCTAAAAAATATGGTAAATCAATCGATGATATACAGGATGTAAATATACAACTAGTTTCTGACTACAATATTCCGAAAATACAAGGTTCATTGTCGTTAGGCGGAGAACTATTCCTTCGTTCTATAATGAAAATGATGCTCACTTATCTAGCAACATTATGTCATTCTTCTAGGCTTCGCGATGGGTCATTCGATGAAGTAATTGCATATATCAAAGGCGAAGATAATCGAGATATAAAAATTACACATGATTATATCTCCACATATCCACCATCCCTACTAAGTAGCAACATTTCACATCTGATTTTTATATGGGCAGATCCTGATACTGGACTTGTCTTCTGTGGTTTAAGATTATTTGGTTTTATCCAATTTAGTGCGAAATTAACTAATACTTGGCAAGGTGGTGAAATCAGAAAGTGTCACCAAGTAGACCCTATTACGGGTGAAACACATGATTCGAGCTTAGATGATTTATCTGTCTCAATTAATGACCTAGTGTCACATATGGGCAATGATAAAATGAAATTTGAACAAGCCATAAATTCGATGATGTCGGCAATATTTGAGAATCAACATAACGTAGCAATTAGTATGACCACAAAAAATGCGGTTGAGGAAGCTTTTGCAAAGCAGAATTTTGAAGACTTAACCAAAGATAATCTAAACGAATTTGTAAAGACTATTGTAGGACATATCCAAGCTCAAAAGCTTCGTCGAAGTGTTACTCAAACTATCTCAATTGCACAATTAAAGCGGATGATAAAGTAAGAAATAAGGTATAGGCACAACTCTTTTGGGATTTAGGGCCAACGCCGAGATCACAGAAGTTCACCATCCCCTGCGAAGTTGCCGCGGGGCGTTGGAATAAATTGCGTGAGTCCGGTCAGGGATGACCGGCTAGCTTTCGTAGGTACAGGGACGTTGCCTTCGGAAGCGATAGCAATTTATCCATAAGACCTAGGCTAGGATCTAATGCATGTAACTTCGCTAGGGGCGGCAAGGGAGATCCAAGAGGGAATTGCTGTTGATGCCCTCTTGGTCGGGTGTGGGTTGAAGACCCACGATTTTCTCGGCCGTGAGGCCGCAAATCTAGCGATACTCAAAACTTAAAAATATTCGATATTAAGTTGATACATAGCCGCATCATCCGCTTCTGTCTCAAATTTAGCTTCCAGTTCAAAATTCTCAAAACGGATTTGCACTTGGTCAAAGTTATCGGTTGCGTTTGGATATTGGGTTAACATTTCAGCTTTGGTATATGGGAGTGCTAATTGTTTGGCAATATAACGCATATCGAGGTTTGAGCTGGGTTTGTTGAACAATTCTTGGGCTATTTGGACGCGCCGCAATTCACCCTGCTCATACTGGATCTGTAAATGATTCCCTAACAACCACCAAATTCCTGAATCGGATAGATTCAATTTATGGTAACTTCCGATGCTGTCTAGAAGCGTTTCAAGCTTAGGTTTCTGCTTTAAATTAAAAGGATTAATTAACCCAATTGTGTTGTTAACTTGTGTTGTAGTCGCCAATTTAGGAGAAGAAAGCGTATTCGCATTATTTTTATTTTCTAGTACAAACCCGGTTAACTTTTCAATAGATTGCTCTTTACTGACAGGGTTAAAGGATTCGAATAATAGCCTCAATTGCGCTTCCCTATTACTTAACAGGTATTCTGAAGCAGAATTTTTAAGCTGTGCTCCTAGCTGTAACTTAACCTCTTCTAAACTATTATTTTGCTGCACACCGCCCGCCAGAGCCCAAGAAACAGAGTCAAATCCTTCACGATATCCAATGAGATTTTTACCATAGCCACTCATAAACAAATTTCCGGATCTTATGCTGTCAACCATTCCATCTCGGATGATAAACCATATACCGCGACCATAGCCTAAGGCTTGTTCTGATGAATCTAACATTATCTCAATACTTGCGGGCCCTAAATGTGTTGTCAGCGTTGCAACCTTAGCGCCCAATGGTATGCCAAAAGCACCAGTGTCAAGAGATATATTAGCTAAAGGCACTTGAATGGAATCGGCAACCTCCTCTAACGAGGGGGCTTCTGCAAGTTGAAAGCTATAACTGATCGTCGCGACAACATGGATCCCCTTATCGTTATATGGTGTAAGCTGTTCAGATAATTGGGAATTATCTTTACAGTAACGAATAAAATCGGCATTAAAATGACTGGTCTTGGTACTGGCTAAATTTTTAGTTTTAGGGCGCATAACATTATGGATATTCGTTAATATGACAGCATCCGCTTGCTGACGCTTGGCATCTAACCTCAAATCCAAGAGGGCTTGAGTGAAATCAGGATCTTCTTCCAATGGGATATTGGCATCGTATTTAGCTAATGTACGAGTAATTTGCACATGCTTTAATATATTCGGCGAGCATGAGGGCATGTAATTGAGTATTGGCGGAAGTTCGGTGGTCTCTATGGTGTCGGCGAATAGGGGGGATTGGATTAAGAGGCAGATAAAAAAGCTATATTTATAATAAGTTAGCATTACGATTTCTTCCTTGAATTAAGTCTGTGCTATATGGCTGCCAATAAAATATTTTATCCCTATCAAACTCGGCCATCCTTTGTAAAACAATAACATAATACAATTTAAGATAGCGCTCAAGCACGCTAAAGCCAGAAAGAGGGGAGAAAGATAGAACAGGCACAACTCTTTCAGGATTAACAGCTAACACCGAGATCACAGAAGTTTCCCCTCCCCTCGGAGTTGCCGCAGGGCATTTGAAGGGAAAGATGGGACATGCATAACTCTTTTGGAATTAACAGCCAACGCCGAGATCACAGTAGTTTTCCCTCCCCTCGAAGTTGCCGCAGGGCATTTGCGTTCGTTGCGTGAGCGAGGCATGGATGGAGAGATAGCGTCAGTCGAATCAGGGACGAGCGTCTGACGCGATAGCATAAGAACGCTTAATGCCCAAGGGGCTTTCAACTCCGTTAGGGGCGTCAAGGAGCATCCAAGGGCGAAGGCCAGCGGCCGCTTTGAGCGCGAGATAGGGATATCGAGCTGGCAGTTTAACATGGACGTTTTTGATAGGACGAGCAGCCCTCCTTGGTCGGGTGTGGGGTGAAGACCCACGACTTTCTCGGCCGTAAGGCCGCAAATCAAAAGAAAGATGGGACGAGCGTCTGACGCGATAGCATAAGAGCGCTTAATGCCCAAGGGGCTTTCAACTCCGCTAGGGGCGGCAAGGACTCTTGTTAACAAAGAAGCAAGAGGGAATTGCTGTTGATCCCCTCTTGGTCGGGTGTGGGTTGAAGACCCACGACTTTAATCTACCTCGGCCGTAAGGCCGCAAAACTGACTAACCACTAACTCGCAACACAAAGATTTTGCTGAATCTTCCAGCGGCGTTGCATCACAGGGATCGAGAATCCATAGCAAAGCACCACGATCACTGGTTGAATTTGAAAGCTAAGCTCAGGCCAGAGCAGAAAAGCTACCACACAGGCTAAGGTGCGCACTATCGCATGCACTATGGCCACCTTTTGTGCCGCTATCACGCCATGAACTAACCACATCAAGCCTGTCTGCACAGCAAGGGCAAAGGGAAGTGCTAAATAGTTTTCCATAAAGAATGGGATGCTGATGGCAAAGGTTAAAAAGCTCATTCCCACACCCGCCAGAAACACAGTCTCAAACCAATTACGCTCAGCACTTTTCTTAAACGAGATATTCTCGCCCGTCAGCCGCGAAACACCCATAGCAAGGTAGATAATAGAACCAGTACCGATAAATGTTGCCATCACTAGTTGCGATGCTGGCAATATAAAACTCAATCCAAACAGTAAGCTCCAAACGATCATCCCTGATAGGGGCATAGCCAAGGCACGTTGTTGACGGTATTCGATAAGCTGTTGGTCCAATGATTTGTGTTGCATGATTAAGCCTCCTTGTTGGTATGGCTTAAGTATCAGCGCAAACCGCGTACCATGGCAGTGCAACTTGTCAGCAGTTATCGGTGACAAATGTCATCTCTATTCCTATGCCAAAATCCTAGCAAGGGACTCATCACAATACCGAATTACCTGACCGAATCGGAAATGGCAAAACAACATCAACGACTGAGGTAAGCTTCCCACCGCAGCCCAGTTAGGGTCATCATTGGCTTAAATCAACGGATAAACTAGGCTCGCCATCATCAATGCAGAATGACAAGCTTGAAAATAACGACGACAAGACATACCTAAGGCGTAACTTTGCGGGCCTTCCCCTAAAAAAACGTGGCATAACAGTATGCAACTCACGCCATTGCCATTAGCCCATGGCGTGCATAAAGCGCATTATGTTACTGTTTCGCGATAAGTGGCTCGATTTTTTACCGAATTTTAGATGAAGGGTTTAATGGATTATGGAAAAAATATTTGAAAGATTAATGTACGCATCACGCTGGATTATGGCGCCAATTTATTTGGGATTAAGCTTAGTTTTGTTAGGCTTAGGCATTAAATTCTTCCAAGAGATCTTCCATATTCTGCCCATCATTTTTGAGATGCGCGAAGTGGACTTAGTGCTAGTCACGCTATCACTTATCGATATCACTTTGGTCGGCGGTCTTATCGTGATGGTGATGTTTTCAGGCTATGAGAATTTTGTCTCACAGTTGGATGTGGGAGAGGACAGTGAAAAACTCAGTTGGCTTGGCAAGCTGGATTCGGGTTCCCTTAAAAACAAGGTGGCTGCTTCTATTGTGGCGATTTCGTCTATCCATCTGCTGAAGATATTTATGAATGTGGACAATATCGCCAATGACAAAATCATGTGGTATTTGTTAATCCACATCACCTTTGTTTTGTCAGCCTTTGCCATGGGATATCTGGACAAAATTACCCGCAAATAAACACCTTTATAAACGTGCCAAAGTAGATGCTCTGTTTGAGCATTATCCCTTGGCAGAGTAGCTAAAGGACTAGGCCATAAATACCTAAATTCAAGCCACTGATATCAGTGGCTTTTTATTTTATAACCCACATAGCGCCCTCGCACTTTGGTATTAAATGCATCTAAGCACTGTAACATTATGTTTAAATTGAAATTGTTAATTGCGATAATATTGAGCAACCCCGAGATACCTAGCTCAAGCTGCAAAACGCGGCTATTTTTCTAGCGAATAAGGGATTACGCCATCTAAAAGGATTATTCAAAGTCGTCAAAAATCTTTATAATTGCCAACATTTTGACGATATGGTCACCAAAGCGACAATTTATATTAATTCGCTGAAATCACAAGGTTGTAAAGTGAAAACAAAGTTATTGGTCCTCATGCTTGTCGGCCATTTAGGCTATGCCCACGCCAAGGAAGATTTAGCCACGGCATTAGACACCACGCCCTCCCCAAAGAGTCATAGTATCGATTTTATCGACAAAAACCTTAAACTGACGTTAGCCTGCACCGAGGGAAATACTCAGCCAATTTTAAACGTGACTATGGCAGAATCCTTTGCATTTAGTGGCGATCCCAGTGTGTTGATTATTAGTAGCGACAAACAAAATAGGGTTAAGTTACGGGGCACGGCCACACTGATGAATTTCACCAGTGGAGATAAGACGGACCCAGATTTATGGGAAAATTTAAGTAAGCTCCAATCCCCCGCGTTACACCTCGAAGTCATCTCATTCCGTTCGAGTAAATACACCAGCTCAGACTTAGCCGCGGCAGGTTTTACCGCTGCAGTGGCAAAATTAAAACAAGATTGTATTCAATAATTGGCCCTATGCTGATGTTCGAGTCGAAGGCGGGGACACTCCCGCCATCTTCTCACAACCCCATAGATTGAACTTTGCCAAACCTTAACTCGGCATCAACATCTTTTGTTATCAACTACTTATAACCTAAAGCCACTCAGTGACTTTTTCATATCACTGGCCATTTCCCGTAGTTGATGGCTGGCAGTCGATAGTTCTGAAGATTTTGCATTCGTGTTTTCCACCGCCTGCGCAATATTCTCCATATTCTGATTAATAGTACCCGACACAACAGCCAACTGTTCAGTGGCGCTGGCCAGTTGATCATTGACATCGGTAATGCTCGACACTGCACTGTTAATCCGGGTTAGCGCCTCGCTGGCACGCTGTGAACATACAATGGTTTGTTCCGTTTCGGTTCGGCTTTGTTCCATAGATTGCACTGCGTTAGCTGAGTCTTGCTGAATACCTTGAATACGCCTATTAATATCCTGAGTCGATGCCTGAGAGCGGCTGGCAAGGGTACGCACTTCATCTGCCACAACGGCAAATCCACGTCCCATTTCTCCGGCCCGCGCCGCTTCTATCGCAGCATTTAATGCCAACAGATTGGTTTGCTCCGCAATCGCACCGATAACATCCGTGACTGCCCCTATTTCATCGCCACGTTTAGATAACTGCCCTATCACATCAGAGACTTGCTCCAGTTTCACTTTAAGCGCATCAATTGCCGTAATCGTTTGGCCGACGGACGTCACGCCATTTTGGGCCTCAGTATCGGCATCCCTGGTCGCTTTGGCGGCCATAGTCGCGTTGCGGGCCATATCCTCGCATGTCGAGGTCATTTCATTGACCGCTGTAGCCACTTGGGCGGTTTGATCCATCACATTTTGTAAAATATGCTGCGTCTGTTGGCTAGTGCCATCAAGCGCCTCAGATTGCGCGACCAGATGCTCAGCCATGGCCGATTGCTGGCCGAGAATACTGCGCAGTTGGCTGATAAGGCCACTTAATACCGCCAACAAGCTGTCGTTGTCGCCCGGTTTCAACGCAAAGTTCACCGAGAAATCACCGCCCGCAACCTGCTGCACCAGTGCTTTTGTGGTCGCCAATTCCCCCCCTAAGGCCTGCAATAACCAGCGGCGGATATACAAGGACACACCGACAGTCAAAGCCATAATCACCAGGACAACCAACCCCACTTGCATAGCGACTTCCCAGAAGGCCGCCTTTACATCATCAATATAAATACCGGAACCGAGCACCCAGCCCCATTTGTCATCTTTTGCCACATAGGACAACTTGGTATAGCGCTCCTCAGTGACACCACCGCCTTTTAATGGTTTAGGCCACTGATATTCAACAAATCCATTGCCATAACGGGCGATAACGTCAACGAAACTGACAAACAAGTTAGCGTTATTCAGCGTCTGTTGCTGGCTGCCATCACGGTTGCGCATTAAGGTGGCGTGATGAAAGTTTGGCCTGTCCAGTACTGTGCCGTCTAAAGTGGATACGGTTGGATGCATGACCATTTTGGGGATAGGCCGACCGGTATCGTTAATCCAAATATATTCAGTACCGTCATAACGAACGGCCTTAATGGTCGCCATGGCCTGCTGCTGCGCCTGCTCCGTGCTTAACGCGCCGCTTTGCTCCAGAGTCTGAAAATGTTTAACGATACTCAGGCTGCTATCAATAATCGCCACAACGCGATCTTCCCTCCCCTTGATCAAACTCTGGTTAAGTGCATTTAGCTCCATGATGCCCAGCACCACAAAACCCAGCAATGCCAGTAACGGAATGCTGAGTAATCGACCACCCACTGTCTGCCAAAATCCAGTCATGGCGTCTCCTTATTTTCCAAATGATTCAAGGTTATAAACCAGTATGGTTGAAATTAGATTTATTTAGCCAGCTTTTAATGTGATAAAAGCATGATCTACATCTCTATGTGAGTCAGTTTGGAGCTATTCACTTTTTAGGTGCAGTCCAAGGCGCAAGTAAGCTTACAAGGTGCACAATAGTCACCCCTGTAGCAAAGGCTAAAGGCAGATGAATGTCAATTCGACTTAGATATCACTTAATAAAAAAGCCACTGATATCAGTGGCTTTTTATAATTTATCTGTATTAATTTAGCTCTTCGCCAGTTCGACCTGATGAACCTTCTCGGTTTGATCCACTATGGTCAACACCGCGGTATCACCGACGACATTACAGGACGTCAGCACCATATCGATGATGCGATCCAACGCTGCCACAATCGCAAAAGCTTCTATGGGTAATCCCATTTGATGGATTAATACCCCTATCATCACCATGCCACCACCGGGAACGCCGCCTGCGCCGACGGAGAGTAAGAAGACACTGAATAGCAAGGAGGGCAATTGCTCAGAGGTGATGGGCATACCAAAGGAGTTGGCGACAAAGAAAATCGCAATAGTGATATAAATTGCCACGCCGCCCATGTTCATAGTGGCACCGAGCGGCACACCAAAACCAGCGACAGCGCGATTCACACCTAACTTGTCGGTTAAGGTACGCATAGTCACAGGAATAGTCGCATTTGAGCTTGCGGTCGAGAGTGAAAACAGCACTTGCTCTTGGGTCTTCTCGCGGAAAGTTTTGGCTGAAATTGGGGTAAAGAACCCCACCGCCATAGGATACACCACAAAAATCCACAGTAGCAGCAGCGCGAGGATCAGCACCATATACTCAACCACGCTCATAAACACGCCGGCCTCTAAGGTCGCGCCGAGTTTAAACATCAAGGCAAATACACCATAGGGCGCAAGACTCATCACCACAGAAATCAGTTTCATCATGATTTTATTGGCGGTTTGAAAACCTTGCACAGCGCCAGCCACATGCTCACCGAGGGACTTGATCACTCCGCCGAGCAACAGGGCCATAAAGATCACTTGCAGCATATTGCCCGACATAAACGCCGCCACAGGGTTACGCGGGACTATGTCGACAACTAATGCCATCAGACTTGGCAGCTCAGTGGCGGTAATGGCGACGCCATCCGTGCTACTCATATCCACGCCTTTACCGGGTTCGAGTAACAGTGCCACTAATAATGCGGTCGCGATTGCGACAAAGGTATTGATGATATAAAAACCGAAGGTCTTGCCACCTAAACGGCCAAAGCTTTTAAGATCCTGTAGCTCACAGACACCGCAAACGATACTCACAAACACCAGTGGCACCACTAACATCATGATCATATTGACGAACATAGTGCCAACGCCACCGGCAAGCTCCACTAAATTGCCCGAGAAAAAACCGATATCGTTTAAGAAGTATTGCACTATTGTGCCGAAAATAAGGCCGACAAACAGACCAATAAAGATCCGCGTCGAAAGTGATTTCATCATGCTTGTGGTTTCCCCAGAAAGGTCATTTATTTGTTATTCATCTTCCATGATGAGCACAATTGCCAATCCATTTTTGGCTCAGGCGGGGGATAGTGAAACATGCTGGCAGTAAATTCAATGAATAAATTTACTTATTTAATTTTAAATTAAGCAAATCACATCACAAAAAAATTATATCATTATGATTTTAAATAAAATAAAAACAGCTGAATAATAAACGTTCAGTTAGCCTTTTTATTTTAAAATAAAAATAGTAACAGTTTTCAAACAAAAAACTCACGTTTAAAGGGTTTTATTGGGATAGCGCTAGATTTAAAAACTGAATAAATACTTTAATTAGAATTTAATACTAACAATATCGCATTTCACAGAGAGATGGGGAAGGATAAAAGTTAACTGTATGCCAGTAGTACTAGTTCAAGCCGATGCTGCAGCAGGTGCTGCTGTTTGATACTAATACGGTGTTGATTTAACCAAACGGCTAATTTTTGCGAATGCTTTAACTCGGCACTTTGCAAATACTTCATCTGTTTGGCTTGCTTGTCGAAATCATCAGTAGAATTAATTTGCGCTATCGCCAATAACTCGGCGGGTGCTGTCAGCGCAAGTTGCGGCACAACACTATGGGTCACGCCGATTAAGGTATGGGCGATTTGCAGTCCTGCGGGATCTAAATCGGTAAAGGCGATAATCGGCAATTTATCAGCCATCGCTTGTAAAAAGTGCCGCACGCCAATCGGGGAATGATGACCGCTACCTCGGTAGATAACCATTACATTAGTTAAATCCTGTGGCAAACGCGCTTGATGGATAACATCAAATACATCCAAATTTTCAACCACTAGGATGGCTGCAATATTGAGTTCATGGCAGTGCTTTTGCGCTTCGTCCAAAGGAATACGCAGTGAGGATAAAGCGGATATTGCAACAGGTGGCGATTGAAAGCCCAGAAACTTGAGTAACACATACTCGGCTTCGGGGCGGATCTTAGCGAGTTTCTCATTATGACTTTTGGCGGACATGGCGATGCGATCGACATTAAAATCTAGATCCCTGAGATCGAGCCCCATTAATGCCAACACGCTTTGCCTTAGCAGCTCAAAATCTTTGGGCGCAAAACACAGATACTTTTCGGATCCGTCTAACTCGCCCACTTCTAACTCGCGGTAAATCGCGCGCCAGTTAGCCGTGAGTTTCACTTTTACAGAACGCTTTTGATAAGCGTTCTGTAAAAGCTGTAGTTGTTGCTGGCCTAGGCGAGCCATAACTCAACATCACGAATAATAAAGTTGCCGCTATAGATGGGATGCGGTTCACCCAATGGCTCAAGCTCAAAATAAGCCTTGTGTTCATCGGGCAGACCTTCGTAGCCGCCAATCACTTGATAAATCCAGCTTTCGGCGTCCCAAGGCAGGGCTTTATCCGCCAGATATTCCAGCGCCGATTGGCGCAGGCCAGACTCAATCACATCGACAAAATACTCATCCACCGCCTGTTTGAGCGGATTATCCGGCACATCGAAGTCTTCACTTTGGGTGATAGAAACGGATACATCATGCTCACGCACCGCCGCAATCACAGGATTGCGGCTGATGGCCTTGATATGGGCGACAATATTCATTAACTCCAGCTCTTGGCTGGCGTTATGCACGTCCACCGATGCGGGGGCGAGCAAGACTTCGGCGCGATTGAATAGACTCGGGATTTCCTTGTGGGACACATGGTCCGCAGGGCGATAATCTGGATGCAAGTCAGTGTAGAGTAACCAGCCTTTGAGCAAACGGGTACGGCCACGGATTTGCCTAAAGCGGCCTAAGAGTTCGAGTAAACGCCCCTGCACTACGCTCAGTTCCTGGGCGCAGTCGCTCATGGTTTCCTGCAGAGTCGTCACTAAGAGTTTGCGCAGCTCTCGGATATCGCCAGCGATTTCGCCTAGTTCACTAAACTGGAACATCTCTAAGCCATTAAGCAATTCAGACACTTGGCTTTGGGCTAATTCGTTTTCGCGGATCTTAGCGTTGATCGTACCAACGTAACCGAACTCGTTATTGATCCGACCCCAGAGCACACGGATCGAATAACGCAGACTGTCGGCGAAACTATAAACATGTTCGCTTAAATCTGATAAATAGGCCTCGGCGGCGCTGTAGTCTGAGCTATGACGCGCCTCTTTATAATGATCGGCCAAGGTTTTAATGGTCGCTAAGGCCGAACCCACATTAGAGTCGATTTGGCGATTGCGCTCATCACTTAAGCCTTCTTCGAGCAAGGCACGCACAGACCGCTTAAGCCGCAGCTCCTGATCTGGCTCTGGCCGCCACAAAATGCCGGCTTGTTTAAGTTTTTCGACCACGCTTGGATCGTGCGCATCCTCGTTTAAGGAACCCGCCAAATAAGCGTCCATAATAATGTCAGCATGGCGACCTAACTGCTTGAGCAGCTTAACCCCCGCCTGATGTAAGTTACTGCTCATCATGGCCTCCTTGGTCGCAGCTTTTACTTAGGTTTAATCGTGCCAACATTAGATTAAATCCCGCTGGGTCGCCGTTTCCGCCTGCGCTTCTAGGCTTAAACCTTCTGTTTCGTCGATAAAACGAATGACTTCATACAGATAATCCAGCTTGCCGGTGGCGATATAGATTTGCTTCTCCGCATTGGGGCGCACTAAATAGCCGAGTTCGACTAAGCGTTTGAAGACTAATTTGATTTGCGCATCACTGTTGGTGCTGGTCGAGCCAAATAGCCGATATTGGCTGAGTTTGGCTAACTGCTCGCGAAACGCCGGCGTGTCTTCGATGCGGCTTTGTAGCTCGGTTAAACGCACGGGCGCACCTTCGCTCAGCGGCGCATCTTGGCCACTGGCCTCTTGCACTAATACCAACCATTCCACCAGCGGGATCAATGCCTGACAGATATCCTTAAACTGCGATGAAATCACTTTACGTTCGGCATCGCCTAACTGTAAGTAACCGCAGAAGAACACATCGCCTTCGGCGGCGGACGCCACGGTACGGTTGATTTGATTGAGGTAAGCCTCGACCCGCTCGCGGGTGCTGTTATTTTTAAGGGCGCGCCAGCCTTCTTCATTAGTAGTGCGGCAAATAAATTCGCCCTTGAGTAACAGCTCAATTAACGCGCCGGTGCCGACTAATACGGTTTGGTTCGATTCGTTCATGCCGCTCATTAGATGGCCTCCTTCGACAAACGTTTGCTAAGCATGTCGGCAATTGCGCTTTTCACGTTAGCCTTAGGTTTTACCAGCCGCAACATCTTGGTTTGTTTTAATTCAAGCATGATTAGATGGCCTCCTTCGACAAACGCTTATTCAACATGTCTGCAATTGGGTTGACTTTAGGTTTTACCACCTGCAACTTCTTGGTTTGTTTGTTGATAATGTAACGGTTGGCGAACAAGTTCAGCACCTCAGATTCTGGGTTCGGGAAGGCGCCCAGCACACAAATGTTGTTGTTTTCGCAGGCATCGAAAATCTTCTTCACGTTGGTATGGTGCAGAGTGCCGAGTTCATCGATAGGCCAGTGAATGGTTACATCGGCGCGGCCACGCAGCAAACGCGTGAATGCCAGCAGGAACTTACACAAAATCAGATATGCCATACCGTGGCTTGAGGATTCATTAAGCTGTCTATCGGTGCGGATAATCAAATCGCTGTTACCTTCTTTAAGGCGCAGCTCGATTTCCAGCAACTTAGAGATGCCCCCCGTTAACGCGGCGCGGCCGATAATGTCTAAGGCTCGGCGCATGCTGTTGGTGTAATCCTCATCGGGTAAGCCATTAAAACCATCGTTTTTCCAATGTTTAAAGGCTTTGACGAACTGTTCAAGCTCAGGCCAGAACTCTAACTCGCTGATGCGCGAGCGAATTCGCACAGCCGATTCAGACACGCCATCGAGGAATAACTCTTCGCCCACTTCGCGGGTAATACGCGCACTTTGGGAGGCGATGCGACGGTCAATATCGGCTAACACATCGTAGAAAGCGGTTAAGTCGACGCCGAAAATTCGTCCCTGCTCACGCAGCGCCATAATCGATTGCGGCACTATTACGTTCAGCAATTGCTCAAGCTGTGGCACTAACTTACGGTAATCCAGCAGACGAATGCCTTTGTCGTTGATAAAGCTCGATTCTTCGCGGGCACGTTCCCAGGTTTCGGCCAGGCCCGAACCTGACTTACTGGCGATCACTGAGTCGAAATGCTCCACATATTGCTTGACCGAGCCCATCAGATAATCGCGTTTTAGCAGCAAGTCTTCACCTTGGCGCAGACGCTCGCCTAGGCTGCCTTGGGCTTCTTCGTTATTGGTTGGTAACTTAAGCTCGGCGAGTTTACGCATCACGGCGCGTAATTTAGTTAAGTTTTCAGAGGCTTCCACCTGCGCGGCATTGGATGCCTTAAGCTCGGTATCCAATTTCTGCCTGCGGGTCTTCACCTCTAAGGTTTTGGCCTTAAGCTGTTGATCGATTTCCGATACGGCGCGTTTCACATCGGCAAGCTGGGTTTGCAGTTTAGGTTTACGTATCAGCCAAGTGTGTTGATACCAGTCATCGAAGCGCAATACGTCGCTGCGACGCTGCTCGGCGCGGCTGATTTTGGTTTCTAACTCACGAATTTGTTGCTTAAGTTTGAGGATATTGTCCTCATCCACGCCGCGGGATTTAAGCTCGTTTTTGTACCAAGTCTCACAGGCTTTCTGCTCGATTTTGGCACTCTCTCGGCGCCCTTCAATGGCCGCTTTAATTTGCCCGAGTTGATTGTCGAGCGCGCCTATCACTTCCTGCCAATAAGCTTGTTTTTCCATGCGCGCTTCTAGCGCTTGGGATTGAAGCTCTTCGAGCCAGAGTTCGTGCTGATGTTTAAGCTGTTTGAGCTCGCCATCCAGCTGAGTCAGTCTCTGTCCCGCATGGGCTTTACGCTCACTCAAGGCTTTATTGATTTTCTCTTGCTCGCTGCGCTTCTCATCGAATAGACGACGCAGATCGTCACGGCTATTTTTGTAGGCGGTGCGGGCAAAAGTGAGTTCACGGCTGAGATTATCCAGCTCGCCGTTAATCGCGATTAATTGTGATTCCGCCTCGGTTTGTAGTTCCTGAGCACTTTGCAATGCTTCTTCGGCTTTGCTTAAGCGAATACGCAGCTCTTGTTCGGAGGCGGCATATTCAGGCACATCGATGGCTTTAAGATCTAAATGCACGCCAAAGAAAGCTTCGCTCGATTCAGTCACTAAGCTTGGATGTAAATCGGTGCGATGCAACAGTTCTGGCGCAATCACTTTCCCTAAATTTTGCTCCCAGCCTTGGGCTTCTTTACGCAAGAATTCCAATAGGGTGTGGGACTCGGGGAACAACATATGATGCAGTTCATCCAGCTCTGCTTGGCGCTCATTCACCCTTAAACTGGCGATACGCAAAGCTTCGTTGGCTTGATCGCGCTTAGATCTGAGTTTGCGCTCATCGCTGGCGAGACGCTCGACCTTGGCATTGCAGCTTTCTTGCTCTTCATCGGCGCGGTGAATACGTTCGTCGAAAATCGCTAGGCTTAACTTTTCTTCTTCGGTGTAAGTCACGCCATCGACACGTAATTTAAGCTCGGCGGCTGTGAGTTTAAATTGGTATTCCTGCTCGCTAAAGCTGGCCTTACCCGCATCCATTTGGTTACGCCATTGCGCTTCTAAGGCATCGATATCGGCGCGCGCGACTTCGCGCTGTTTATCCCGGGCTTCGCGCTGCTTGTCTTGGTCGCTATGTAGGCCTTCTAACTCGCGGTTTAACTGCTCGCCAATTTTACTGCGACGGGCATTGTAGGCCGCCTCGATATCTTGGTGCTTCTCGGTTTGCAGCTTATGGCGTTCGGTGAGGTTTTCAACATCGGTGCGCCAGTTTGGCAGCATCTCAAGGGAGGCTTTAGCCTCTTCGATATTGGCATCTAAAAAGGCGGCGTGCTGACCTTCAATGGCATCGAGTTCATACTCGCACTTAGCCACATCACCCTTAGCGGCGGATAAATCGAGGTTCAGCTCATCACGCTGCTCTTTCCATTCATCGTCGAGCAATCTGAGTTTTAAATTCAGTTCTTTAGCTAAGGTTTGCTCCCTATCTTGGCGATCGGCTTCTAAGGTTTCATCGTTGCGATAACCGCGGGACAAGCTGGCTAAACGCAGCTCGGCGCTGAGTAGTTGGTTAAATTCTTGCTCGAGTTTTTCAAACTCGGGGCGAATAACTTCAAAGCCTTGGATCAATTGGCTCTCACGGATCCACGCTTCGACGCGCTGTGGATTTAAACGTGAGCTGGGCGGATTAACCCCGTCTTCCTCTAAAATGGCAGCGATCATGGATTTGACCGTCTCCATCTTGCCTTCTTTGGAGTGCACCGCTTTAGCCAGCTTTTCGATGTGGCGCAGTGAATGCTCGCCCTCACACAGGGCAAATTGGCGCGCATAGGCCCTAAGTTCGCTGCGGTTGCTGCCCGTGCTTAATAGGGTGCGATCGTTTTGAATAATGGCGCGATATTCACGGGTATTGAGCAAGTTAGTGGTAGCGATGCCGGCACGTTTTAAATCTCGGCCAAGCTCAGCCATGGTATGGCAGAGTACAGTATCGCCATTTTGCGTTTTAATATAATCGCTTAACTCAAAACCTTTGGCGATAAAACGATAGTTAACGCCCTTGCCATCACCTGCCGAAGCCAGCACGGCTTGATACAGTAAGCCATCGGCCTTTTGATATTCGTAAATAATGTAGCTTGAATCGTGTGGCAAGTACCAACGCTCGAAACTGTCGCGGGTTGATGGCACCACGCGGCTTGGGTATTCACCATAAAAAACAGGCACTAGACGTTGTAATGTCGTTTTACCCGAGGCGTTAGTACCACAAATATTGGTATGGCCATTAAGGGCGAGTTCCACAACGCCCGGAAGGTGCGTATCAATCAACACAATACGAATCAAGCTTGGCATTTCATTCCTTATCCAAACGGGAAGGCTTTATCTTTAGAACCCAGCCTTATCTGGCAGGTAAGACAAAGACAATCAAATATGGCCCTATGATAGTTAACTATGATGTTTAAAAATCGTGGCCCAAAAAATCGTGCCCTTAACATAAGGCAATCTCATAGCATTGGCAATTCAGCGGCGATGCACGAATGCCTTAGCTCACATCTCAGCCCATTGCTCAGCAAAAACATAACCCTATAGCTAGGCTCAAATCAAACGGCCAATAATACGATAACTTAGCCAAAATAGGCGGCTAACAAAGCGGCAGTTAACACAGTAAAAGGTAAATTTTAGTGGTTATCTTCAAGGCGCAGACGTTCGGCGATCCGACTGTAGATCAGCATCATTTCCGCCAGCGATCCCACTTGCATGCCCTTCATCAAATTGGCGCGGTGGATCTCAACCGTGCGCATGGCGATACAGAGACTATCGGCGATCTCTTGGTTCTTCAGGCCTTGGGCAATCAGGTTGAGTATCTCCCGCTCCCTTGGCGTGAGCGCTTGATAAGTCTCAAGATACTGATTGTCTTGATGATGCGCCTTGGTATGTTCCAACGCTTTGACAACCGCTTCGGCTAACTTAGCGCCATCGGCGGGCTTTTGGAAAAAATCCACCGCACCTAATTTAAGCGCATCTACCGCCATTGGCACATCGCCATGGCCGGTGAGATAAATCACCGCTAGCGGACTATTTTTTGCCACTAATTCAAGATGCAACTGTGGGCCACTCAAACCCGGCATACGCACATCGACTAGCGCACAACCCGGCAGGGTTAAGTCTACGGCGGAAAAAAAGGCTTCGGCGCTATCAAAATCGGTGATCTTAAGGCCATAACTTTCAAGCATAAAACGCAAAGAACGACGCACTGAGTCATCGTCATCGATTAAATACACAGGTAGCTCAAGACTCATTATTGTGCTCCATTGGGTTCTGGTTTACGCGGTATAGTCACCTGCGCTTGGCAACCGCCTCCCATTGCGCTTTCTAGGCGAAAGGTCCCGCCATGGCTCTCGGCAATATCACGGCAAATCACTAAGCCTAAACCTAACCCCTCTGATTTAGTGGAATAAAATGCTTGCATCAGCAGACTGGCCTCTTCGGTTAACCCAGTGCCATTATCCGTGACTGTCAGCAAGAGCGTGCGTTCTTGGTAGCGAAGATCGATATCGATCGTGGGCGTGTATGGCTTTTGCGTAATGCTCCTTTCAGTGCCACAGGATTCAAGCTCTAACCGCTGAACGCAGGCGTCAAAGGCGTTTTTCAGCAAGTTAAGCAACAACTGCTGCATACCAACTTCGTCGAGGGGCTGTAAATAGGGTTCACCATTCACATTGACGGCAAGGTTTATCTGATGTTGTTCAAACTCATAGGCAAGCAGTGGCACAGTATCATTGACCAACTCATGCAGATACAAAGGTTGTTTCGACACAGGTCGCTTCTTCAATAAATTACGTAATCGACTAATAATATTGTCGGCGCGCGTGACTTCCTGCTGGATCAGCGCCAATACCGATTGCAACTCCTCAGGGCTCGTCCCCCGCTGTAATCGCACTTCGGCGCCATGGCAATAATGGCCAATCGCCGCCAAAGGTTGATTGAGTTCATGGGAGAGACTCGCACCAAGCTCGCCTGCAATGGCAATACGCTGGGCATGTTCCAGTAACGCGCGGTTTTCATTGAGCTGGCGCTGAGTGTTAATCAACTCACGGCCACGACGACTAAAGCGGTATTCAAGCCAAAAATGATACACATTGAGTAAAACCAAAATCCCCAAAACAAGCCAAGCCCATTGTTGATGTAACTTGACCCACTGCCACGCCCTTTGCCACCATGGCGCCTGCAAAGGATGCATATCGAGATCTTTAAGCAGTTGATCGATCGCAAGCTGACTCACGGCCGTGGTCCAGCCCGCAGAATCAGCAGACTTAGCGGCGAGATGATCTTCGGGCAGCGCCAGCAAAGCTTGAGTCACACTTTTAGCCAGAGACTGGGAGGCGCGATTGGTCTTTGCCATAGACCAGTTGGGATAAAGGTGGGTCGAGACTTGGCAATTAAATCCCGCAGGCGCTTGATTATCGATCACTCGATAATGGGCGATGTTAATAAGACCTTCCGTTTGCATCTGCTCAAGCTGACACACAGGCACGACCGCAGCATCTAACGGTTGATGCCGCTCTGTGGAAGTTTTTTTGTTATCTAACTGATAAATCAAGTTATCTAGTGGAAACCCCAGCGGAATAATCTCACCCACAAAGCGAGGCAAATCTATGCCCTTTAGCTGCGCTTCGTACACTAAGGTCAAGTAACCACCAAAGGCATTTTTCGATACGATCCCGAGCCGACGCCCCTTGAGATCAGCTAAGGTTTGATAGGGCGAATCGGCGCGCACCACCAGCGCCGAACCCACTTGCATCGCCGCGCCATTATTTAACGGACTGCGCAGGGTCGCCAACCAAGTAAGGGAATATTGCCGCGCCAGCAACACGGATTGCCCTGGGTTGGTGATCACAAAATCGAGCCCTTGGGTTTCAACGCCCTTAGCTAGCTCATCGAGGGTGAGAGGATGTAACCTAAAGTAACTGTTGGAAATTTGGGTTTCGAGCCACCCCATCAAAGGTTGCCAGCGGTTGATGGTTGCCTTATAACCGCGGATGGCTAACACGCCCACATCGACCACTTGATAACTGGGCTCTTCGATAGCAACTTGAGCAACAACCTCAGGGTCAGTTAATCCCGAATGCGCACTTTGATTTAGTGGCTCCGCAGCAAACACCTTAACCGAAGCCAGCAAGCATAGGAATAACACTGCGTTCCTTGGCTTTTTTCTCGGCTTTTTCCTCGGTATTGCCACAGAATGTGGAGTGCTCAGAATCGATAACGGCCACTTGACCGATACAGCTAAGCGAAACACAGTTTTCATCATCCTCAATAACATGAAGTGCAATCCTTTATCCCCAGTCACTCACACTAAAATCAAGTCCAACTCAAGCTAAGAAAAGGCCAAACTCAAGTAACAAAAAATAAAACCCTATCATTTTGAAGGCTATTCTAACGGATATTTGTTGCGCTAGATCAAGTCCACACCCGATATGTGGAAAACCACTATAGTTATGCCGCCTCCCCTTTTACAGAATGCCTGTAAACCTCGCCATAAACCTTAACTCTAGGTCTATGAGCCAGTTTATTCGCCATCTGCAAGAGTGAAGGAAATCTGTATGGACAAGAGTAAACGTCAGTTTCTCGGCAAAATGGCCTGCGTCAGTGTTGGCGCCGCACTGATCCCTGTGGTGCAAGTGTATGCGCAGGATGATAAGCGCAGCACTCAAGTGCACAGTGCCAGCGAAGGCCAAGTGGGTAAACGTTACGGTATGGTAATTGACTTGCGCCGCTGCGTGGGCTGCCAAGCCTGTACCGTCGCTTGCACTATCGAGAATCAACCACCCCTCGGGCAATTTCGCACCACAGTGCAGCAGTATGAAGTTTCGCAGCTGGAAGATACCACTCCGCCTGCGTTTTTAATGCTGCCAAGACTTTGTAATCACTGCGAAAACCCGCCCTGCATCCCCGTTTGTCCTACGGGCGCGACCTTCCAACGCAAGGACGGCATAGTGGTCGTCAACAATGAATGGTGTGTTGGCTGTGGCTATTGCGTACAAGCCTGCCCCTATGATGCGCGCTTTATCAACCACGACACTAATACCGCCGACAAATGTACCTTCTGCGCCCATAGGTTAGATGCAGGATTACTGCCTGCCTGTGTCGAAACCTGCGTAGGAGAAGCCCGTGTGATTGGCGATCTGAATAATCCCAACAGCCAGATAAGCCAACTGCTCGCCGCCAACAAAACCGACATCAAGGTGCTCAAACCGACGGCTAATACTGCGCCACGGGTGTTCTACATCGGCATGAGCAGCGCTTTTGAGGACAAGATTAGCGGCCAAGCCCCCGTTAGAACCTTACTTACCGATACTGGCGAGGAGATCCACCATGGTCATTAAAGAAATCTTTACCCCAGATATCGCCATTACTTGGCTACCTTGGGCAGTGCAATACTTTTTTATGATGGGGCTCGCCTACGCCAGCGTATGGGTAGCGACAATACATTTGTTCAGCCAATCCAAACCCGATGACAGATTGCTGAAGCTCTGCGCCTGTTTAATGTTAACAGCAGGTATCGTCGCTCCTATCGCCTTACTCGCCGATTTACACCAACCGCTGCGGGCTTGGCATTTTTATGCGCAAGTTCGCCCCGATTCGTGGATGTGGTATGGCGCCTTTTTACTGCCCGTATTCTCGGGCACCAGCGCAGTGTTTGCTTGGCTGCTACTGCGTCAATATCTGCCTAAGCACACCACGAATCAATACTCAGATTGGGTGAATAAAATAGGCCAATTATTGAGATTCGGTGATTGGAACAGTGACAAATTCATCAAGCCGATCGCACTGATCACGGCCCTGAGTGCCTGCAGTATCGCCCTCTACACTGGCATGGAAACCATGGCCATTAAGGCGCGGCCACTGTGGCATACCTATTGGCTGCCACCTTTGATGGCAATGAGCGCCCTTCTCGCCGCCTGCGGCACTTTGGTGGTACTGAATCGACTATTAAAGGGCTACCAACAAACTACCCAAGACAGCCTATTACTCTGGGTAAGAGCCAGCTTTGGTCTATTCGCCCTATGCCTTATCGGCTGGGCGTTATTCGATAAGGGCTCGGCCCCTGAAGCCGCACTATTGCTTGAAACCAGCCCAAGCTGGCAACTGGCTGCGATTTGGGTACTGGTCACACTCGCCGTGCTGGCACTGATGCTCGCCATTCGTCACTTACCCAATGTTGCAATGCTAATCGTCAGCCTCACGGCCATTCACCTTGCGTGGGGATTTCGCTGGATAGTGCTAATTCAAGCGCAAACCGATCCTAAATACGGCGCGGGGACTTATCTCTATCAACTGCCTTGGGGACCCGAAGGGCTATTAGGCATAGCTGGGACCTTCGGCCTCTGGTTAGCATTAATGGCGCTGGTCTCCGAACTTATTCGCCACACGCCTGCGGCAAAACTTGCTCGCTGAGCACCCAATTAGTTTACAGAATTAAGGAGTCCATCATGGATAAGAGTAAACGTCGTTTTATCAAAGGGGCCGCTGTAACGGGTGGTGTGGGATTATTTGCTGCGGGTTATAGCCATACATTAGCGCAAATAGGTAAAGGTGTCGTCAATGGTACCTCAGGAAAACCAACCCAAGATCCGCTGCACGGCAATTCCTTAGCACCTGAATACAAAGTCGATTTACAGTCAGGCCAGTTAATCAGCAATGACGATCAACGCATCGCCAATACTATGTGCTTAGGTTGCTGGACCAAATGCGGCGTGCGCGCTCGTATCGATCAAAAAACCGATAAAATCATCCGTATCAGCGGTAATCCTTATCATCCGTTGTCATCGCGGGAACATATCGATTTCGATACGCCAATAAAAACCGCCTTTGTTGGGCTTAGCGCCTTTCAAGAACAGGGGCTACAAGGACGTTCCACCGCCTGCGCCCGCGGTAATGCCATGCTAGAACAATTAGATAGCCCACATCGCGTTACCCAATGTCTTAAACGCGTGGGTAAGCGCGGCAGCGGCCAATGGCAGAGCATTAGCTTTGAGCAATTGCTGAATGAAGTCGTCGAAGGTGGTGATTTATTTGGTGAGGGCCAAGTCGAAGGCTTAAGAGCAATTCGTGATATCACCACGCCGCTCGATACCAATAATCCAGAATACGGCCCTAAGGCCAACCAGTTACTGGTCTCAAACGCCTCCGATGAAGGCCGCGATGCCATAATCAAACGCTTCACCTTCAACAGCTTTGGCACGCGCAACTTTGCCAACCACGGCGCTTACTGTGGATTTACCTACCGTGCTGGAGCGGGCGCTTTATTGGATGATTTGAAAAAATACGCCCACTTAAAACCCGATTGGGACCATAGTGAATTTTTACTCTTTATCGGCACTTCACCGCAGCAATCGGGCAATCCCTTTAAACGCCAAGCAAGACAATTGGCTAACGCGCGGGTAAATAACACCAATTTCAGTTATGTGGTGGTGTCGCCCATGCTGCCCAATACCTCGAATCAACCTTGTGCGGGCAACAACACTTGGCTGCCGATCCGCCCCGCCACCGACTCGGCCCTCGCCATGGGCATGTTGCGCTGGATTATCGATAACCAGCGCTACGCCGCTGAGTTTTTGAGTGCGCCCAATGTCGATGCCGCAAAAGCTTCAGGTTACCGTGGTTTTAGTAACGCAGGCTTCTTGATCGTCAGCGAACCTACCCATCCAAGATATGGCCAATATCTCTTTGCCAGCGATCTTGGCTTACCTTTCGACGGCAAAGCCTACGGCGAGCAAGACTCGCAGTTGGTTGTCGATGCCGCGAGTGGCAAGATAGTTTTGGCGAGCCAAAGCCTGAAAGCCAAGCTCGACGTTGACCAAAACGTCGACACACCTAAGGGGGTGATTGCGGTTAAATCTAGCTTCCAACTGTTAAGTGAAGCGGCGCAGAGCTTCGAGATGGCACACTATGCCAAAGAGTGCGATATCAGCGAGGCGCAAATTATCGCCCTCGCGGATAAATTTACCAGCCATGGCACTAAGGCTGCGGTGATCTCCCACGGCGGTACAATGAGCGCTAATGGTTTTTATAGCGCGTGGGCAATCATGATGCTCAACGCCATGATAGGTAACATCAATTTAAAAGGTGGCGCATTAGCTTCCGGCGGTTCCTTTCCCGCCTTTGGTAAAGGCCCAAGGTATAATCTGCAGGAGTTTGACGACATGGTCGAGCCTAAGGGCGTATTCCTATCGCGATCTAAATTCCCCTACGAGAAAACCTCTGAGTATCGCCGTAAAGTCGAAGCGGGCGAATCGCCTTATCCTGCAAAGGAGCCTTGGTTTCCGATTTCATCGCCCTTGCTTGGCGAACATTTAACGGCGGCGGTGCACGGTTATCCCTATCGACTCAAAGCATGGATTAACCACATGGGCAATCCGATTTATGGTCAAGCGGGCCTAGGTGAAGCCATTGGTGAACAACTGAAAGATCCCAAAGTGCTGCCACTGTTTATCAGTATCGACAGTTTTATTAACGAAACATCGGCGCTATCGGATTATATCGTGCCCGACACATTAACTTACGAGTCATGGGGTTGGAGCCCTTCTTGGCATGGGACCCTGACGAAGGAAACGACAGGTCGCTGGCCGATTGTCGAACCAAGGGTCACAAAGATGGCCAGTGGCGATGTGGTCTGCATGGAATCTTTCTTGAGCCAAGTGGCGATGAAACTGCAACTACCCGGCTTTGGCGAAAATGCCGTTAAGGCCGCCGATGGCAGTTTACATCCGTTAACGCGCGCAGCGGATTACTCACTTTACGGCGCCGCCAACGTGGCCTATTTGGGTAAAGCCGTCGCCGATATCAACGCTGAGGACATGTATCTTAGCGGTGTGAGTCGTATTCAAAGTGAGCTCAACGCCAGACTCAAGCCAGATGAAGTCAAAAAAGTCAGCTACTTATTTGCCCGCGGCGGCCGCTTTGAAAATATGAGCGGTGCACGGGATGAAGTGGGGAATCCAACCAAGGTTTGGCCAAAACCTATGATGCTGTGGAATCCCGAAGTGGGCAGTCGCCGTAACAGTCTCACAGGGGAATTTATGAGTGGCTGTCCACGCTTATATCAACCCGCCTTAGCCAATGGCACACCGCTCGATAAGGCGTTTAATAAATCACAATGGCCTTTGCTGATCAGTAGTTACAAATCCCACACCATGAGCTCTATGAGTATTGGCTCGGATCGTTTGCGCCAAGTGCACCCTAATAATCCGGTGCGACTGAACGAGAAAACCGCCAGTCGCCTTGGGATCAGCACTGGTGACACGGTCAAGATCAGCACGCCCAACGGCAGCGTGATTGCCTTAGTGGAATGTGTTGCCGGAGTGCACCCTGACTGCATCGCTATCGAACACGGTTATGGCCATAAGGAACTCGGCGCGCGGGACGTAGTGATCGACAACCTTAAAATCGCCGCCAATCCGCTGATCCGAGTCGGCATCAATATGAACGACTTGAATCTGTTTGATCCGAGTCGCCACGGCCGCTACCCGCTGGTGGATTGGGCAAGTGGCGCATCAGCAAGACAAGGACTGCCCGCTAAGATTGAAAAACTAGCTTAGCATCACTGTTATCCTCACTCGGCTTCTCAGCTGCGTGGGGATCCAGCAATTCGCACCTCGCTGGGATGGTCAAATATGTTTTTGAAAACAATCTAAGTTAAACATGGCAAAACTGCCATGATGCTGAAATAACAGTGACGATATTGAGATTAGGCCTTTACAGCAAACTTACTGATCTACGGCCTCTAATCAAACTGATACCAATAAAGACTGAATTTTATCATTCGATTTAGCCGTAGAAAAAAGCCACTGAAGGTAGACCTCAGTGGCTTTTGTTAAACTCGGTTTTAGGCAAACGATTACAGGCTTGGCAACACTTCGCCGCCATCACCTAATTCCACACTATCTACCCGTTGTAATCCCCGTGGCAGCTTAGCGCCACGGCGGCCGCGCTCGCCACGGTAATGCTCTAGATCGCTCGGTTTCAGGGTCAGCTTACGCTTTCCGGCCCAGAGCGTCACAGGGGTATCACTGGGCACTAGCTGCAGATGCGTCATCAGCTCGTCACGACTCTTAGCACGTTCTGTTGGGATCCCAATAATCTTATTGCCCTTACCCTTTGAGAGTTGCGGCAAGGCTTCAAGGGAGAACAGTAGCATCCGCCCTTCGTTGGTGATCGCTAGGATAGACATCTCACGATTTCGATCAATCAGCTTAGGCGGCAACGACTTAGCATTAGTTGGTAAGCTGAGCAGCGCTTTACCTGCCTTATTGCGTGACACCATATCGTTATAGGTGCAAATAAACCCATAACCCGCATCGGTCGCTAACAGGAAGCATTGCTCCTCTTCCCCCATGATGACATGTTGCATGGTCTCACCCGGCGCCATATTAAAGCGGGTGGTGATGGGCTCACCTTGGCTGCGCGCCGAGGGTAAGCTGTGGCTATCGGTCGCAAAGGCCCGCCCCGAGGAGTCGATAAACACGGCGGCCTGATTACTGCGGCCCATGGCACTACAGAGATATTGATCGCCAGCCTTATAGGATAAGGACAAAGGATCGATATCATGGCCCTTGGCACAACGCACCCAGCCCTTTTCAGACAGCACGACAGTCACTGACTCACTCGGCGTTAACTCTTGCTCTGTTAATGCGCGGGATTCATGGCGTTGCACTATGGGTGAACGACGTTCATCGCCATAGGTCTGCGCATCTTGAAGCAATTCTTTCTTAATCAAGGTTTTTAGGCGACGATCAGAACCAAGCAGTTGCTCTAACTTTTCGCGCTCGGCTTCAAGCTCATCCTGCTCAGCCTTGATTTTAAATTCTTCTAACTTAGCTAAATGGCGTAATTTTAACTCGAGGATCGCTTCGGCTTGTTTATCCGTTAAGGAAAAACGCGCCATTAACTCGGCTTTAGGATCATCGTGGAAACGAATGATTTCAATCACTTCATCAATATTGAGGAAGGCGATCATCAAAGCTTCAAGGATATGTAGGCGTGAAACCACTTTATCTAAACGGTATTCGAGACGACGCCTGACGGTATCGACACGGAACTCTAACCACTCGGTTAATAAGGTTTTTAAGCCCTTCACCCTTGGTCGACCGTCTAGGCCAAGTACGTTTAAGTTTACCCTAAAGCTTTTTTCTAAGTCGGTAGTGGCAAACAAGTGCGCCATCAATTGATCACAATCGACACGATTAGAACGGGGCACCACCACCAAACGCACTGGGCTTTCATGGTCTGATTCATCCCGCAGATCGGCCACCATAGGCAATTTTTTTGCCTGCATTTGGGCGGCGATTTGCTCTAGGATTTTACCGCTACTGGCCTGATGTGGCAGCGCGGTAATGATGATCTCCCCCGCTTCCACAGTGTAAACGGCGCGCGCCTTTAACGAGCCACGGCCAGTTTCATACACTTTGGCAATATCGGCAGACGACGTAATGATCTCGGCTTCGGTGGGATAATCCGGCCCAGGCACATAACTCATCAATTGCTCGAGTTCGAGCTTAGGATCATCGAGCAAGGCCACGCAGGCAGAGACTAATTCCCTGACGTTGTGCGGCGGAATATCCGTCGCCATCCCGACCGCAATACCAGTAATCCCATTGAGCAGAATATGTGGTAACCGTGCGGGTAAGACCTTTGGCTCCTTTAAGGTGCCATCGAAGTTCGCGCCCCACTCGACCGTACCTTGGCCAAGCTCGGATAACAACACTTCGGAGAACTTAGATAGCCGCGCCTCAGTGTATCGCATGGCCGCAAATGATTTAGGATCATCGGGTGCACCCCAGTTACCTTGACCATCAACCAATGGATAGCGGTAGGAAAATGGCTGCGCCATCAGCACCATTGCCTCATAACAGGCGCTATCACCGTGGGGATGGTATTTACCTAATACATCGCCGACGGTACGGGCAGATTTCTTATGCTTAGATTGGGCCGATAAACCTAACTCACTCATGGCATAGATAATACGGCGCTGTACAGGTTTAAGCCCATCACCAATATGCGGCAGGGCTCGGTCCATGATGACGTACATGGAATAGTTCAGATAAGCCTCTTCGGTAAAGCGCCGCAGTGGCATTTGCTCTACCCCATCTAGGCTTAACTTGATTGCGTCACTCATTGTCTTCTAGTTCCTGTGTCTCTTCAGTACTATCGCCATTTTTAAAGAACAAGCGATACACGTTACCTTTTAAATCATCTGAGATGTACATGGCACCATCATCGGCCGATAACAAGGCATAGGGGCGAGCGACGGGAAATTCACCATCGAGGAAACTCACTATCGTTTCACGTCCCACCACTTGCTGGTTTTCAAGCTTAAGCATCACCACTTGATAACCCACTTTGCTCGAACGATTCCAGGAACCATTCTCTGCGACAAATAATTGATTATGATAAATTTCAGGGAATTTATCCCCGCGATAAAACGCCAGCCCCGTCGGTGCAACATGGGCGGGCAACTCATACACTGGCACTGTAACCTTTAGGTTTTTCGGCTTTTCATAGGCGGGTTCAACAACGGATGTGGCATGTAGATAAGGGAAGCCATAGTGACTCCCCACAACATCGACACGGTTGATTTCATCTGGGGGTAAATTATCCCCCATCCAATCTCGGCCCTGATCGGCAAACCATAATTTACCGTCGACGGGCGACCAATCAAACCCCGTCGCATCACGTACCCCAGAGACTATCTGTTCACTCGCACCGGTATCGACATTGATCGCAATAATGCTGCTATAGGGCGCGGCCGCCTCACAGACGTTACAGGGGGCCCCGATGGAGACATACAGCCTATCATCGGGACCAAAATGCATCGCACGGGCGCTCTTCTTGTCCGATTCGGGCAGATCGCTGTAGATTTCCTTCGGACGACTCGGGCGACGTAAACGCTGTTCTATATCAGCAAAACGCAGAATTTTACTTTCACTGGCAACGAAAAGATCGCCATTATGGAATGCGAGGGCATTGGGATATTCCAGCCCTTTTGCAATAACGTAACGTTTATCTACACGGCCATCTTGATTGCTGTCGACGAGCGCATGCACTGTGCCGCTTTTATGGGAACCCACAAACAGGGTGCCATTGGCGCCCATGGCGAGCTGCTTAGCATCGCCAACATCCGAAGCGAACAGTGATAAACCAAATCCCTTGGAGACGGTAATCATGATCGACTGAGACCCCGCGATGGCGTTCTGGCTCGGTCCAAAAGCCATACATGCCAGCAGGGGAAGATAGGCAGACAATAGCTTTAAGTATTTATAATTATTAGTTTTAATACACAACATTGTAATATTCTTTATGCCTAAGTTTTATTGTTATCGGCAATCTTGCACAACATTAAAGTAACGCCATGTCGCCCTTATCCTCGAGCCAAGATTTACGATCGGGCGAACGTTTCTTCGCAAGCAGCATATCCATCAAAGAATCCGTTTCTTCAACATCATCAATAGTCAACTGTACTAAACGACGGGTGTTAGGGTCCATAGTCGTTTCACGTAATTGGAGCGGATTCATCTCACCCAAGCCCTTAAAACGTGTCACTTGGACCTTACCTTTCTTATTTTCCGCGCTAATACGGTCGAGAATACCTTCTTTTTCTGCTTCATCTAAGGCGTAATAAACGTCCTTACCAATATCGATACGAAACAGTGGTGGCATGGCTATGTAGACATGGCCCTGTTCGACGAGTACGCGATAATGCTTTAAAAACAAGGCACACAATAGTGTAGCAATGTGCAATCCGTCGGAGTCTGCATCAGCGAGAATACAAATTTTGCCGTATCTTAACTCCGAAATATCACTGCTGTCGGGATCGCAACCAATAGCGACCGAAATATCATGGACTTCCTGAGAGGCGAGTACTTGTGATGCATCCACTTCCCACGTGTTTAAGATTTTCCCACGCAGCGGCATAATGGCTTGGAATTCACGGTCCCGCGCCTGCTTAGCACTCCCGCCAGCAGAATCCCCTTCCACGAGGAATAGCTCACCGCGCATGGGATCTTGGCCGCTACAATCGGTGAGTTTTCCCGGCAATGCGGGGCCAGAAGTCACCTTTTTACGTGCTACTTTTTTCGCGGCTTTTAGACGGCGCTGGGCATTGTTAATACACATTTCGGCCAAGGATTCGGCCAGTTCTGTATTTGAGTTTAGCCACAGGGAAAAGGCATCACGTACTATGCCAGAGACAAAAGCCGAGCACTGGCGGCTGGAGAGTTTCTCTTTAGTTTGCCCTGCAAATTGCGGATCCTGCATTTTCACCGACAGAATAAAAGCCGCTCTGTCCCAAATATCCTCCGGGGATAATTTAATCCCTCGGGGGATTAAATTTCGAAACTCACAGAATTCACGCATGGATTCGAGCAGGCCCTGGCGAAAACCATTTACATGGGTGCCACCAAGGGGGGTGGGAATAAGGTTAACATAACTCTCGTTGATCGACTCGCCGCCTTCAGGCAACCAAGTGATAGCCCAGTCGGCCGCCTCAATTTGCCCCTTAAAACTGCCAACGAAGGGTTCTTCGGGCAACATCAGGTTATCGCCGACAGCGGTTTTAAGATAATCAGTTAAACCACTTTCATAAAACCATTCATGTACTTCATTGGTATGCTTATTGGTAAATTTGATCCGTAAACCTGGGCAGAGTACGGCCTTAGCACGCAGTAAATAAATCAGTTTGGAATTAGAGAAATTGGCCGAATCAAAATAACTCGGATCGGGCCAAAAATGCACGCTAGTCCCGGTATTGCGTCGACCACAGGTACCAGTGACCTTAAGATCTTCAACTTTAAAGCCATTTTCAAAAGCAATATCATAGACTTGACCATCCCGCCTTACCGTGACTTCGACCCGGCGAGATAACGCATTGACGACGGAAATCCCCACGCCGTGCAAACCACCGGAGAACTGGTAGTTTTTATTGGAAAATTTCCCCCCGGCGTGCAATTTAGTCAGGATCAACTCGACCCCAGGAATACCTTCTTCGGGATGGATATCCACTGGCATACCACGGCCATCATCGGTCACTTCGAGGGAATTATCGGTGTGCAGAACAACTTCAATTTTAGTGGCGTGGCCCGCTAAAGCTTCATCGACACTGTTATCTATGACCTCTTGGCCTAAATGGTTAGGTCTGGAGGTATCGGTATACATACCTGGACGGCGTTTAACAGGATCGAGTCCATTAAGGACTTCAATGGCGTCAGAGGTGTATTGATTCGTCATAGTGTACGCTATAAGTTGTTATATCCGGCCATGTTGCGGCTCTGGATGACTGTTTGTCAAGGTAAGTGTAAAAAATGGCTTACAGTTTGCAAATGCTGCCCATAACCCACAAAACTGTGATCGCCACCCGCTTCAATCCGTAATTGGCAATGGTGATATTTGTTCAGGGCTTCACGGTAGTCCAGCACTTCATCGCCCGTTTGCAATAGTACCAAAAAACGATCCGGATTGCGGATAACAGCGGTATTAAATTCAGCCACTTCCAGCTTATGTTTAGGCAAAACCTGATAATGCTGCCCAGTGTACGGATTAAACTGTGGCCCCATAAATTCGTCGAATAACTCGAAGGGCCTCACCGCAGGATTAACTAACACCGCACGTCCACCGTAGTGCTCGGCCAAATAACTGGCGAAATATCCCCCCAAGGATGAGCCTATATAAGTGAGAGGCTCATTTGCCTCTCGCGCCGCCATCACATATTCCAGCAACAGCGACATCGCGGCCTTAGGGGTATTGGGTAATTGGGGCTGATGAAAGGCTAGCGACGGATGATGCTGCGCCATATATTGCGCAGTCATCACCGCTTTATCGGAAAAAGGTGAACTGTTGAATCCGTGAATATAGAGCAGCATAGTTCCTCAAGCTGCGGTCACTCGCGTTAATAACCGCTGGAATCGTTGTCGGGGGAAAAATGGTTACCCGGTACGCGATACACATTGGTGCCGATGCTACCATCGGCCTTCAACTCCAGCAAACGATAACCCGGTTGCAGTCCGTCTAAGGCAAAATAAGGTGATAAAGGCTTAAATTGAATACAAGTAGAAGGTGTTGCCATGAGCTTCAGTGCGCCATGGGGCCCATCGTAGTGGGTGTCGATTCTCTGGTGTACATGCCCCCAGAGTAACCCTTTTACCTGTGGGTACTGGGACACTCGCGTTAAAAACTCGGCACCGTTGTCCATACAATGTTGATCTAGCCAAGTGCAGTTCACCAAAATGGGATTATGGTGCATCACGAGCAAGGTATGGTAATCAGGATGGGCGGCAATAGCCTGCTCAATCAGCTCGAACTGACTCTCGGCCATGTTGCCACCGGGCTTTCCCCGCACGGTTGAGTCCAACATCAAAATCTGCCATTTACCCGCCAAAATGCGCTGCTGACCAAAGATCTGCTCGCCCTGCATATGCAGAAACATGATCCGAGGATCATCGTGGTTCCCGGGGAGATAATGGCAGGGTAAATTGAGGGGTGTCACTGCTGTAACAAACTGACGGTATGATTCGGCCGAGTAATCTTGGCTTAAATCACCGGTAGCTAACATCAAATGTGCAGGATAGTCGACAGCCCTAATCGTATTAAGCACAGCGGCAAAACTTTTGCCTGTGTTGACTCCTAATAGCTGGGCCTCAGGATCGGCAAAAAGGTGTGGATCTGTGACTTGCACGATACGCACACTTTCTTCTTCAGCTATGGAGTAAGAGACAGCCTCTTTCAGCACATTGAATACCCAATTCTAAGACTGGCACACCAAACGTTGTTGGCATCCAATCTTCAATAACTCTTCCAGGAATGCATTTACCTGGTACTTTTCATCACTATGATACATGCGTAAATTGGGGTAATCATACACTGGGCGTAATTGGTAAATCTGTTGGCCAGTTAACACTTCTGCTAATTTAGCATCGTGGTAAATTCTCACTAACACCTTGGGAGTATTAACAAACTCTAGAATTTCGAGGGGGCGAGATATCTCAACCAATTGAGTATATTTGGTATTCTCTAAAATACGCACCACTAATATACCGAACTCACCTTCGAGCTGCCATGATTGATCAACGGTAATATCCAGTGGTAACCACTTCAGCATATAACCATAATTACGGCCGCACAGTGCTAGAAAGTCACTGACGTTCGGTTGGTAACGCGGTTTTTGATGCGAAGTCGAAGTAGCCAAATGTTTTTCCAACTTAAACCAGTTGCTGATAGTTTAATTGCAACCATTGCAATCCAATTACGGTCGATGCATTGTCTATTTCCCCCGCAACCACCCTATTATAGGCCTGTTCACGGTCTAAAACATGCAATCGAATATCTTCGTGTTCTTCTGCCAGTCCATGCAATCCACGGGCATGAGTGGAATCTACCTCGGCCCAATAGAAATAAAATCGCTCGGTACTGCCACCTGGGCTCGCTAAATAACTGTTCACATAGTGCATATTACTAGCAACTAGGCCAGTTTCTTCTAACAATTCACGGTGAGCGACATCGAGCGGCGATTCTTCGGGCGCAATCATACCTGCGACTAACTCCATAAGCCAAGGAGATTTAGAGGTTGCTAATGCAGGAAAACGCACTTGCTCAATCAATACGACCTGATCACGCTTGACGTCATAGGGCAACACGACCACAGCATGCCCCCGTTCAAACACTTCACGGGTGACGGGCTGGCTCCAACCGCCGGCAAAGAGCTTATGCTTAAACGTAAACTGTTCTAACGCAAAAAAGCCTTGGTACAATGATTTTTTTTCGAGAACTTCAATATCCGTTTGCGAAAAAACAGGTGGGGTCATACTCTATCCTTAAAAGTTGAATTTGCGTCTATTATCAAGGCAATTTGACACATTTTTAAAATAAAATCTGTTACACTTCGCATTTGACTTGAAAGTGTCGGAGTTTTTAGACTCTACGTCATTAAGTTTTAGCTGTATCGGGAAGCGTCGGGAAGCGCAAACCGCCTTGGTAAAGGCATTACTTAGTCTAAACGAAGTTAAAATATTTCTCCTTTGGGAGATTTTGTCTAATAAGGACAGCAAATGAAATTTAAGATCCGTTCTTTATGCGTAGCATTGACTCTCGCCGCTTCCGCTCAAGCGGTACAAGCAGATGATTTACTGCAAATTTATCAACAGGCACTGACTAACGACCCGCTCGTGTTGCAAGCCCAAGCTCAGCGTGATGCATTGTTCGAGAAAATTGAACAAAACCGGGCACCGCTGTTGCCAACCATTAGCGCCAATGTCGGCTATGACAAGGCGTGGAATGACCCACGGAATGACACTAGCGGTTTAACGGGTAGCATCAAACTTAACCAAGTGATCTATGATCACAGCGCTTGGGTGGGGTTAAGCCTTGCAGAAAAAGCCGCCTCTCAAGCCGATTCAAGCTATGCATCCGCTTTACAAACGCTTATCTCTAGAGTGACTCGGGCGTACTTCGATGTATTAACCGCTAAGGATAACTACGAGTTCCAGGGCGCCGAAAAACGTGCAATTGAACGTCAACTCGAACAAACCAAACAGCGTTTCGCCGTTGGTTTAACCGCGATTACCGACGTACATGAGGCCCAAGCTCAATATGACTTAGCCTCAGCCACTGAAATTTTAGCTGAAAATACCCTAGCCAATAGCTATGAAGCCCTGCGTGAAATCACAGGTATCGATCACAAGACATTAAACGTGCTCGATACCAACCGTTTCTCTGCCGTGACTCCCGCACCAACGTCTTCAAGCGAATGGTTAAAGATTGCTGAAACAAACAGTGTCGATCTTATGACCCAACGCATTGGTAAAGATATCGCTCAAGAGACTATCAGTCTCTACAAAGCGGGCCATATGCCATCGCTGAGCTTAAATGCAGGTTACAACAAAGGCCTTGAGCAAAAAACAGGTAGCATTAACGAGCCTGATTTTGACGATGTCAACGTTGGCGTTAACTTAAGCATTCCTATCTTTGAAGGCTTTAAAGTGACTTCACAAGTCAATGAAGCGCAATATCAATTCGTTGAAGCCAGTGAAAGACTAGAGCAAACCTACCGCAGTGTTGTGAAGAATATTCGCAATAACTACAACAACGTAGGTGCATCTATCAGCTCAATTCGTGCCTATGAGCAATCGGTGATTTCATCCGAGAGTGCGTTAAAAGCGACTCAAGCAGGTTTTGAAGTGGGTACTCGTACTATCGTTGACGTATTGAACCGTACCCGTGATTTGTACGACTCAAAACGTAAATTATCCGATGCACGTTATAGCTATATCTACTCGATTGTCGCCCTAAAACAGGCGGCGGGTACATTGAATGAAGATGACGTTATCGCCATCAACAATGGCCTAAGAGCCGAGTAAGCGTCATCGCTCCATAAAAAAACCGCCAACTGGCGGTTTTTTTATGGGATTTATTAAAGGGGAGGATTAGAAATCAATTTCTACGCCCGCAAAATAACCATCGAACTTAGTGTCGGCACTGATCCCTGAGAAATTATTCACATCGAATAAAAATTCGCGGTAACCCACGCGCACACGAGTATCGACCGCAACACCATCAAACTCCCAGCCTAGGCCAACGGAGTAATCGTGTACGTTCGACTCATTGACACCGAGCATTAAATCCGCAAAACCAAATAGACCTAAGCCAGGCATACCAATATGAGTACTGGCATAGCCCATCACGATACCGCTATCGACATCTATCTCTTCTGGGTGGCCCGCGTCTTGTACGCGCATTGAACCATGCATCAGTTTATAGGCTGCGCCGAGATCGAATGACACTATGTCGTTGTCCAGCAGCTCATAATAAAGCACAAAATCGGTATTGCTTAAATCTGTATAGGACGTGACATTGCCATTGAAGACATTACCGTTAAAGTTGAAATCTTTAACCGATGCACTGCCTTTCTGATCTAGGCTGTTTTCACGAATTTTAACATTCGGAATAAAAGGCAACGGATGCTCAACCGCGAGCCAGTAACTGCCCTGGGCCGATGAACTGTAGTCAAAAGTTTGCTGCGGTTGGCCATCATCGGCAAAAGTACCGCTAGTATCGGCATCCCAATAGTCACCACCAATTTTAAACCCAACCACAGTGGCCGCTTGGGCCGAGGTGGCCATAAAAAATCCTAATACCGCACTGGCGAGGAGTGTTTTTTTCATAATTAACCTTGAGATAGCAAGTTCGTTAAGTCAATCACCGCGGCATTTGCACGGGATACATAGTTAGCCATAACCAATGAATGATTAGCGACTAGACCAAAACCACTGCCATTTAACACGACAGGGCTCCAGACAGTTTGCTGAGTCGCCTCTAACTCACGAATGATTTGTCTTAGGCTCACTTCAGCATTTTTCTTTTTCAAAACGTCGGCAAAATCGACTTCCACGGCACGCATAAAATTCAGCAATGCCCAAGAAGCGCCTCGGCTTTCATAGAAAACATCATCGATCTTCCACCAGCTAGTCTTGACCTGATGGCTCGCTAAATTGGGGGTCGATTGGCGGGCAGCGTTATCACCAGCCAAATCTGTATTAAGACGTTCTTGACCAACACTGGCCGATAAACGCTGAGACATACTGCCTAACCGCTTTTGCACCTCTTTTAACCATTCATTGAGATTGTCGGCACGGGCATAAAACTGCGCATCTTGGTTATTAGGGTCCATCATGCGGGCGCGGTACAATTTCAGTAGCTTAACACCATCGCGGTATTCGCTTTCGGCGCTCGGTACTAGCCAACTTGTATGGTCGATATTGAGCTTAGATTGGGCTTCACCTAAATCTTTATCGGCGGCCGATTGGGATTGGGAGCGACTAAACTCTTTGCGCATGATCAGTGCCAGATCGCGCGCCTGCTCGAGTGCGCCGTATTCAAAGGCGGGCATGTTATCCATAAAAATAGATGGTGGCATCACATCATTGGATAACCAACCACCCTGTTTATCCAGCAGGGTTTCTACTGTCAAAATCAATGAGGTTGTCGTAGCATAACCAACGACATTTTTATCAGTGGCCGTAAGCTGTTGAGGATTGATAGGATCGGGTTCGATACTCCACCACACGCTCATGCCATAACCGATTAAGACTAAAAATAAACCGACTCCGGTAACTTTTTTCCATGTAATTTGCATCAAGCGACTCCTTAATGATGGTGATGATGCTCTTGCTCTGCAGTATTTTCAGCTTGTTTGCTCACGGGTAATGTGATCGACATTTGTTCGCCGTCGTTAAACTGTAATTGCAGCTCCACTTTTTGATCCAAAACGAGGGGGGCCTTTAACCCCAACAGCATAACGTGCTCGCCCGATGGTGAGAGTATTAGTCTGCCGTGGGATGGGATATCAAAACCTTCGACCTGGCGCATTTTAACCATGCCTTGTTCTTCAATAATAGTGTGTAGCTGAGCTTCCTTTGCCACACTGGTTGATACGCCCGTCAGACGGACAGCTTTCTCGGTGTGGTTTTCGAGCGTAAAGTAGGCTGCGGTATTGGGTACAGTATCCGGCATAGCTCGGACGTGGCCTTCGGTCATAACCACACTCGCCAACACAGAAAATGATGCACAGGATAATGCGAGACAATTAAACATCTGTTTGAATATTGGTTTCAATGTCTTAAACTCCATGTCTACCCAATGTCGTCGTAAAGGAAAACAACCCATGAGTCATATACAGGTTCGGGATGATCAGGGCGTACGTATTATCAGCTTTAATCGCCTCGATAAACGCAATGCACTTGATCTTGATATGTATAAACAACTGACAGAATACCTGATCGAAGGTGAGGCAGACAACGACATTCGTGCCTTTATGCTCCACGGCCAAGATAATTGCTTTACCTCAGGCAATGATATTGCAGAATTTTTAAAAAATAGTGACTTAGGGCCAAACCATCCCGCGGTACGTTTCTTATTTTGTCTATTAGAACTCAAAAAACCTCTGGTCGCCGCCGTGTCAGGGGCTGCGATTGGTATTGGCACTACGGTACTGCTGCACTGTGATTTAGTGTACGCCGATAACACCGCAAAGTTTCAACTGCCCTTTGTCAACTTAGCGCTGGTACCCGAGGCGGGGGCAAGCTTACTTTTGCCTGAACTCGTGGGTTACCAAAAAGCGGCAGAACTACTGCTGCTCGGCGAAAGCTTCGATGCCAATACGGCCCACAGACTCAATATGATTAACGATATCATTGCCCAGGAAGAATTATTGAGTCACGCCCTCGCCCAAGCTAAAAAGCTGGCGAATCAGCCGCCACAGGCCCTGCAAACCACTCGCCAATTGATGCGACCACATAAAAACCGAGTGCAGCATCAAATGCATCAAGAGTTAGAGCAATTTAGTGTTAGGTTGAAGAGTGATGAAGCGAAAGCCAGATTTAAGGCTTTTCTTAAAAAGTAATACTCACTTAAATCGCAAAGCACTGACTATTGGCATGGGGGTCTAAACGCCCTCTTGTTGATAGCATCCCGCTACCCCATCGAAGCAATGGCAAAGTCCAATATGCCGCTCTGTATCGAATAATCTCAACATAAAAATCTATTAGCCGATATTTATCCCCATGGATTTATATCGGTTTCTTCCATTGGTCAACTAATAGCGCCAATACAAAGTAAATCAATAAACTCACACCAGGCATAAATACAATGGCTCCAGCCCATACTACGCGAGTCCAAAAACAGGACCAACCAAATTGCCACGCCATGCCAGCTGCAACACCACAGACTAACCGTTCTGGATTGTCCATCCGCACTTTAGCTCGTTTCATTTTAATCTCCCACATAGCAAGGATACTCACTCATTTATCGCTGTAACAATGCCACTGAAACCAGCAGATAATTCCTGAAAACAACGCAAGGCTAATCACTGGTAGCAGTAGCAAGGTCATTAGAGGGGCTACAAACCACATAGGCAGCTCCTATTACTTAGCGCTATATTCATCGCTTGTGGCCGATTCGTCTTTATTGTCGGCACTGAGGCTAAGCTGGCTATTAAAGTCATAGATACTTTCAGCAAGCTGAGTTTGTAGCGATAACACTAACTCACGTTTGGTGCTGGCGAGCAGTTCTTGTGCCTGGGTGCTCAGCGTTTGCTCGATGGCGCCCACAACATCCGATACTGGGGCTGCTTCGGCATGGACCGCTACACTACCCACTAACGCACCGATTAACATACTCACTTGAACTGATTTTTTAAGATTTAATGTAAACATGATGTCGTCCCTTTCGATTGATTAACTTGACATAGGGACTATTACAAAGGGCGTGCCAACTTATAAAAATATTTGTAATATATTGATATTATTATAAATAACATCAATATATTACAAAATACTATTACGAGCACAGCGTGAAAGAATAATGAAGTGGTGAAAAATGCTACTAACTTTAGCTAATTTCACCATCTTTTGATGTGAGCAAAAATCAATCAACAATCTCAGTCTGAATACTCTGCAATGCCTGTCTAACCACTTCAACACCCGCACCGTTTTTATGGGCATTTTCACTCAAATAACGACGCCAAGCGCGTGCACCGGGCAAACCTTGGAATAGGCCTATCATATGGCGAGTAATATGATTGAGCCGCCCACCGGATTGAAGATGGGCTTCAATATAAGGCAGCATTGCCTCAATAACGGCTTCACGGCTGATCACCTCCCTTTGACGACCACAGAGCACTTGGTCCACCTCAGCGAGAATATAAGGATTCTGATACGCCTCGCGCCCCATCATCACGCCATCAAGTTGTGCTAAGTGTTCTTTTGCCTGCGCAAGTGTTGTCACGCCACCATTGATACTGATGTTTAGTAAGGGGTAATCACGCTTGAGTTGATAGACGCGCCCATAATCGAGCGGCGGGATCTCGCGGTTTTCCTTCGGACTTAAGCCCGAAAGCCAAGCCTTACGGGCGTGAATGATAAAATCATCGCACCCTTTTGCCTGTACAATATCAATAAATTGAGTCAGAAATTCATAGCTATCTTGGGCATCAATCCCGATGCGAGTTTTTACGGTAACTGGAATATCAACCACTTGCTTCATGGCATCGACGCATTCAGCCACTAATTCGGGCTCAGCCATCAGGCAAGCACCAAAGCGACCATTCTGCACTCGATCCGAAGGGCATCCCACATTGAGGTTAACCTCATCATAACCCCGCTCGGCCGCCAATTTAGCGCAGCGAGCTAGATCAGAGGGATTGGAGCCCCCTAACTGCAACGCCAGCGGATGCTCTTCTTGGTTATAGGCTAGGTAATCCCCACGGCCATGCAAGATCGCCCCTGTCGTCACCATCTCGGTATATAACAGGGCATTTGCCGACATTAAACGGGCGAAATAACGGTAATGACGATCAGTCCAATCGAGCATCGGTGCAATGGAAAAGGTGCGATCGAGCCTAAAGTTATCAATATTACTATTTTTCAACACGTTACTATCAACTCTGGTGATGGGAATTCGTCAGTCATGGTTCCGTTTATACGGATGAGTCATTCTAAATTAAGGCGTCAAATTCGTCTTAACTTAGGATCTAACCCCAAGCTTAAAAACGGAAAAACAGCAAACGAGCTAACGTTTGCTGTTTTATATGCCCCACAAGGCTCGCTGCAGTATAACCTAAATTGGCCGTCTTGGGGAGGTTAAGCCCCATCGCAAATCATCTTCTACCTAGGAGCTTGGAGCCATCATTCCTCGCCTTGGCGACTCTCTGATTGATTGAAAATTAAGGTGAGCAAAATGCAAAAAACCATGCAATATCAGCCCATGGTTAAACTTGTTGTTGGTTGAAAATACCTAAAAAGCCAAAAACTTTGCAGCATCGGCTCTTATGCGTCACTATGAATAGGGCTAAAGGTATCAATATCTAGACGGTTTTTTGATTTATAGGGGCCTAAAACATCAGATAAATCGTTAAATTAGGCGCACATTTCTATTTGTCTCATCTAAGCTGATAGAGTGTGATCAAGATTGCTGTGGTTAAGCAATTTTTCTACTAGCCTTAAACGTATCATTAGTCGGTGGCTTAGACTCAAAAGAGGACAAACTTAGGCATGAACGTTAATTTTATTAATCCTTTCCTGCAATCCCTACTCAATGTCATTTCAACTATGGCGAGTATGGATTTAACGCCGGGTAAACCCCAAGTGAAAACCGACAACTTAGCCAAAGGTGACGTTTCTGGTTTAATCGGCATGGTGGGGCCACAGACTAAGGGTTCGCTGTCGATTACGTTTGAGCAAAAGCTCGCTCTGCAAATTATGCAAAATATGCTGGGAGAAAACCCAGGCAAGATTAATGAGGAAGTGACAGATCTTGTCGGAGAAATAACCAATATGGTTACAGGTGGTGCTAAAAACCTTTTAGGGCAAAAAGGCTACGAGTTTGAGATGGCCACCCCTATGGTGGTTTCGGGAAAGGGACATACCATTTCCCATAAGGCTAACGGCACTAAAATTATCATGCCATTCACTAGTCCTTACGGCACAGCCTTTATCGAAATTTGTTTTGAAAACTAATTTTCAACATTAGCTTTTATCGCCGCTCAGTCTAGGCAATCCTGTGCCCTTATCTTAAAAATGACCCCAAGCTACTGTATGCCAGGGCAACGCACTCGCGTGCCAAATGCATTAATCACCCAGTCTACCCAGCATCCATGCTCATAAGTGCGCAGCTATGTTTATCTCATATAAAGTGAAGCACACCTTTATAAAGTAAAGAGCCCCTTGTGATACTAAACTCTTCTATAGCGCGACTATTCAAACCCTATGATTAAGCCAAACACACAGCAACCCTAGGGGTGAGCTTAGTCACTAATTCGTAAGCGATAGTGCCAATATGTTCGGCAACTTCTTCTACCGGTAGTGCTTGCCCCCAGAGTAAAACATCGTCACCGACTTTATCCTGGGCACCCTGACCTAAATCGACGGTCAACATATCCATAGACACTCGGCCAACAATAGGAACCCTGCGGCCATTGACCCACACGGGTGTCCCTTCGGGCGCGTTACGGGGATATCCATCGCCATAACCAATAGCGACAACGCCTAAACGGGTATCTTGCTTGGCCGTCCAATAACAGCCATAGCCTACGGGTTGATCCGCTTTATGATCACGCACGGCGATAAGCCGCGAGACGAGATTCATCGCGGGGATAAGCCCATGATTTGCACCACAATCCCCCGCAACGGGTGATACACCATAGAGGGCGATACCGGGTCTAATCCAATCCCCTTGGCTTTTAGGCCAATAGAGCGCTCCCGCCGAGTTCGCTAAGGTCCTAAACCCCGGTAAACCTGCGGTTAAGGCGTTAAAGGCCGCCATTTGTACTTCTGTGTACGGTTTTTCAGGTTCATCGGCACAGGCAAAATGGGTCATCAAATGGATGGGTTTCGCCACATTAGCGCACGCGACCAAGCGAGCATAAACCGCAGGAAATTGCTCAGGCGTCACCCCTAATCTGTGCATACCAGAATCGACTTTAAGCCAGACTGTGACGGGTTTACTAAGCTTGGCCTGCTCTAACATTTCAATTTGTGACTCATGGTGAACCACAGTATCTATATCGTGGGCAACCAGTAAGGGTAAATCGGTCCCACGAAAAAAACCCTCGAGCAATAGCAAGCGTGCCTTTACACCACCAGCACGCAACTCCAAGGCTTCTTCTAAACGGGCTAAGCCAAAACCATCGGCACTGACGAGGCAGTTGGCGACATTCAGTAATCCATGTCCATAACCATTAGCCTTAACAACAGCCATCACTTGGCTTGCGCTTGCCTGCTGACGCAGCACGGCCAAGTTATTTTGCAGTGCACTACTGCTAATTTCTGCACGGGGAAAAGGTTTCAAAATTTACTTTGCCTATTTTGGAAAAAGTCAGGAAATAAAAAGCCAGAGAAATAAAAAGAATACATAAGCTTTGCTTATCTTCTATCGCCACACACTTAATCTTCTTCAAACTGCGGACCAGCATAATTATCGAAGCGAGAATACTGACCTTGGAAAGTTAAGCGCACCCGGCCGATGGGGCCGTTACGCTGCTTACCGATAATGATTTCGGCCGTGCCTTTGTCTGGAGAATCGTTGTTATACACTTCATCGCGGTAAATAAACATGATGAGATCCGCATCCTGCTCGATAGATCCCGATTCACGTAAGTCCGAGTTGACCGGACGTTTATCGGCCCGCTGTTCAAGCGAGCGGTTAAGCTGGGACAAAGCAATAACGGGGATCTCAAGCTCTTTAGCTAATGCTTTGAGAGAGCGAGAAATTTCGGCAATTTCTAGGGTACGGTTATCCGATAAAGCGGGCACCTGCATTAGCTGCAGGTAGTCGACCATGATCATCGACAGGCCGCCGTATTCACGGGCGATACGGCGGGCGCGGCTACGCACTTCGGTCGGGGTAAGCCCCGAGCCATCGTCAATATACATTTTACCCTGCTCGAGCATGATGCCCATGGTCGATGACACCCGCGCCCAATCTTCATCATCTAGCTGACCGGTACGGATTTTAGTCTGATCGACGCGCCCCAAGGAGGCGAGCATACGCATCATAATCTGTTCCGAGGGCATCTCGAGACTGAAAATAAGCACAGGCTTGTCTTCGTTCATCGCCGCCTGTTCACAGAGGTTCATCGCAAAGGTCGTTTTACCCATAGATGGACGGGCGGCCACGATAATCAAGTCGCCGGATTGGAAGCCTGCGGTCATTTTATCCAGATCGCTAAAACCACTCGACACCCCAGTCACCCCATTATGTGGGTTATTATAGAGCTGCTCTATCTTATCGACGGTTTTTTCAAGAATGGTTTTAATGCCCTCGGGACCTTCATTGGCATTAGTGCGTTGCTCGGCAATCTTAAACACTTTACTTTCAGCCAGATCGAGCAAGGCACTCGAGTCTCGACCTTCGGGATTGTAGCCCGCATCGGCAATTTCATGGGCTACACGGATCATTTCCCGCACGACGGCACGCTCGCGAACAATTTCAGCGTAGGAGACAATGTTGCCAGCACTGGGAGTATTTTTAGCAATTTCACCTAAGTAGGCAAAACCGCCCGCCTCTTCAAGCTGATTTTCAAGCTCAAGTTGTTCGGATACTGTGATCAAATCGATGGGCTGACTGGTTTCCACTAAGCGGTGCATCGCCGCGAAGATCATCCGGTGCGAGCGCGAGTAAAAATCTTCTTTTACCACGGTTTCAGCCACTTTATCCCAAGCGTCGGCGTCTAACATTAGGCCGCCTAATACCGATTGTTCAGCCTCAATAGAATGCGGTGGCAGCTTGAGTCCATCGAGCTGCAAATCCCTTGGCTTACTTTTAGGCTTAAAAGCACCTTGTTGTGACATTAACACTCCCGATTTCCAACAACTTAACAAAATATGATATAAAACCCGTGTCAAGCAACAGGTGGTTTACCTGTTATCCTGTTTCAACGGACACTCTAACAATCAATAAGGAAAGAACATGCGTATTGCATTGGTTGCGGCCTTAGTTTTGACATCCGGCATAGCGAATGCCGACGAAGGACAATGGCAACCTTATCAAATGCCTTCAATTGCAGACAAACTCAGTGAACGCGGAATCGATATTCCTGCTGAAAAACTGGCCGATCTCACAAGCTATCCAATGAACGCCGTTGTAGGGCTGGGCTATTGTACCGCCAGTTTTGTCTCCCCCCAAGGGCTAGTTGTAACAAACCATCATTGCGCCTATAAGGCGATACAATATAACACTAAGCAAGAACATAACTATCTAGAACAAGGCTTTTTAGCGACATCCATGGACAAGGAGCCCTCAGCCGGTCCTAACGAGCGTTTATACATCACCGAAGCTGTGACTGATGTCACCAGCGAAGTGACTAAAGACTTAAGCCAAGATCCCCTACAACGCTACGAAGACATTGAAAATCATAGCAAAGCCTTGATCAAAAGCTGTGAGGCCGATGCCAATTACCGCTGTAATGTCCGCAGCTTCCATAACGGCCTAGAATACTACTTAATCAAGCAATTGATGATCCGCGATGTGCGCTTAGTGTATGCACCGCCCGAAAGTGTCGGCGGCTACGGTGGTGATATCGATAACTACGAGTATCCACGCCACTCGGGGGATTTTGCCTTCCTACGCGCTTATGTGGGCAAAGACGGTAAACCAGCAGCCTACAGCGAAGATAACATCCCTTACACGCCCAAGAGCTACCTTAAAGTCAATGCCGATGGCGTAAAGGCTGGCGATGGCGTGTTTGTGGCGGGCTATCCTGGCACCACCAGTCGTTACAATCTCACCAGCGAACTTAAATTTGCCAGCGACTGGCTCTACCCAACGCAGGCAAAACGTTATCAATTACAGATTGATACTATCGAAGCCATGGGTCAGGAAGATGCCGACATCGCGATTAAATATGCGGGCAATATGGCGTCTATGGCTAACCGGATGAAAAAGCTCAACGGTCTGCTGGCGGGCTTTAAAGCCACGGATATCATCGGCATTAAGCAGCAACGTGAAGATGACTTTCTGGCTTGGTTAAAGAAAAACCCTAGCCTTAATCAAAATCTTATCAGCGAACTAGAAGTGTTACTGGCCGAGCAGCAACTGCAAACCCAAACCAATTATTACTTCACCAATGCCCAATCGAGCACTTTGCTCACCGCGGCAAACAACCTCTATCGCTTAGCCAAAGAAAAGCAAAAGAGCGATGCGGAACGTGAAATCGGTTACCAAGAGCGCGATTTGGCCATGTTTAGCTCGCGTCTAAAACGTATCGACTCTAGCTTTCACATTAATGTCGATAAAACCCTTTGGCTACAGGACTTAAATGCCTATTTATCGCAGCCAAATCGTGTTGCCGCCTTAGATAATATGCTTAAACTCGACGATATGAACGTGAGTTTAGAGGCTAAACTCGCTGGCTTATATTCGCTGACGACGCTGACAGATCAGGCTCAACGTCTGGCATGGATGGACGCCGATGCCAAAGCCTTTGAAACCAGTAGCGATCCCTTTATTTGCCTAGCAGTCGCACTCTACGACACCAATATGGCCCAGGAAAAAGCAGAAAAAATCCTTGCGGGTAAATTGTCTACCGCTCGCCCTGCTTACATGGCTGCCGTTATCGACTACTACAAAGCCAACAACTGGCCAGTGTATCCCGACGCTAACGGTACGCTACGCATCAGCTACGGCATGGTCGATGGTTACCAGTCCCGCGATGCGCTGTACAAACAGCCCTTTACTCGCCTCGATGGCATAGCCGCCAAACACACAGGTGTTGAGCCCTATAATGCCCCGAAAAAACTGCTCGATGCGATTAACGGGCAGCGTTTTGGCGATCACTTAGTCAAATCCGTGTATCAAGATCCCCGTGGCTGGATTTGCCGTCTATTCTCTTGCTTAGATAAGCCTGAAGAGTTTAACTCAGTGCCGGTTAACTTCTTATCGAGTGTAGATACCACGGGTGGCAACTCAGGTTCGCCCGTCTTTAACGGTAAAGGAGAACTCGTTGGCCTTAACTTCGACTCCACCTATGAGGCGATTACCAAGGATTGGTTCTTCAATCCGACCATCACCCGCGCAGTTCACGTGGATATCCGTTATATCCTATGGATGATGGATGAAGTCGACCATGCCGATAATCTGATTAAAGAACTGGATTTAGTGAGAAATTAACCTTCTAAGCTAAATCAGTTGCACTAGACAAAAAACCGCTCACTGTTATGCAATGAGCGGTTTTTATTTGGGCGAGCACTTTAGCCACTTATGCACTGTAAGATTGAATAAGTGCCGACATGACTCCCCGCATTCATTCCCAATCAAGCCGCATTCAAGTCAATATCCAGCTGCTATCAGCTATATCATGGCGTCCAACATTGAATTTCAGCCATAAAAAAACACCGCCGAAGCGGTGTCTTTTTAGATTTAAAGCGAGTCGTAATTAAGCTTCAGCAACGATAGAAACTTTAACAACAGCTTTAACTTCAGTGTGTAACTGAACTTCAACTTCGAAGTCGCCAGTAGTACGCAGAGCGCCTAATGGTAAACGAACTTCTGATTTAGCCAGCTCAACACCAGCAGCAGTAACTGCATCAGCGATGTCACGGTTGCCAACTGAACCAAACAGTTTGCCTTCATCACCGGCTTTAGAAGCGATAACAACCGCTTCCAGTGCAGTGATTTTCTCAGCGCGTTGGTTAGCAGCAGCTAATTCAGCAGCTAATTTAGCTTCTAATTCAGCGCGACGAGCTTCAAATACTTTAACGTTGCTTTCGTTAGCAACAACAGCTTTACCTTGTGGCAGCAGGTAGTTACGAGCGTAACCAGCCTTAACTACAACTTGGTCACCCAAGTTACCTAGGTTAGCGATTTTATCAAGCAGAATAACGTTCATTATCAAATCCTCTATATTCGATTAAGAATTAATACTGCAATTACTGATGTAAATCAGTGTATGGCAGTAGAGAAAGATAACGAGCACGCTTGATAGCGCGAGCTAGTTGGCGCTGATATTTAGCACTAGTACCAGTGATACGGCTTGGAACGATCTTGCCGCTTTCAGTGATGTAGTTCTTTAAAGTAACGATATCTTTGTAATCAATTTCTGCAACACCTTCAGCGGTGAAACGGCAGAACTTGCGACGACGGAAATAACGTGCCATGTGACAGTCTCCTAAGTTTTCAATTCGACATTTTCGGCATGGATGACTAAGCGATTTTGACCATTTCTACCCTGTTGAAGGGTCATAAAGCCTTGCACTTGCACTTCCACACCTGCTTTCAGATTGTCTGCGACGCTTTCAAAGCGCGGGCCACTCAATATCACTTGTATTTGTACGTAGACGTTGCGGAGCATTTCGGCTTCATAACGCTGCGACTTGTGTTCCAGCATAATCACACTGTGTGCGATCCCCGCTGGGCTTTTAAAGCGTCTGGAACGGGTTATGGTTCCGGACAACACCAAGCTATTGGTGGTCACAGATAAACTTACTCACCGATTTCTTCAGCGTGAGCTTCATCGTATGAGCGTTCGCCAGCTGGGCCACGACGTGAATCGCGCTCATCTCTAGCTCTAGCCATTGGAGATGCTTCAGTAACGGCAACTTTAGTACGCATTACCATGTTACGCAGAACTGCGTCGTTGAAACGGAAAGCTGTTTCTAGCTCTTCGATCGTCTCTGCAGGTGCTTCAACGTTCATCAGAACGTAGTGAGCTTTGTGCAGATCTTGGATTGGGTAAGCCAGTTGACGACGGCCCCAATCTTCTAAACGGTGGATTGTGCCGTTAGCTTCGGTGATAACACCTGTGTAACGCTCAATCATACCTGGTACTTGTTCACTTTGATCTGGGTGAACCATAAATACGATTTCGTAATGACGCATTTATTGCTCCTTACGGTTATGTAGCCTCGTTATTGGCTCAGTCAAACCAAATGGAGGCAAGGAACGAAAAATAGTGACTGATTTGAGCGCGAGATAGTACAGAAAGCAGACGCGAAACTCAAGCAATAACTTTGCCTCGAGTGTCAATACGGGTATGATGGCGCCTCGCCCCCGTTCGGACAGCCAAAATCAGCCAACCAAGAATAAAATACAATGCTAAAAGTTATTGCTCCAATGAGTTTGTTTTGCCTCTCTTTCCCGGCAGTTGCGCTCGTTCCACCCGATTATCAGGAACCGCCCAGCGATTTTACTGCGGAAATCGAAGCGGGCTTGCAACTGAATACGGGCAATACTGAATCCAGCAGTTTTAATGGTCGAACCCAACTGATTTACGATACTAAGCAAACCAAACAAGAAGCCACGCTCAAGGCTTACTTTGCGTCCGAAAAAAGCGAAGTCACCTCAGAAAAATATGAGTTACAGTTACAGACCAACTATAAGCTCACTAAGGGTTATATCTTTGGCCGCGGAGATTTTACTTGGGATCAGTTCGGTAGTTACACACAAATATCTACACTTTCAAGCGGTTATGGTTTTAACGCTATCAATAGTTATAAAACTAAGCTCAGTCTCGAGGTCGGCCCAGGTTATCGATATAACATGCCAGCAGAGTCGGTCACTATCCCAGATCCTGATGCCGAAAAAGACGTCATTCTTCGTACCGCAGCAAAGTTCTCTCAAAAACTGCAAGAATATAGCAGTCTCAATGCCGATCTCACCGCCGAGGTGGGCGAGAATAACAACACCCTCACATTAGATATGAACTATAAGAATCTGGTGTTTCAAGATTGGGCATTTAAGATAGGTATGAACATCAAATATACCGAAATCGTACCAGAAGGAAGCCAGCAGACCGACACTATCACCACATTCAACCTGCTCTATACCTTTAGATAAATCCGATAGAAAGCGGCTTGGCTGAAATAATCCCCCCTCAGCCAAATCCCGTTGCAACACAATTTAGTGATCAACACATAAAAACGCTAACTTAATCGATAAATACCAACAATTTGCAACACCGAATAAACACTAACTCCTGATATACTCACCCGAGCAATCTTACAAGGAGTCGTTTATGGCCAACCCGCTACGTACTTTCGCCTCTTTATATAGCACCACGTTATTAACTGTGCTGGCAGGCGGTTTACTGACGACCTATTTGGGACTCAGACTCTCGGTCACCCATGTTCCACAGCTTTGGATTGGTGCCATGATGTCAGCCTATTACGTTGGTCTGGTGGCGGGGTCCAAGATCGGCCATAGACTTATCGCCCAGGTTGGTCATATTCGTGCCTTTGTCGCCAGCGCCGGAATTGTCGCCGCTTCGGCCTTAGGTCATGCCCTTGTCGATCAATTAGCCATTTGGATATTACTTCGACTTATCGTCGGCATGGGCATGATGTGCCAGTATATGGTGCTCGAAAGCTGGCTGAATGAACAGGCGGAGAGCAGCCAACGCGGCACAGTTTTCGCCAGCTATATGATAGTCTCTTACTTTGGCTTGATATTAGGCCAAGGCGCCATCAGTATTTACCCCGAACTGGGCTTAGAGCCGCTGCTTCTTATCGCCATTTGTTTTGCCCTGTGTATCGTCCCCATTTCATTAACACGTCGCATTCACCCTGCGCCCTTAGTGCCAGCACCGCTGAAAATTGCCCATTATTGGAAAAAAGCCCCGCAGGCCCTGACAACGATTGCCATAGGTAGCATGATAGTGGGCTCCTTTTATGGTCTCGCCCCAGCCTACGCCAGCAATTTAGGGTTACCCCCAGAGAAAGTCGCCACTTATATGACGGCCACTATTCTCGCGGGTCTTTTGGCACAATGGCCAATGGGAAAACTGTCCGACATTATGTCCCGCAGCCGACTTATCCGTATCAATTGCATTCTCTTGGGGATTCTAGCTTTAGGCATCGCCATCACCCCCTATCACCCTGTGGTTTCACTGGTGATGACGTTTCTCTTCGGTATTTTAGGCTTTACCTTCTATCCGCTCGCCACCGCACTCGCCAACTCTCGGGTTGAACAGAGCGATAGAGTGGGATTATCGGCCACTATTTTGCTCACCTTTGGCCTAGGTGCCAGTATTGGCCCCCTTATCGCCTCGACACTGATGCAATGGCTTGGTAACAGTATGCTCTATGGCTTTATGTCGGCCTGCACCTTAATCTTGTTTTTACGCCTGCGTTATGTACATTCACAGCAAAAGGCCGAAACCCATGTGACCCAAGACTATATGATGGCAACGGGGGACTTAGTGTCATCGCCCCTTGCAGCAGCCCTCGATCCCCGTGTCGATGTCGAGTCGATTCAGGATCAAATGACCCCGACATCTAACAATGATGAAGATGACTTAGGGGCCGATGCGACTGAACAGGGTGAAGATGAAGAAGACTTAGAGGAGGAGCAACAACTTGTGTTTAGTTTTGACTTTGAGCCCGTTAGTACACTCAGCCCACTGGGTGATTCTTTAACACAGGCCGATGAGCAAACCGAGCAGCAAACAGTTGACCCCGTATCCGCCCAGAATGACTTAACAAAAGCGCTTTAGCGACTAAAAAGCCATAAAAAAAGACGGAATTTATCCGTCTTTTTCATTTATGACAATGCACTAGTGGATATTACAATCCGCTGCGGCGTTGACGCACGGCTTCGAATAAACAAATGCCAGTGGCTACCGACACGTTCAAACTCGACACGCTTCCCGCCATCGGAATGGAAATCAACGAATCACAGGACTCGCGGCTTAAACGGCGCAATCCTTTATCTTCAGCGCCCATAGCAATCGCCAGCGGCCCCTTAAGATCGGCTTGATATAACTCACAATCCGCCTCGCCCGCCGTACCCACGATCCAAATGCCTTTTTCCTGCAGATGGCGCATAGTGCGCGCAAGGTTAGTCACTTGGAATAAGGGCACAGTTTCGGCTGCGCCGCAGGCCACTTTACTCACGGTAGCGGTTAAACCAACGGAGTTATCCTTAGGAACGATAATCCCCTGTACACCCGCCGCATCGGCATTACGTAGGCAAGCACCTAGGTTATGGGGATCGGTAACACCATCTAAAATCAGCAAAAAGGGCAATTCTGTTTTAGCCAATAAATCGTCTAAATCATGCTCACTCAATACCTTTGCCGCTTTTACACGTGCAACTATGCCTTGGTGTTGGCTGCTTTCAGCCTTGTCGTCTAACGCTTTACGGGAAGCCACTTGAATCGTTGTGCCAAAGGCCTTGGCCTGATTAGCCAATACAGTTAAACGCTCATCATCACGGCCCTGCAATAACCAAAGCTCAATAATCCGCTCGGGGCTATGCTTTAACAGGGCCTCGACTGCGTGGATCCCAAAAATAATATCTTGTTTTTTCATTTATTTCTTTCTCGTGCTCCGCTTAGCGGCCTTAGGCTTTTTAGCCGGACTTTTTACATCTTTCTTTGCTTTGGCACTCGCCTTGGGTTTAGCCTTAGCGGAACTGGTTTTCGATTTAGCCGTCCCAGTTTTAGTCGCCTTAGCCAACTTTGCGCCTTCACGATTGACGCGCTCACGGGCCGTTAGCGGCTTATCGCGGCTGGCAGATGCTTTACGCTTGCCGCCTTTACTGTCATCGCCAAGCATAAGCAAATCAATCTGTCTGTCATCTAGATTAACCGCCGCAACCTTAACCGTCACAGGATCGCCAACCTGATAGATCTGCCCCGTATTCTCGCCGATAAGACGCTGGCGCATAGGGTCAAATTGATAGTAATCGCTTCCTAGGCTTGAGATATGCACTAAGCCATCGATAAATAGCTCATTGAGGCGAACAAACAAACCAAAACTGGTTACTGAAGCAATCACAGCATCAAAGGTATCGCCAACGTGATCCTGCATAAACTCGCACTTGAGCCAATCGCTAACATCGCGAGTCGCTTCATCGGCACGGCGCTCTGTGGTCGAACACTCTTCACCTAATTGATCGAGCTCATCGAGTTGATAGTGATAACCACCATCCTGCGTCCACTTCTCTGTCGCCTCACCACGCTCCTTCGCCAGCAAATAACGAATGACTCGGTGGAGTATAAGATCAGGATAACGTCGAATTGGCGAGGTAAAATGCGCGTATTCTTCTAAAGCCAAACCAAAATGGCCTTCATTATCCGGCGTGTAAATCGCCTGGCGCATTGAGCGCAGCAACATCACTTGGATAAGTTCGGCATCGGGACGGTCGGCGATTTGTAACATGACGTTCTGATAATCCGACGGAGTAGGTTCAAGGCCGCCGGTCATTGTCAAACCGCGTTCAGCAAGAAACTCTTTGAAGTTCGCCAATTTTTGCTCAGATGGCGCTTCGTGCACACGGTACAAGACTTCGCCTTTGTGTTTTTTCACAAATTTGGCCGCGGAAACGTTAGCCAAAATCATACATTCTTCAATGATTTTATGGGCTTGATTACGACCACGCGGCACAATTTTCTCAATCTTGCGCTGCTCATTGAAAATGAATTGAGTTTCCATAGTCTCAAACGCAATCGCGCCACGCTCGGCTCTTTGCTCATCGAGCGCGAGGTACAATGACTGTAAACACTGCAAATGCGGGAACAAGCTTTCATGTTCAGGCGCAATCGGCCCACCTTCTAACATGGCTGCCACTTGGGTATAAGTAAAACGCGCGTGTGAGTGCATCACCGCTGGGTAAAACTTGTAACCCGATAACTTGCCTTTAGCAGACACTGTCATCTCGGCGACCATACATAAACGGTCAACATGGGGATTGAGTGAACACAGGCCGTTGGAGATTTTTTCCGGTAACATAGGGATAACTTGCGACGGGAAATATACCGAGTTACCACGGGCACGCGCCTCGGCATCTAAGGCCGAATCGGTCCGCACATAGTAACTCACATCCGCAATCGCGACCCATAAACGCCAGCCGCCGCTCGGCTTAACTTCGGCATAAACCGCATCGTCGAAATCGCGGGCATCTTCCCCATCGATAGTCACTAATGGCAGATGACGCAGGTCAACACGGCCGACTTTATCGGCTTCGACCACTTCATCGGGGATGCGGCGCAGTTTCTTCTCGATCACAGGTGACCAAGTATGGGGTAAATCATAATTACGCAGGGCAATTTCGATTTCCATCCCCGGCGCCATTTGCTTACCGAGCACTTCGGTGACTTTACCCGCAGCTTTAACAAAACGCCCGGGACGGCGGGTTAACTCCACCACGACCACATCGCCCTGACGGGCGCCATTGCGGTCTTCATTGGCGACTAAGATTTCTTGGGTAATTCGCTTATCATCGGCAATCACAAAGGCCATGCCGCTGTCCACGTGGTAACGGCCGACAATCGCGGCGCTGCGTGGCTGAATAAGTCGCACGATACGTGCTTCACGGCGGCCTTTACGGTCCATGCCCGCCTTTTGAGCCAGCACTTTATCGCCGTGGAAATACATCAGCATATCGCGGTTAGAGATAAATAAATCATCACCACCTTCGTCGGGTTTGAAAAAGCCGAAGCCTTCTCTATGCCCAAGCACAGTTCCGGAAATAAGATCCATCTTCTCGGGTAAGCCATAGCTCTGCCCACGGGTGAACACTAGCTCGCCATCGCGCTCCATCGCCCGTAGGCGACGGCGCAGGGCTTCAAGCTGCTCTTCTTCGTGGATGTTTAACGCCGCGGCAATGCTGTCACGGGTTATAGGTGATTTCTGAGAACGTAAGTAATCGATAATATACTCACGGCTTGGGATAGGGTTTTCGTACTTATCCTGTTCACGCTCAAAATGAGGGTCTTTAATCATTCAATATCCAAATAATGTGTCCCTGCTTTCAGAGACATCCTAATGGGTTCGCAACTGAGCTTGCTGAGCCCGCGCCACTGCACTTGGGGGCATTTTAGCTGCTAACACCTGCAGTAAAGATAAGGCTTTATTCTTAGTCGCCTCATCCGCAAAAACATCGTTATATAACCAGTGATAGGCCATCTCATAATCTCGTGGACTACCATAACCTTCACCGAATAAACGCACTAACATCATACGAGCGGGTAAGCTGCCACCCGCTGCTGCCGGCAGTAAATAGTTAACTGCACGGTCTTTATTACGAATAACAAATTTACCACTCTGGTAATACTCGGCAAGTTTTACCATAGCCTCAGGGCTGCCTTGCTCGGCCGAGTCCCGTAGCAAGTTCATCCCCTTCCCGGGATTTGCCTTCACACAGGCCCCATGATTAAGCATTTCGCCCCATAGGAACTGATATAGCGGCTGTTTCAAGACTTCGGCACGCGCCTCTATATCTTGAACTAGCTGGCAGTCATCACGCTTCACTTTCGCTAAGTATTGATTACTATTGATCAACTCAAGCAGCTGAGCTTGACTATAAATATCCACAGCCTGTGTTTCTGCAAAACACATTGAAGATACTAAGGGCAGTAGTGCAACTAATGCTGTACGTAGCATAACGACTCTCAATGACAATAGGGTGAATACTTGCATCGGCAGTATAACCTATTTCTTGAGCTTGAGCTGATTTCTTGAGCTAAACATCTAACCACAGAAACGAATAGAGAAAGGCATAAAGCAGCGGAGAAAAAGGCCGTGAAACACGGCCTTTTAAGTCTTAATTGAACGGACTCACTAAAATCATCGTCTCGTTACGGTCAGGACCCGTAGAGATAATGTCGATAGGTGTTTCTAGCAACTCTTCAATACGCTTGATGTAATTGATCGCCGCCTGTGGCAATTGATCAATCGACGTCGCACCGAAAGTCGACTCGCTCCAACCCGACATAGTTTCATAAACAGGCGTAACCTGCTCATAACCTTCAGCTGCCAGTGGCGTAACCTTTGCAATAGTGCCATCAGGGTGTTGATAACCAACACAAATCTTCACTTCTTTCAGGCCATCGAGTACGTCTAACTTAGTCAGGCAAAAACCACTGACACTGTTGATTTGTACCGCGCGGCGCATTGCTACTGCATCCAACCAACCTGGACGGCGCTTACGCCCCGTAGTCGCACCAAACTCATGGCCTTTAGTACCTAAATGATCGCCCACTTCACATAAAAGTTCAGTCGGGAAAGGACCTGCACCCACACGAGTGGTGTAAGCCTTCATGATACCTAGGACATAATCTAAGTGACGTGGACCAAAACCGCTGCCCGTCGCAACACCACCGGCAGTGGTATTTGAAGAGGTTACAAACGGATAAGTACCGTGGTCGATGTCTAGCAGTGTACCTTGGGCGCCTTCGAACAGTATTGGCTCACCGGCTTTACGGGCGGTATCCAAAAGTTCAGTCACGTCAACACACATGCTCTTCAGATAATCGGCCATCGCCAATGCATCTGCTAGCGTCTGTTCGTAATCTACGGCTTCAACCTGATAATATTCTGTCAGCATAAAGTTATGATATTTCATCACTTCTTTTAGCTTTTCAGCAAATAGCTCTGCGTTGAACAGATCGCCTACACGTAGACCGCGGCGGGAGATCTTATCTTCATACGCAGGTCCGATACCACGGCCAGTTGTACCGATAGCTTTGTTACCGCGGGCTTTTTCACGGGCGATATCTAAGGCACAGTGGAAAGGTAGGATCAGCGGGCATGCTTCAGAAATCAGCAGACGTTCCTCAACGGGAATACCGCGATCTTTGAGCATGTTGATCTCTTTCATCAGGGCGTCGGGGGCAAGCACCACGCCGTTACCAATAATGCATTTCACATTATTGCGTAAAATACCCGATGGGATCAGATGAAGTACGGTTTTGTCGCCATTAATAACTAAAGTATGACCAGCATTGTGGCCACCTTGATAGCGAACTACATATTTTGCCTGTTCTGTTAGAAGGTCGACAATCTTACCTTTTCCTTCGTCACCCCATTGGGTGCCGAGAACAACTACGTTTTTGCCCATTGTTTGCTGCAAGGTTGTGGTTAAAAAAGAATTCTAACAGATTTTAACGGCCAAGTGGTAAGGCATTTATGAAAAAATAATCAAAATAACGACCCCAGAAGTGACTAAAGCACCGCCTATTCTGCGTAAAACTTGCTGATTTTGATTAGAAAGTTCATTCAAATAACGACGCCATTTATTGGGGAATAACAGCGGGCCTACGCCCTCTAGAATCAACACCAATGCAACCGCCAGCATAAATAATTGAAATGTCATCTTCCCCTCTCAAGTTCTACTTTATTTTCCAGATGATAGCCAAATTCAGCCAATAAAAAACCCAGCATAAGCTGGGTTTTTTGATATTCCGAAAACGTATTAACGCTTAGAGAATTGTGGCTTACGACGTGCTTTACGTAGACCCACTTTCTTACGCTCAACTTTACGAGCGTCACGGGTAACGAAACCAGCAGAACGTAACGATGGACGCAGAGCTTCATCTAATTGCATCAGAGCACGGGTAATACCGTGACGGATTGCGCCTGCTTGGCCAGTGATACCACCGCCTTTAACAGTTACATAGATGTCCAGCTTGTCAGTCATTTCAACTAACTCTAATGGCTGACGAACAACCATACGAGCAGTTTCACGACCAAAATACTGATCCAAAGGACGTTGATTTACAACGATGTTGCCACTACCAGCTTTAGCGAATACGCGAGCTGTAGAGGTTTTGCGACGGCCAGTGCCGTAGTACTGAGTTGCAGCCATTTGCTTAATCCCGTTTAGATATCAAGAACTTGAGGTTGTTGTGCAGCGTGGTTATGTTCTGCGCCAGCGTAAACTTTCAGTTTACGGAACATGGCACGGCCCAGAGGACCTTTTGGTAACATACCCTTAACTGCCTTCTCGATGATCATTTCTGGCTTATGCGCTTGCAGCTTTTCAAAGCTGATTTGCTTAATGCCACCAGGGAAGCCTGAATGCGAGTAGTACGTTTTGCCTTTCGCTTTGTTACCAGTAACAGTAACTTTCTCAGCGTTGATAACGATGATGTAATCACCAGTGTCAACATGAGGAGTGTATTCTGGCTTGTGCTTTCCGCGTAAACGGGTAGCAATTTCAGTAGCGATACGACCTAAAGTTTTGCCGTCTGCATCAACGACGAACCAGTCACGAGTTACAGTTTCTGGTGTAGCAGTAAAAGTCTTCATTATTACAAAAACCCAAAGTTAATTTTCTGTCTCACATGCTGTTTGCATTTGCAAACAACACAAAATTGCCTTTCGGTACCCCTTCGAGCACTTAATTCGGCTTACAACTTCCGCCCAATTGGCGGAGTAACGTGGGCAGGTGGCGGAGTATAGACAAAGCTGAGTTAAAAATCACCTGATTTTTTGCCAAAAATTACAATATTTCGCTCAATGTGGCCCGTCATCCGACGGATTAACAAGCCACTAGCGATTCGAGGAGGAAATTGTAAAAAAACACGGCCATACAAGGTTAAGGTAGGTGCTCGGTTTTTAAATAATCATGGGATTGCATTTCAATAAGACGTGAGCGGCAACGTCTAAATTCAAAACTCAACAATCCGTCGGCGTAGATGTCCTCCAGCGGCACTTGGGCCGATACAATCAGTTTTACATTGCGCTCGTAAAACTCATCCACCATGGCGAGAAAACGTCTGGCAATATCGTCTCCCGTCAGAAAAGCGCCCATTTGCTCTATACCGCTTATAAGCACTGTATGATAAATCCGCGCTAACTCCATATAATCCCGCTGGCTACGCGGCCCATCACAGAGCGCCCTAAAATCTGCGAGTAACACGCCCTGTGCTTGCTGACGTATTTGGATTTCACGCCCTTCAATTTCAATGGCTTCGGTTGATACTTCAGCCTCAGGCGCCAATTGTTCGAAGTAATGCAGCAGGTTAGTATCGGCCTGCGCATCTAAGGGATAGTGATAAATCTCCGCCTGCTCTAATGTTCGCAGTCGATAGTCAATGCCAGAGTCAACATTTAACACTTCACAATGTTGATTAATCAAAGCGATTGCCGGTAAGAAACGAGCCCGCTGTAAGCCGTTTTTATATAAGTCATCGGGAATGATATTCGATGTGGCGACTAATACGACGCCCTCTTTAAATAGGGCCTGAAAGAGTGTGCCGAGCAACATCGCATCGGTAATATCGGAGACAAAAAATTCGTCAAAACAAATCACTCGATACTTGGCCGCCATCTGTTTAGCGATGGCTAATAAGGGATCCCGTGTGCCTTTGAGGCTATCCAAATCTAAGTGCAACTGGTGCATAAAGCGATGAAAGTGAGCCCGCAATTTTTTATCGCCAGGCAGCGCATCATAAAAGGTATCCATCAGATAGGTTTTACCGCGCCCCACTCCGCCCCAAAGATACAGACCTTTAGTTGCAGCAGGTGCAGATGTTAATCCTATTGCCGTAAACAACTTAGTGATGACCGAACTGGGTTCCTCTGCGGCGGTTAAATCCTCATAGACTCGTTGCAATGCCTTAACGGCAATTTCTTGAGCCGGATCATGGGAAAAACCATCTCGGGTAAGATCTCTTTGATAATGCAGCCAAGGGCTTAACTGAGGCACTTTTTAATTCTCTTATATCCTTTAATAAAACTGTGACGATATTAGCACGGCAAATATGACGCAGGATATATTAATGCCGCATTGGGCAAACAAGGTAAATGCCCTATTCCCTTAAAACCCAGTCCCTATTGCCATAGTCTGTGTTATAACCCTTTAGGCAATAGCTCACTATTTGACTTTTTGGTCTTGAAAAATACGCTCGGCGTCCATAATTTTCACTTCAGTTACATTCAAGGAAGAGCCGATAAAATAGTCATAAAGAAATTAACCTTTGTTAATATTGATGAACTTTTTCAAATAGGTGCGTGTCCGAATGGTTACCTAGGCAAATAGCCGGTACCGATACAGATTTGATCTGGTGCGCACTCTATAACGACGCATTACATCCAGATCCTTGATCCCTTATTTGGAGTTATGAATAGATGAAAACAAAACTATCTGTACTTTCAGCCGCAATGTTAGCCGCTACCTTGACTATAATGCCTGCCATCTCACAGGCCGCAATTCCACAATCTGTTGAGGGACAACCTATTCCAAGCCTAGCACCCATGTTGGAGCGCACCACTCCCGCGGTGGTTTCTGTGGCAGTGACAGGCACCCATGTGTCTAAGCAACGTGTTCCCGATGTATTCCGCTATTTCTTCGGCCCCAATGCGCCACAGGAGCAAGTGCAAGAACGCCCCTTTAGAGGCTTAGGCTCAGGGGTGATTATTGATGCAGAGAAGGGCTATATAGTCACCAACAATCACGTGATTGATGGTGCCGATGATATTCAAGTCGGGCTGCACGATGGCCGTGAAGTTAAAGCCAAACTCATTGGTACTGATTCAGAGTCTGATATCGCATTACTGCAAATTGAGGCCAAAAACCTTGTTGCTATTAAGTCTTCAAACTCAGATGACTTGCGTGTAGGCGACTTTGCTGTTGCCATTGGTAATCCCTTCGGTTTAGGGCAAACAGTCACATCCGGTATCGTCAGCGCCTTAGGTCGTAGTGGCCTCGGCATTGAAATGCTCGAAAACTTTATCCAGACCGACGCCGCCATTAACAGCGGTAACTCGGGTGGCGCACTCGTTAACTTAAACGGAGAACTGATTGGGATTAACACCGCAATCGTTGCGCCTGGCGGTGGTAACGTCGGTATTGGCTTTGCGATCCCCGCCAATATGGTGAAAAACTTGGTTGCACAGATTGCCGAACACGGTGAAGTTCGCCGCGGCGTGCTCGGGATTTCAGGACGCGACCTCGATAGCCAACTCGCACAGGGGTTTGGTTTAGATACCCAGCACGGTGGTTTTGTAAATGAAGTCACTGCGGGCAGTGCTGCCGAAAAAGCCGGTATTAAAGCGGGCGATATTATCGTCAGTGTCGATGGACGTGCGATTAAGTCGTTCCAAGAGCTACGCGCTAAAGTTGCCACTATGGGCGCTGGCGCTAAAGTCGAGTTAGGGCTGATCCGCGATGGCGACACTAAAACGGTTAAAGTGACCTTAGGCGAAGCCAGCCAAACCACTGAGGCTGCCGCTGGCGCAGTTCACCCAATGCTGCAGGGCGCTTCCCTAGAAAACTCAGCTAAGGGCATTGAAATTACCGAAGTGGCGCAAGGTTCACCCGCGGCCATGAGTGGCTTACAAAAAGGCGATGTGATTGTGGGAATTAACCGTTCTGCGGTGAAGGATCTCAAGTCACTCAAAGCACAACTTAAAGATCAAGAAGGAGCGGTAGCACTGAAGATCCTCCGCAATAAGAGCATGTTGTACTTAGTGTTACGTTAATCGACGCTCGTGTCTGAAATTTCAGCAATTTTTCAGACTCAGATCAGCATAGGGAACACTCGTTCCCTATGCTTCGCGCGGTTAACCATGTTAATCTAACTCACCTTTTCCAATATTTATCCTGCCATGACAATAAAAGACACCCTGTTATATCTAGGTAAAGCCATCCTTTTCGGTCTTATCATGGCGGCAATGTTCTTATTGGTCACCCGTTATTTCGATAATCAACACCTTGGCAATAGTCTGCTCCAGCCCAGGGCGAATAACACGGTAGAGTTGTCCTTTGCCAAGGCGGTGCGCCGCGCAGCCCCTGCCGTTGTCAATATTTACAGCCTCAGCATAGATCAGAGTCGCCCACTCAATTCAGGCTCACTCCAAGGCCTAGGCTCTGGGGTGATAATGAGTAAAGAGGGCTATATTCTCACGAATTATCATGTAATTAAAAAAGCCGATGAAATTGTGGTCGCCCTACAGGATGGCCGTAAATTTACCTCGGAAGTAGTGGGTTTCGATCCTGAAACCGATCTCTCTGTCCTTAAAATCGAAGGCGATAACTTACCGATTGTCCCCGTTAATCTAGATAGCCCACCCCAAGTCGGTGACGTGGTGCTCGCGATTGGCAACCCCTACAATTTAGGCCAAACCATTACCCAAGGCATTATTAGTGCCACTGGCCGTAACGGTTTAAGTTCGGGTTATTTAGACTTCCTGCAAACCGATGCCGCGATTAACGCGGGCAATTCCGGCGGCGCCTTAATCGATACCAATGGTAGCCTCATTGGGATTAACACCGCCGCATTCCAAATAGGTGAAGAAGGTGGTGGCCACGGCATTAACTTCGCTATCCCGATTAAATTAGCCCACAGCATTATGGGCAAGTTGATTAAGAACGGCCGCGTGATCCGCGGTGCCTTAGGGATTTCCGGCGAGCCGATAAACCCCGTGGTGGCACAAATTCTAAATCTGCCCGATTTGCGGGGGGTATTAGTCACAGGAGTCGACCCTAACGGCCCTGCGGCACGGGCCCAGTTAATGCCAAGGGATGTGATTATTAAATATGATGGCGAAGATGTCCCCGGCGTCGAGATGCTGATGGACCGCATCGCAGAAACCACCCCAGGCAAAAAAGTCATGATGACAGTCATCCGCCAAGGTAAACCGCAAGAATTACCCGTCATTATTGATGAAAAGGTTGTGGTTGATAATTAAGCTCAGTAACTGACCTTGTTAACCTCAGAATGAGGCATGTATAAAACCTCATTCTGAGTCATCCTAAAATCACCTACTACCTCATCCCTCAAATGGCAGAGCTAAAATAGCACTGTAATTTCTAGCTTACTTTTGCCCCAGAGCAAGACAGTTGAGCTACGCGCATTACGCATTAATTGTCATTGCTTCCCCAGTGACTCGCCGTGAATATATATATGGACACCTCGAATAGATCAACCACTTTTTGAGTAACAGAAAGTAATACTGCGTACGTATATCCGACCTGTTCGTGAGAATCTTTGCTCTCTGGCCTTAATGAGAACCGCGCCTTTGCTGCTTATCGTCCCTTCGGAGTTATAACTCCTTATACTCTCTCAGCATTTGCAAAGGCCGGTATTACCTGTTACTTCATTAATTGCGTTCGGTTTTTTAGGGTATGTTATTGCTTCATTTAGTTAACAGGGTCTGTACTCTGTTTTATAGTAGAGCATCGCCCAAATTATCCTCGCCAGTTTATTTGCAACTGCCACGGCTGCTTTTTGCTTGCCTCTTCGTTCAATGATATTTCTCGCCCATACAGACAGCCTATCATCGTTGTTTGTTGCGTAGCGTATGACAGACCATGCACCTTGAATTAACTGACGCCTTAGATAGCTGTTACCACGCTTGGTTATGCCACCTAATTTCTGTTTTCCACCACTTGAAAACTCTTTTGGAACGAGCCCTAAATTGGCAGAAAAATGTCGACCATTTTGATAACTGGAGCCATCTCCAGCAAAGGATACCGCTGCTGTGGCAATAATCTCAGCGACACCTCGTATTGCGGTTAACCGTTTGGTATCTGGATGATTCATTGCTTGTATCCGAATATCTTTTTCTAATGACTTAATCGAAGCATTTACGGCATAAAGCTCATCGAGCAATTCCCTGATGTACCGACGAGCGATAGTGGTAAGCGAGTTACTTGCATCTTCGAGTAACTCAGGAAGTGCTAGGTTAAGTGGATCACGACCTTTAGGGATAACGATGCCATATTCACTTAATAAACCACGGATCTGATTAGTTAATGCCGTTCTGACCCTAATACGGCGCTCTCGGATCCGATGGCTTATGATCACATCGACCTGCTCTAAAGATCTTGGTTTAACAAAGATGATGTTAGGACGTTGAGCCGCTTCACATATAGCAAAAGCATCATTGCGGTCATTTTTATTCCCTTTCACGAATGGTTTCACATGTTGTGGTGGAATTAATCTGACCTCAAAACCCTGAGAGATAAGTTCTCTGCCCCAATAATTTGAGCCACTGCAGGCTTCCATAGCAATGACAGCATCGGGATATTGAACAAGCGTTTTTAATAGTTGGGTGCGTTTAATTGTGCGATTAAATACGGCTTTCCCTGCTTGATTAACACCACAAACCTGGAGAACATTTTTTGCCAAATCGATACCAATTAGAGTAATTTTCATAGTGGACACCTTTGTTGATATTGAGCTTGCAGATTCAATATGGCGTTAATGACGCCTACTTTACAAGAGGTGTCCATCTCATCATCCCTATAGGCTTCCCTATAGGCTCGACGGCGACATCCATGTCGCCAACGGTCACTGGTGCAACAATGCCAATCTTAACTAACACTTCTGCTGTTCGTTTAGCTAAAAAGCTATTGCCCCATTCGAAGTTAGGAACGCGACTTGAGATGAGCATCACTTGTCTAATGTTGATCAAAGTTGAGTAATGCGACAAAGTGACGACTGAAACTGTGACCATCACAGTTCGTAACAAGGATTACCTAGCTTCATCCATTTCACGTTGTTCAAACAATGATCTAAAGACTCTAGTCTCATAGCCGTCCATTATTAGTTTATCGCTAATTTTATTGTATGAATCGCCATCAATAAGTTGCTCTACATCTATATCAATAATTTCTAGGGATGGATGAACTTTGTATTTAGTTGTGATTGGCTCAGGTAGCTCGTCACAGAATATGGTACACTCAATCTCTACCGTCTTATCCGTCTTGAGCAAAATGCTTTCAGTAGATACCTCTTCTGTTTGCGCTTGCATCTTAGATATGCTCCAAGATATGTAATAAAAATTATGTTCCGAATGTAGAGTTATAGCCTTAGGGTCAATATGCTTTGCTCTTTGGTAGTGAGGAACAAGATTGGGAAAATCGTCAATATCTTTCTGAGGTGTACTAGGCAGTTTACCAGGCATAGTTACTGATAAACCTTTATGCCTAGGAATCTCTAGCTTAATTGATACGCCGCTCGCTAAAATGCGGCTGTCATTCGTAATCTTTAGATAAAGAAGCTCTGCACCGGCCCACTCAGAAAGCACCTTAGCTCTTTCTCTGAATAATTCGGTATTCCTATGTTTACCAAAGTTAGGAGTTTGTATAGCAGCTATTATATGCAGATGACCAAAGATAGGGTGGTTAAAGTCGGGCTTATCTTCTTTATAATCTGGTATGTCATCGTTATTAGGTAGGTTTACTCTGCTGCCACGGATAGTAAATTGTGCCTCAAGTACTTCATTATCACCGTTCAGTAATTGACAATTAAGTGAAGGAAGTTTTGGAAGCTCTGCCTTTCGTGTATCGATGTATCCTTTGCCTATTGTGGCTATAAGGTGATATCCCAATCCGCTTAGAACAAGAATGATGCCAGAAGTAGGGTCGCTAGTCGCATTTAGAAAAGCTCGAAGAATCTCAGACTTGCTTACATATTCCTCAAACAGTGCAATAGCGAAAGCATGAGCAATCTTTACTTGGGACTCTGCAATTTGACACAAACCGACACCGATTACCCATTTAGCTATGACGTTATACGCATTGGGCCTGATGAGATTAACAATCTTTTCAAATATGTCGACCCATTTGGATACTTGTTCGTGCATTGACGCTTCCGCTGCTAATTAGCCAATATGATGTGTAAGTTACCTGAGAGGAAACAATTAGTCATATAATTTGAAAGGTATTTTTGTAATATTTTCACGATATTGTTCGGTACAATCAAAACTATACAGTGGGCGAAGTGGTTTTAAATACCTATAACTATTAGTGAGTGTTAATGTTGTTTTCCTAAAATTATCTTTTTTCTAATTAGATTTGCAATCTATACGATGCCACATTCAGTGTTACGGATGTAGGAACCTTTCCAATTTAAGCATTTCAGTTGACCATTTTTTAGTAATAATACAAAGTACCTACCAATAATGGATGTAACCTCATCCTTAATACCAAAATTTACGAATGTGGCAGCGGCCGAGTCCAACAAACGATTTATGCCCTGCAAACAGCGCAGCGCATAAATACTAAGAAGTTAGCCATACAAGGAAAATTCGTGAAGATTACAGTAAAAGGGCCAAGTTTCTGGTGTCAGGAAGATGAAGATAAGTTTTTTGAGTGGATTTACTCTCTGCCAAATTATCAGTCGGTAACTGGCCGCGGCTTGGATTTAATAATTGAGTTAAATGAGCCAGTATCGCAGAGTACAATAAACCAGTTGTTCGTATTATTTAAACGTTGGGAGCTAGATTTTAACTCTTTGGCTCCTTTAAAAAATGTCAGCAAAAGCCATATCGCTTGGATCAATGAGTTCTTCAAGTAAAGTATGGCAAAGAAGGCAAGGACAGCCATATCTTTTTGTGTTTTTCAGCATCTTCTACTAGGCTTTAAACTATCCTGATTTTGTCTGTGTGGAGTTTGTGATGACCTCGGCCAGAAGACAGTTAATTGATGCCAATGCGACGCCTTTCTATCATGTGATAAATCGCTGTGTTCGTAGGGCTTTTTTATGTGGTGAGGATAAACTCACTGGCCGCAATTACGAGCATAGGCGTGGCTGGATTGTGGATAAAATCAAGGCATTATCTGCGATTTTTTGCATTGATATCTGCGCTTATGCAGTGATGAGTAACCACTATCATTTAGTGCTTAAAATTGATCTTGAGAAGGCCAAATCGCTAACCCCCAAAGACATTATCAGCCGCTGGTGTCAAATCACTAAAGGCCATGCCGTCGCCACTAAGTATATGAATGGTGATGCTTTGATCGACGGTGAAGTCATGTTACTCGATGGCTTACTTGCCGAGTGGCATGAGCGATTGAGCAGTATCTCTTGGTTTATGCGCTGTTTAAATGAAGAAATTGCCCGTAAGGCCAATCGTGAAGATGAGTGCAAAGGCGCCTTTTGGGAAGGGAGGTTTAAGTCGCAAGCATTATTGGATGAACAAGCTTTGCTGGCGTGCATGATGTATGTGGATTTAAATCCAATTCGAGCGGGCATTGCTGACTCTTTGCAATCCTCTGATTTTACATCGATTCAAGAGCGGATTAACTCGCTAGACCCGCAAGATGACGATTTTGACTCACTTAGCACATTGGCTCAATCTGCCAATAAACGAGCGCAAACAACACACCAATCCCTTGCTAAATTTGATGGTTCAACACATCTAAGTCAGCAAACGGGCATTCCGTTTCATTTTGCCGATTATCTGGAACTGATTGATTGGACAGGCAGAGCCATCCGCCTTGATAAAAAAGGCTATATCGATAATCAACGACCCAAACTACTCAATGAACTAGGCATTGCGCTCGATGCTTGGTTGACTTCAGCCAAAGAATTTCGCCGTCAATACAGTGGTATAAGTGGCCGTTGGGATAGCATGTGCGAGTTTAAAAAGCAGCACAACAGCGGGAAATGGTGTAAAGGCAAAGCATCAAGCCAAGCGTTACATCCTTAGGCTCATAACTGCTCACGATTCAGCGCTTGGGATTATTTTTGTTTATCCGAAATGAAGATAATTCCGCGCAAAACGCAGCAGGCTTTTGTCCCAAAACGTGCTGTGTATTTCTTTAAAACTTACAGATTACGCTAGTGCTAAAAAGGCTAGCCATGGTGATTAGCGAGACGACCGTCCGCCCCATGGACGGGGCGGTCGAGCATCCACGGATGGACTTGCTGCGTGTCGGAGAGTGAACACCATGGCAAGCCTGCGTTAGTGGATATCAGCCAACGAATCTAAATGCTATTACTCACCTTTAGTGCATTAAATCTAACGCACTTCTGTCCATTTCCTTTTTAGCTGAACAAATTGCGCGCAATAAAAAACCAGCACTTGGCTGGTTTTTTATTAGGAGCTAGTTCTAAGCAAATGTTATTGCACACGCTCTACATGCGCGCCCAATCCTTGGAATTTCTGCTCGATATGCTCATAGCCACGATCTAAATGATAGATACGATCGACGATTGTCTTGCCATCGGCCACTAGGCCCGCAATCACTAGACTCGCTGACGCGCGTAAATCGGTGGCCATTACCTGCGCACCACTCAAAGACTCAATGCCTTGGATAATGCAGGTATTGCCTTCAAGCTCCATGGTTGCGCCCATACGGATAAGTTCTGGCACATGCATAAAGCGGTTTTCGAAGATGGTTTCGGTAATGGTTGCTGTACCTTGTGCTAACGCATTGAGCACGCAGAACTGCGCTTGCATATCGGTTGGGAAGCCAGGATAAGGCGCCGTCTTGATATTCACGGCCTTTGGACGCTTACCTTGCATATCAAGCTCAATCCAATCTTCACCTGTGGTGATCTTAGCGCCCGCATCTTCAAGTTTCGCGATAACGGATTCTAATGAAGCTGGATCGGCTTTTAGGCAGCGAATACGGCCACGGGTCACCGCCGCTGCAACCAGAAATGAACCGGTTTCGATACGGTCTGGCATCACGCGGTAATTGCAGCCCTGTAAACGCTCAACCCCTTGAATACGTAAGGTTGCACTGCCTACTCCGGTAATTTTTGCGCCCATGGCAATTAAGCAATTAGCCAGATCGATCACTTCAGGTTCGCGGGCCGCGTTTTCAATCACGGTTTCGCCATCGGCCAATGCCGCCGCCATTAGTAGGTTTTCGGTCGCGCCAACACTCACCATGTCCATGAAAATATGTGCGCCCTTAAGACGTCCATCGACACGGGCCTTGATATAACCTTCTTTCACTTCAATCTTGGCGCCCATCATTTCGAGGCCATGTAAGTGCAAGTTCACTGGACGCGCACCAATGGCGCAGCCGCCCGGTAATGAAACGTCAGCGGTACCATAACGGGCCAATAACGGCCCTAAGATCAAGATAGAAGCGCGCATAGTTTTCACTAGATCGTAGGGAGCACAAAACTCATTCAGATTAGTGGTCGAAATGCGGATCTGTCCGTCGCCAAGCTCGGTCACTTCGGCGCCTAGGCAGCGTAATAATTTACAGCTAGTGCTCACATCGCGCAGATTCGGCACATTGGAAACCACAAAGTCGGTTTCGGCCAATACGCCCGCCATCAGAATAGGCAGGGCCGCATTTTTGGCACCAGAAATGATCACATCACCGGCAAGCGGAGGGCTTGCCTGAATCGTTAATTTATCCACTTTTCCTCACTAGCTAGGCATGTTGAAAACTTTTTCGCGTTTCCATTGAGTCGGCGTGAAAGTTTTAATCGTTAATGCATGTAATTCACCGCTGGCAATGTGTGCCGTTAGCGGTGCATAAATGGCTTGTTGCTGTTTGACTCGGCTCATACCATCGAAACATTCGCCCACGGCGATCACTTTATAATGGCTGCCATCGGAGCTAGCGTGAACTTCATCAAGCGCTAACGCATCACGTAAAATCTGTTCTATTAAGCTGCATTCCATAAATCTATTACCTTGTTTTCAAAGTGCTTCTTCGGTAAAGAAGCACTGTAAATCGTATAAATCAATTAGTTTTTTAAGTTGCTCCGAGGCTGAATCAAGTGCCAGGGGCGAGTGATGGGCACGCACTAAGGCCAACAAAAAAGCCACTCCGGCGCTATCACTATATTCAAGCTCTGACAAAGACAACACTTGCGTCTGTTTTTCGAGCAAACTTTGTCTCTGCGGCCACAGCGCTATCACTTGCGCCTGTGAAAGGCGTCCTTTGAGATGACACACTCTGCCCTGCTGCACAAATTCAACCACCGCGATTACTTCCCTGATTTAGATTGTTTAACCACTTTTTCTTTAGTGCGCTCTTCAAGCATCTTAATCACGGGATCAATCCCCTGTTGGCGGATAAGGTTAGAGATTTCAGATTGCTTAGATGACAGCAAACTCACGCCTTCAGCCACTAAATCAAACGCTTTCCATGAGTCATCCTTCAAACGACGCACTTTAAACAATAACTTTATCGGTGGACGACCCGCTTCGATGATCTGCACGTTAACGTCGACAATTTTCTCGTTGCTAAAATCGACACCGGGTGAAAATTCAACTTTCTGATTAGTGTATTCGGTAAATGCCTGTGCGTAGGTAGAGATTAAATATCCCTCGAAGGCTGTGACGAATCGATTGCGTTGATCTTCGGTAGACTCCTTCAAATACTGGCCTAATACTTTGTAAGAGGCATATTTATAGTCGACGTATGGCATTAATTCTTCGCGCACAATCACCTTTAGATGATCCGCATCGGCATCGATTAAGGCCTTATCTTGGTGGAAACGATCGAAGGTTTTATTCGCAGCGGCTTTCACCATGGCATAAGGATCCATAGTGTTAATCGTGGCATCGGCTGCCATAGTATTCGCCGCGGTAAAAACCATCACTAACGGCAGTAAAAAGCGAGATAAGCTTTTAAACATAGTGGTAACCCCTATTTATCCTTTGAACCCATACTATATAAAAACTGACCAATCAGGTCCTCTAATACTAAGGCTGAGCGAGTATCGTCAATCTTATCGCCATCCTTAAGCATGCCCACATCGTCATCCATAAACCCTGGGGTTAAACCGAGGAATTGCTCTCCAAGCAAACCCGAAGTCAAAATAGCTAAACTACTGGTTTCTGGGAATTTATCGTAACGTTTGTCCATCACAATCGTCACGACGGCCACCAGTTTGACTGGATCGAGGTCAATATTACTCACCCGTCCAACCACAACCCCGCCCACTTTGACCGGAGAGCGCACTTTAAGGCCGCCAATATTAGTGAAATTGGCCGTTAAGGTGTAGCTACTGTCGCTGGTTTTCACCTCGATATTGGCGACGTTAAACACCAATACCAAGAAGGCGGCTAAACCCGTTAAAAGAAACACACCCACTAATAATTCAATTTTTCGTGTCAACATGCTCAGTTACCACTCTATTAATCCATTTAACCTGTGTCGAAATCCGCAGTGTTCCGTTAGCGGCCAAACATCAGGGCTGTCAGTAAAAAATCCAATGCCAGTACGGCGAGGCTTGATTGCACTACGGTCGATGTCGTTGCCCGGCTAATTCCTTCAGGGTTAGGGATCACTTGATAACCACGATAAAGGGCAATCCAAGTGACCACTACGGCAAAGACACCGCTCTTGATCAAGCAGTTAACTATATCTTTTTGCCATTCTACCGATGCCTGTAAAATCGACCAGAAGGCACCGTTATCTATCCCTTTCCATTCCACGCCCACTAAATGACCGCCATAGATACCCACAGCGGTAAACATCAAGGCTAACAGTGGCATACTGATAACCCCTGCCCAAAAGCGTGGCGCAATAATTTGTCTTAATGGGTCGATAGCCATCATTTCTAAACTTGAGAGCTGCTCGGTACTCTTCATTAAACCGATTTCAGCGGTTAATGCCGAACCCGCACGTCCGGCAAATAACAATGCAGTGACCACGGGCCCAAGTTCACGTAACAAACTCAAAGCCACCATGGGACCTAGGCTTTCCTCTGTCCCAAAACCGACTAAGATGTTGTAGCCTTGCAGCGCCAAAACCATGCCGATAAAGAGGCCTGACACTAAGATGATCACCATAGATTGCACGCCGACCACATAGATCTGGCGCACTAATAATGGAAAACCTTTACGCACGCGTGGCCAGCGAAAAATCGCGCCCCACAGCATAAGGCCCGCACGGCCAAAACCGAGCACTAGCTCAATCGCACCGCGACCTAAGTCGGCAATACTGTCTAATAACTTCACTTGCCAACTCCTTTTGCCATCAATTCTTGCTGATAATTATTCGCTGGATAATGGAATGGGACAGGACCGTCCGGCGCCCCTTGAATAAATTGTTTAAGCTGCGGGTTATCCGCATATTTCAGCTGCTCAGGTGTACCATGGGCGATAACCTTTTTATCTGCAACCACATAGACATAATCGGCAATCCCTAGCACTTCATCCACATCGTGGGAGACCACTATCGAGGTGAGGTTAAGCGCATCGGACAATTCACGGATAAGCTTCACTAACACGCCCATAGAGATAGGATCTTGCCCAGCAAAAGGTTCATCATACATGACCATTTCTGGCTCAAGGGCGATAGCTCTAGCCAATGCTGCACGGCGCTGCATACCGCCGGATAATTCACTAGGCATCATTTGCGCCGCCCCACGCAGCCCGACTGCCTCAAGCTTCATCAGCACAATAGTGCGAATAATTTCTTCGGGTAGGCCAGAATGTTCACGCAGGGCAAAGGCCACGTTATCGAAGACATTGATATCGGTAAATAAAGCACCACTTTGGAACAACATGCTCATGCGTTTACGTAATTCGAATAACTCATTACGACTCACGCCATGCACATCGTGACCATCAAACAATACTTGCCCATGGTCGGGAGTGAGCTGACCACCGATTAACTTTAATAATGTGGTTTTACCAATACCGCTCGGCCCCATGATGGCGGTCACTTTGCCCCTAGGAATAGACAGGCTAATATCTTCATATATGACACGTTGGCCACGGCTAAACCCCAAATGACGGATCTCAACCAACGGCGTTTGTTCTTGAGTCATGCTTGATTCCGATATTTGAAAAGAGGTGATCTGCGCCTTCCTGATGCAGACCAATCGAAGAGCCGCAAATTGTACGTAATTGCGCTTTAACCTACAACCGAATCGACACTATCGTCCTGCGATACTTTCAATTTGCCTCATTTCCAGCGAAAATGCGCGCGAAGTTTCCGATCCCTCAGGGTAAAATGTTACTTAATGTTTTCCAGTGGGTTATGAAATTGGTCATCGCCGTTTAATTCATCGCTAAATAGCACTGTATCCTGACCGGCGGCAAAGGATGCAAAAACTAACCCTGGCGGTCATATTCGAAGAGGCCATGGCAAGGCGGCTGGCCCTATAGAATGATTTCATCGGCATAAACGGCAAAGACGATGATACTGCTCAAGACATTGGGGCACTAAACAGGCTATTCTGAGCCATTAGCCATAGGCTACTTGACGCGCAAACGCCTTAACACTAGCCTGCCGCAATAGGCTGGTTAGATATGATAGACATGCACCTAACTAGAAAAATAGCCTAAGAGCAACCTAACCCTGGCAGGACGCCCAATTTTTTTATCATCTTTATCGCGTACCAAATTGTGCTATTCCAATCCCATCAATGGGGCGACAAAGACAATGCAAGAAGAGAGATAGACATGGTAGACCAATCACAACTACGCCAGTGGGGCTGCAACGTTATCGACATTGAAAAGTCGGCCCTAGACAATCTATATCAGTACGTGGATTCCGCCGAATTTGCACAGGCGTGCGAACTGATCCTCAACTGTACTGGCAAAGTTATTGTTATGGGCATGGGCAAATCCGGCCATATTGGCAATAAAATTTCCGCCACCCTCGCCAGCACGGGGACGCCAGCCTTCTTTGTACATCCAGGGGAAGCCAGCCACGGCGATTTAGGCGTATTGTCCGACAACGATATTATTTTAGCGATTTCCAACTCCGGCGAGTCGAGTGAAATCCTCACCTTAATGCCAGTGATCCAGCGCAAGGCTATCCCAGTGATCGCCATGACAGGTAAACCTGATTCCAATATGGCGCGCTTGGCTAAAATTCATTTATGTATTGAAGTACCGGAAGAAGCCTGCCCACTCGGGCTTGCCCCAACATCGAGTACCACTGCAACCTTAGTGATGGGTGATGCTATCGCTATCGCCCTGCTTCAGGCCAAAGGCTTTACCCGGGAAGATTTTGCCATGTCCCATCCAGGGGGCGCGCTGGGGCGCAAATTGTTGTTAAAAGTCAGCGATGTGATGCACCGCGGTGACGACTTACCACTGGTTAATCACGATATTTGCATCACCGAAGCCCTGTATGAAATCTCCAAAAAAGGCCTAGGAATGACGGCGATTATCGATGAACAACAGAAGTTGGTCGGGATTTTCACCGACGGTGATTTACGCCGAGTGATTGATGCACAAGTCAATCTGCGCACCACACCGATTGCCGACGTGATGACCCGAAACTGTGTCACAATTACCGACAACGTACTCGCGGCACAAGCACTGCAAGTGATGGATTCGAAAAATATCAACGGCCTGATAGTGATAGACAAAGACCACCATCCTATCGGTGCACTCAACATGCTCGACATGGTTAAAGCGGGAGTGATTTAATGCCACAGCAAGGATTTTATGGCCCCATCAGTGATGATGTGTGGCAAAGGGCACAAAAGATTAAACTGCTCATCTGTGATGTCGATGGCGTGTTTTCCGATGGACGCATTTATTTAAGTAACTCGGGGGAAGAGCTTAAAGCCTTTCACACCCGTGATGGTTACGGCGTGCGCTCACTGTTAACCAGCGGTTTCAACATCGCCGTGATCACGGGGCGTCAATCTAAAATTGTTGAAAACCGCATGACGGCGCTGGGCGTCACCCATATTTATCAAGGGGTTGATAATAAACTCGAACCCTATGAAGAACTGTTAGCGCTCTATAATGTCTCACCTGAAGAAGTCGCCTATATAGGTGATGATATTGTCGATTTGCCGGTGATGAATCTTGTCGGCCTAGCCGTCAGTGTCGCCGATGGTCATCCCTATGTACGCCAACACGCCCATTTAGTCACCAACCTCAACGGCGGTCACGGCGCACTCAGGGAATTAACCGACTTGTTGTTGCTTAGCCAGAATAAGTTCACCACGGCACACGGGATGAGTATATGAGTCGTGTGACCCTCGCCATCATCGCCTTTTTTGGCACCGCACTTATCCTCTATTGGCAAGTGCAACAAAAGCGTGGTGGTGATACGGATGGTAGTTTGAGCAACACTGACAGACCCGATTACATAATCGAAGACCTACACAGCGTTGAATTTAACGATCAGGGCCAAGTGAATAGCCGCGTCACGGCGAAGCACATGGAGCACTACGAGCTAAAGAACCAAACCTTCTTCACGCAACCCGTATACCTTGTCTACCCCGACCAAGGTAAAGCACAATGGCAGGTTCGGGCAGATCAAGGTCGGCTCAATAAAAATACCGGCAAGGTTGTATTAGAAAATAATGTTATTATCGATGCCATTAACTCGCAGGAGCCGATACAGACCCTGTCCACCAGTTTTCTGGAACTCGATCTCAATACTATGATAATGACCTCAGACCGTATCATTTATGTCACAGGGAAAGATTTTCATATTCAAGGGCAAGGCCTTTATGCCGACCTAAACGCGCAGGAAGTGCAATTGACCAGTCAGGTAGTAGGAACCTATGAAGCAAAATAACGTATTACTTGCCAGCCTAATGCTAATGATAAGCATGGGCGCCTTCGCAAAAGTGGATGATCTAAAGCAAGAAGTAAAAATCAAGGCTGTGAGCCAAACGGCGGATATTAAAAACAACCAAATCATCTTCTTTGGCCCGGTAGAAGTCACCCAGGGCTCGATTAAAATCAATGCACAACAGCTGCGCGCATTTTCGGCAGAGGGTGAAAGCAGTAAAATTTTGGTGGCCACGGGTAATCCTGCAACTTATACCCAAATTTTAGACGATGGTCGCCCCGCCTCCGCCAGCGCGAAAGAAATTCGCTACGAAATGGCGACTCGCACCCTAACGCTGACGGGATCTGCCTCCCTAGATCAAGCGGGTAGCCAAGTGACGGGAAATCTCATCCGTTACAACATCACTCAGCAAAAACTCATCGCTGAAAGCACGGGCAGCGGCAATGATCGGGTGATCACTATCATCCAACCCGAAAGCTATCAAGATGATGCCAAGCCAGAAACCCCGGTGGATAAACCTGTGAAGAAACAGCAGGACTCTAAATGACCCAGATCACCCTAAGAGCACAAAATCTGGCGAAGAGCTATAAGAGCCGCCAAGTCGTTAAAGATGTCAGCCTAACGGTCAAAACGGGTCAGGTCGTTGGCCTACTCGGCCCGAATGGTGCCGGCAAAACAACCACTTTCTACATGGTAGTCGGGCTAGTTAAAAGCGATAAGGGCCATATCTTTATCGACGATGACGATTTAACTGCCGACCCTATGCACCTGCGTGCTCGTAAAGGGATTGGTTACCTGCCACAGGAAGCCAGTATCTTTCGTAAACTCACAGTGCACGACAATATCATGGCGGTACTGCAAACCCGTAAAGAGCTAAAGGCTGAGCAGCGCGAGGAAGAATTGGAGCACTTACTCGAAGAGTTCCATATCACCCATATTCGCGACAGCCAGGGCATGTCATTGTCCGGTGGTGAGCGTCGCAGAGTGGAGATAGCCAGAGCCCTTGCCGCCAACCCTAAGTTTATTTTGCTCGATGAACCCTTTGCCGGTGTAGACCCGATTTCAGTTATCGATATTAAAAAAATTATCGAGCAACTTAAGAGCCGTGGACTGGGTGTCTTGATCACCGACCACAATGTGCGCGAAACATTAGATGTATGTGAACATGCCTATATCGTGAGTCACGGAAACCTGATCGCCGAAGGCACACCCGCAGAGATCTTAGACAATCAGCAAGTTAGGGCTGTGTACTTAGGTGAACAATTCAGGCTATAGTTACTGAAATGGAGCCAATGATCATTAAATTTAACATCATCCGGCTCCCTTCATAATGATAACAAGCGACCTCATTCTAAAATAATAACCTAGGGATCAGCGGTAACATGAAAGCGTCACTCCAGCTCAAACTGGGTCAACAGTTAACTATGACGCCACAATTACAGCAGGCCATTCGTCTGTTGCAACTATCGTCATTGGAACTGCAGCAAGAGATCCAGCAAGCCTTAGACTCTAATCCTCTTCTCGAGCTGGAAGAGGAGCAATTTGACGCACCTAGCGAACGCAACCAGACCATAGCAGACACAGATTTCAGCGAGTCCAGCACTCTGCCGCCCGAACAGGATAGCTCTACGGTCGACACGGCGGAGTCTTTGACTAAAGAGTCCATGCCGGACGAACTCCCCATGGATACCACTTGGGATGAAGTCTTTACCGCCTCACCGAACTCGGGTCCAGGTGGCAGCCGTGAAGACGATATGCCCTTCCAAGGTGAAACCAGCGAAGGCCTATACGAACATTTAGAATGGCAAAAAAATCTCACGCCCTTTTCTGAGACAGATTTAGCGATCGCTACCGCCATTATTGATGCCATTGACGATCAAGGTTATCTCACCCAAAGCACCGAAGATATTCTCGAAGCCATGGGCAATCCAGAAATTGAACTGGATGAAGTTGAGGCCGTGCTTAAACGTATTCAGCACTTCGACCCCGTTGGCGTGGCCGCGAGGGATTTAAGCGAATGCCTGCTTATCCAGCTATCCCATTTCTCACCGGATACACCGCACCTCGAAAACGCCCGCATGTTGATCAGAGATCATTTAGATCTGATCGCCGCCCGCGATTTTAGACTGTTAATGCGTAAGACAAGACTCAAAGAAGATGAATTAAGGGACGGCATTGCCCTGATCCAGACGCTCAACCCTCGTCCGGGCTTATTGATCACGCCAGTGGATGAAGAATATGTCATCCCCGATGTCTCAGTCTCGAAGAAAAATGGCCGCTGGGTGGTGGAGCTAAACCCAGATTGCATGCCAAAAATCAATGTCAATCAGCAATATGCTGCTATGGCTCGCAGCACTAAGAGCCAAGCCGATAGCCAGTTTATCCGTGGCCATCTGCAGGAAGCCAAGTGGTTTATCAAAAGCTTAGAGAGCCGCAACGAGACTCTGCTCAAGGTGGCGAACTGTATCGTCCAATATCAGCAGGGTTTCTTCGAATATGGTGAAGAGGCGATGAAGCCTATGGTGCTCAATGATATTGCCGAAGCCGTTGAAATGCATGAGTCCACCATTTCTCGGGTGACCACACAAAAATACATGCATACCCCTAAGGGACTTTTTGAACTAAAATACTTCTTCTCAAGCCACGTCGGGACCGACGATGGCGGCGAGTGCTCATCCACCGCAATCAGAGCCTTCATCAAGAAACTGGTTGCCGCGGAAAACCAGAAAAAACCATTAAGCGACAGCAAGATGGCGCAACTTCTGGCAGAACAGGGGATAAACGTAGCCCGCAGAACCATTGCGAAGTATCGAGAAGCTATGCTTATTCCCCCTTCTAATCAGCGTAAAAGTTTATAGCCTACAGTGGATATCGGAGGACGTTTCTATGCAAATAAACCTAAGTGGACACCATATAGAGATTACTGAATCGTTACGGGCATATGTAGAGGAAAAGTTTTCAAAACTTGAACGTCATTTCGAACAGATCAATAATGTGCACGTTGTGCTCAATGTTGAGAAAATGCAACAAATTGCCGAAGCGAGAATTAACCTCACCGGTGGTGAAGTTTTTGCAACTTCAGAGCATGCAGACATGTATGCTGCCATAGACGTCCTGATAGACAAACTTGACCGTCAGGTTATTAAACACAAAGAGAAGTTAACAAAACACTAACCATGGAACTTTGTACCATACTGCGGCCGGAGTGCACTACCTGCGCCACTCCGGGCAGTAAGAAAAAGGTACTGGAACTCATCAGTGACTTAGCCGCTGCCCAGTACCCCACCCTCTCATCTCAAGAGATATTCGAAAGCCTTGTGGCGCGCGAAAAGATGGGGAGCACAGGTATAGGTAACGGTATCGCCATTCCACATGGTCGATTAACCGATATAACACAACCCATTGCGATACTCGTAAAATGTGAGGAGCCGATAGCCTTCGATGCTATCGATAAGCAACCTGTCGATATTTTATTTGCATTGCTTGTCCCTGCTGATCAATGTCAGCAGCATTTAAGTACTTTGTCCTGTATGGCCGAAAAGCTCAGTGACAAACAAGTATTGAAACAATTGCGCAAGACGCATGATGAAACGGAACTCTATCAGGTAATCACTGGATGAAACTGGTCATAGTGTCAGGGCGCTCGGGCTCAGGCAAATCTGTCGCACTAAGAGTGCTTGAAGATCTCGGCTACTACTGTGTCGATAATCTCCCCTTGCCGCTGATTGGCAGCCTGCTTGAACAGCTCAAGGGCAGTAACGATCTCGTCGCCATCAGTGTCGACGTGCGTAACCTGCCAGAGCAAGATAAAGTGCTGGTTCAACAGCTTGCCAGTCTCCCCGAGGGCACCGAGCTAACCAGCTTTTTCCTCAATTCTAGCGATAAGATACTGCTTAAACGCTATAGCGAGACCCGCCGCTTACATCCTTTATCTAAGAGCCGTGTCTCACTGCAAGAAGCCATTAAGCTCGAAGGCAAACTGCTCGAACCCCTATCCCAGCAAATGGATCACTACATAGATACATCGAACTTGAATATCTATGAGTTAAGCGATCAGGTCAGGCAGATTTTGCTCGGCAGTGTCGATAAGGAATTAGTGATCAACTTCGAGTCCTTTGGTTTTAAACACGGCATGCCCAGCGAAGCCGACTTTATGTTCGATGTGCGCTTTCTGCCAAATCCCCATTGGGAACCGGAACTACGCCCCCTTACAGGCCTAGATGAACCGGTCGCCGAGTTTTTAAATCGCCAGCCACTGGTGAATAAGTTCATCTGGCAAATTGAAAATCTGCTCGAAACTTGGCTGCCCCATTTAGAACGCAATAATCGAAGTTATCTCACCATAGCGATCGGCTGCACGGGTGGGCAACACAGGTCGGTTTATGTGGCCGAACAGCTCGCCAAACGTTTTAGCAATGGCAAACATAAAGTGAATGCGCGTCATCGAGAGTTGAGCCATGCCAAAGCTTGAGCGCCAAGTCACCATTTGCAATAAACTCGGTTTACACGCCCGCGCCGCCACTAAATTGGTGGTGCTGGCATCGGAGTTTGATGCGACTATCACGTTAATCCAAGGTGATAAACAGGCCTCAGCCGCCAGTGTGCTCGGCTTATTGATGCTCGAAACTGGCATGGGTAAAACCATTAAACTGATTGCCGAAGGCCCAGATGCCGCGCCCGCCCTCGATGCCATTTGTGCGCTCATTGACGCTAAGTTTGACGAAGCTTGCTAACCCTAAAATTTAGGGTTTACTAGCAATATCTTGGCTTAAATTTCAGTTTTTATTTCAATGATTTGAAATCAATTCTCACCAGCTTCATTTGTCACTCGACCTTATCCATCCCGCTCAATTACAATATGATACTTTTGTTCTTTTACCAGATATCTGCTCAACATGGTTGAAGTTCCAAAGCTGGTAGGCCACAGGTTCACAATGCAATGGAGGATAAATGCCCGTAGAAGCTTCTGACAGCCATCAAGTTGGGCAACGCCTCGACCAACTGAGTCAAGCCCTTAGTAGCGGTATGTTTGTCCATGTGCGGCAAATGCTGCAAAACATGGCTCCTTCCGATATTGCCCTGATCCTCGAATCTTCGCCCCCAAAGGCGAGGCAGGTGCTGTGGCAACTGATTGACCAAGAACTGTTAGGCGATATTCTCGATGAGTTGAGCGAAGAGCTAAAAGATCCCTTGATCAGAGCCATGAGCCCGGAACGAGTCGCTAAAGCAACCGCCAGTATGGACACTGACGATCTCGCCTATATTCTGCGCAGTTTGCCAGACACTGTGTATAAGCAAGTGTTGCAATCCATGAGCCAGCAAAATCGCCAGCGCGTTGAGCAAGCACTGTCTTACCCGGATGAAACGGCGGGCAGCCTAATGAATACGGATACTGTGACGCTCAGGCCCGATGTCAATATCGACGTTGTGCTGCGCTATCTGCGCCAACGTGGCAGTCTGCCCGATACCACAGATACCTTATATGTTGTCGATAAACAGGACAAAGTGCTCGGCGGTGTTAGGCTTGCGGATCTGCTTACCTGCGATCCCAATACCCATATCAGCAGCATTATCGACACGGATATCGAGAGTATTCCCGTTAACATGCCCGACAGTGAAGTCGCGCAGTTATTTGAGCGCCACGACTGGATATCGGCACCCGTGGTGGATAGCGAGGGCAAATTACTCGGGCGTATCACTATTGACGATGTGGTCGATGTGATCCGTGAAGATGCCGAGCATTCCATGATGGGAATGGCGGGGATGGACGACGACGAGGACACCTTCGCCCCAGTGCTTAAAAGTACCTTTCGCCGCTCGCTCTGGTTGACGATCAATCTGTTCGCCGCCCTGCTCGCCGCTTCGGTCAGTAATATGTTTGAGGGAACAATCGAGCAATTTGCCACCATCGCGATTTTAATGACCATAGTTCCAAGCATGGGTGGTGTGGCGGGCAATCAAACCCTCGCACTCGTTATCCGCGGTATTGCCCTTGGACATATAGGCCAAAGTAACGCCCGCTGGCTGATCGGCAAAGAACTCGCCATTGGTTTCCTCAATGGTTTGATGTGGTCGATTCTGGTGTTTATCGCGGTACTCGTCTGGAAGGATGACTTAGCACTCGCCAGCCTTATCGGTGGTGCCATGCTGATTAATATGACCATTGCCGGGCTTGCAGGCGCGAGTATTCCATTGATATTAAAACGACTTAAAATCGATCCTGCACTCGCTGGCGGCATGGTACTCACCACAGTCACCGATGTGATCGGCTTATTCGCCTTCCTCGGTTTAGCGACGCTGTACCTGATGAACTGATGAATTGATGAATTGATGAATTGATGAATTGATGAATTGATGAATTGATGAATTGATGCACTAGCAATTTGAACTAATAACAAAAACGGCACCGAAAGGATGCCGTTTTTTATCCCGCTGAAAACCGAAATAAAACTATTTTTTAGGGGGCTGAAAACCATAGCTGCTTAGAATTGCTTGGCCTTTTGCGGAGAGAATAAATTCAGCTAACGGCGTGGCAGCAGTATTAGCACCTTGCAAAACCACTAATCCGTAGTCGGCGCCTACGGCGAGTTCCGTCGGTAAGTCAATGATTTGTAGACTTGGTACTTCTTTTTTCGCCAACACAGCATTAGTGCAATAGGTTAAAAACACATCCGCTTGCTTGTTTTCCATCACCCAGCCATAGGGATTGCGATCTTTCGGTGGCTTAGCACTCTCAGGGCCACCAGTCAGTTGTAATGCTTTAGCCTCTAACGCAGCTTTCGCATTGGGCTTTACCGCCTCAGCCTTAGCAAAAACGGCCCAGGCATAGTCGCCCGCGGGATCGGCTTTCGGCGTTGAGGTGCCGACTTTAACCTTAGGATCTAACAAGGTATCGAGTAGCGTCGCACTCGTCACTTGAACATTGTCCTGGGCAATAGCGCAGAGTTGATTACGAGCAAACATTTGCACCTTTTGCCCCTGACCCGAATCCACTAACGCCTGCGGATGCTTCATATTCGCCGAGGCAAAGATATCGACTTTTTCGCCCTCTTTAATTCGTGTTAATAGTAAGCCAGATGGCGCATATTGCGCGGCAACACTCACTTGTGACTCGGCTTGATAAGCGGTAATAATATCGTTCATCGCCGCCTTTAAGCTGCCAGCGGCGCGCAGTTCAATCGGTGCGACTCCTGTGGTCACTTCGGTTTTCATCGGTACTCCTTGCACTGCAGCAGCCATGATTACAGGGCTTAAACTCAAGGCTAGTAACACATTTTTGCTTATCATAGTCATATTCTCCTTTAGGCGCTAAAAGTCATTCGTGTGACTTATCCCCATACAGAACGTGAAATCGAGAAAGGGATCAAGTTGAACTCATGCTAAGGCAAATCGCTGTGGTGTGATTGGGGGACGGATCACTCAAATTAAGTGGCGGATAGGACAAATAGTCCCATTACAAGCGGTGGCGCGCTCATCGTCAAAGGCAACTGTGAGGGACACAAAAAAGTCGCCCGCAGGCGACTTTTAGCAATAAGCATGATAATTAACTGGTCTACTAACCCGTTGGCGTTAATACGATTTCAACACGGCGGTTTTGTGCACGGCCTTCGGCGCTCGCATTGGAGGCGATAGGGCTTGCTTCACCCATACCCTGCGACTTCACTCGAGCCGAAGCTACACCTTTGCCCATCAAGTAATTACCCACTTCACTCGCACGTACCTGCGACAGACGCAAGTTGTAAGAGTCCGAGCCACTGCTATCGGTATAGCCTAATACGTTAAGTTGGGTCTTACTGTATTCCTTTGCCACCACGGCTACAGAATTTAGCACACGCTTAGCGCCGTCACTTAGCTCGGTTTGATCTACACCAAAGGTCACTTCGTTGGGCATATTAAGAATAATATTGTCACCATTGCGGGTTACGCTTACCCCTGTTGATGCGAGTTGTTGGCGCAATTTCGTTTCTTGTACATCCATATAGTAACCAATGCCACCGCCAACGGCCGCACCAGATGCAGCGCCAATTAAGGCACCTTTGCCGCGGTCGCTCTTGCTAGAAGAAGCGACACCTACGGCCGCTCCGGCAACGGCGCCAATTAAGGCCCCAGTCGTCGCCTTAGCGGTTTGTTGTTCATTAGTGTAGGGATTCACTGTTGTACAACCGGATACCAATAATCCACCGATAAGCGCCGCTATAGTGAGCTTAGTTGGTGTAAATGAACTGGCTTGAAAACGCTTCATCATTAATGACCTCATAACATGATTGATGACTGTGAATGTCCACAAAGAAGGTAAAAATTCACGACGAATGGCATAGATAAGCAGCCACTGAACATTCAAAAAACGCAGTATATAAGCATTCTCCTTAGAGACAATCATTAATCTCAGCCTGTAGCCGCTAATCGGTAATTTAGTCAGCAAAGATACAGAGATCATTCATAAAAGCCTCCATAAGCCGCACGACGCCCTCCCCTTTGCTAAGCCCTGAAATAGTGCACTTTGCACCGTTTTTGACAAGCGTAAAAACTTAAGCAGTTTTAAACAAATACATAAAATAATGATTTTTATACAAAAATAAAAAATTAGAATATTGGCACGAATTTTACATACTACTAAATAGGTAAGAAGAAGCGATGACCCTATCGCAGTTGTCTAGCGGTACACTTAGATATGTTAATCAAGGAAAAATACCTTAGGTCTTAAGTTTAAGTCTTAGGTTTAAATCTTAGGTTTAGGTCATAGGTGTTGAGGAGGAAAGATGAAAAGCATGATGAAATTGATTGAACTGTGTCGCCATGAATGGATTTATCTACGCCACGTTGGATATAGCCAGTGGGATTTAGAGCAGCGTCGTTAGTCACTAGGGAAACATCAACGCCATTAGATCGAATATCGTTAGAACGCAGTAAAGAGGGACAGCACATGGGAATCATCGACAATAGTCTCAAGCTCAATGTCATTTCCGAAGTGAAAGTGAAGGGACGTTTACTTTCGGATGTGGCTCGCCAATATGGGATTTCGGCTAAAGCCGTGTACCAATGGGTAAGGGAAAGCGACTTACAACCACAGCAAAGAGAATGTGCTCTCATGGGTGAGATCGCCCAGCTGCAGAAAAAAATTAAACAGCTTAACAATGAATTACGCACCATAGGCTAATGTTTACATTCCTATTGGAGCCCAAATAGACAAGGCCGGACAGGATGGCATATCGCCCTGCTGATAACGCTAACGATATAAAAGATGTGCTAACAAAAATAATAACAGCGCCCTTTTTCGTCCGGCCTTGTCATCCACATTAATTGCTAACCCAACCAAGGTTGGGAAGTCATTTAAGTGTTAATAGGTTAAGTATCAATACAGAGAGAATGCCAAGGTTTTGGCAAGGCTTTAGAGGGAGTTATCTCCCCCAAGATCAAATATGTGAATTGTGCTCCCCCAAGTCACTAGCATATTACCCTCTTGGGTCTTGCCCTTTTATTCACGGGATCAATGAAGATCTAGCGCTATAGTGAGTGTGGCGCGCCAAGGAAGGCTGTGATTGGTGTTAATGGGAACAACCTATTTCAATCAGATCCGAACGACTAATAATCTTCATTCGCTTCTTGGATACGCATCTTCCGTTCCTGCGCTTCTTCATAAGCCGCTTGGATCTCTTCTAACACTGAACTGACATCCGCTTCGGCAAGCACCTCAGTAAACTCACCCGTGAGCAGGGTATCGGGTTTTAATTCACCCGCTTCAAACAGGGCCCACATCTCCTTGGCATACTGCGTCTTTAATAATTCGGGGGCGTACTGACCATAATACTGAGTCATATTATTGATATCTCTAGCTAACATCCATTTAGCATGATTATTCGCCGCCGCGTCGACCGCTTGGGGTAAATCGATGATCACTGGGCCTTCACTATCGACTAAGACGTTAAACTCAGATAAGTCACCGTGCACTAAACCCGCACAGAGCATACGTTTGACATAGGTCATCACCAGAGTGTGGTCGCGAACCGCTTTTTCGGCAGACAGGGTCACATCATTTAAACGAGGGGCCACATTGCCTTCGGCATCGGTGACTAACTCCATTAAGAGAACACCATCGAAACAGCCATAGGGCGTCGGCACCCGGACGCCTGCGTTAGCGAGCCGATAAAGTGCATCGACCTCGGCGCTTTGCCAGGCTTCTTCCATTTGATCGCGACCAAATTTAGAGCCTTTTTCCATCGCACGGGCACGACGACTGTTACGGACTTTGCGGCCTTCTTGATACAGCACCGCCTGCTTAAAACTGCGTTTGTCCGCTTCTTTATAAACCTTGGCGCAGCGAATATCCTCACCACTGCGTACCACGTACACAGTTGCCTCTTTACCGCTCATTAACTGGCTGATGACCTCATCGACCAGTCCTTCATCAACCAGAGGTTGGATTCGTTTCGGAGTTTTCATAGCGCCCTTATACCTTACTTAGGCTTGAGATGGAATACTGCGGACAAATCTTCATAAAAAAGCGGACTCCTAGCGAAAATAGGAAAAAATGATTAATTAAATTTAAGTAAAAACTAAAGCACCTAGGGCAACAACACAATAGCAGATTTATCTTGGTTTGAAGTCAACAAACATACTGAAAATTAACCTTAAATTATCCCATGCTTGCTTATAATTGACAGAATCGAGTTGAAGTTCCCTCGATTCTACAGCGCCCGCCCAAACACAGTCGTTAGACTACCAAAACCAACGCAAACGGGGCAATGGGGCTTACCGCCATAAAGCGCATAGGGAATATACCGCACATTGTAATCACCTTGATGCCGAGCACTTATCTCGACTCTGCTTTCATCGCTTGGCTTCACCTTCCCGAAGCATTATTCTGATCGCCTTTTATCCCTTGAGAGTATTGAATGCGTTATTTACAGTTGGCCCTGGCATTATTCGCCCTATCTTTAACCCAATGCACGAGTCTCTCACTCGAAGAATGTCGTAGTAGTGATTGGTACTCCCTCGGACTGGCGGACGGTAATCGTGGGGCTACGGCGTCGCAACTCAATCAATACCAAAAGGATTGCCACGAATTTAATCTCAAGGTGGATGCGGCGCAGTGGCAACAAGGATACCAGCAGGGGCTCATTAATTATTGCCTCCCCGAAAATGGTTATCGCGTAGGATTAGCGGGGGAACATTACTATGGGGTCTGTAGCAATAATCAATTTGTAGAACGTTATAACCAAGGATATGAGCAATATTTAGTGAATCAACGCTTAGCCGAAATCGCCGAACGCTTATATGCCATCGACAGTGAAATTGGCAGTATCGATAATAAATTGAATAATCTCACCGACAAAGCCGCACTCTTAAAACAAAAAAATGTGCTGCTCAACGAAAAAAATCACCTGCTGGATGAAAAACTGCGCTTACGCCAAGGGGATATTCGCTTCGATTTTAGATTTTAAGTCTTAAGAACACTAAGGCGACCACATCAATCTCACAAGGCCCGCTCTGCTATGAAGCGGGCATAACTAGGTTCGACTATTTAGCATTAATCATACTGACACTATGGACAAAATTAACGCTCTGCACCTTGGTCGCACGGAGGAAAAAGCCGTAATACAATAGGCTTGCACAGGTCCAAGCAACCGTAAGACTCCATAAGTCATGGCTTAAAAAATGGGCGCCGCGCAGCTCCTGTGCAATCCCAAAAACCACACCTAGTAGCAACCCAAACACTAACCCTACTTTGGCATAGCGGGGATGATATTGTTTCAGTACATAATAAGTCGCAACCCAAGCAAAGCCGCCACTCGAATGACCACCAGGAAAGCATTGCCCAAACTCAGCCCCTTCGGGTAAACGGGCAAATAGGGAGGAGTGCATCAGCCGGCCACCAAACTCCACCACATCCCATGGACAGGTCATATGGGTTAGGCTCTTGCCAATACGCACCAATAATACGCTGGCAAGCACACTACAGAATAGATAGATCAATCCCTTGCGATAGGGGCGAATAACATCGCGACGAAAACTTAACACAATCCCCATCACCACCACTAGGGCCAGCAAGATCACTAAGTTACGTCCCGCAACATGCAGAAGATTTTCCGTTATCCAATCGCCTCTTAATGGCCAAGAATCGACACCGCCCTGCCACTGAAACAACATACTCGCCATTTTCATATCGGCATGGGTCCATTCAAGCCCAAAAATGATCACCGCAAAAACCATAAATGGGGTAAATAAATAGCCCTTAGCAAAGCGAAAAAACGTCATTTCACTATTATTTTTCAAATGGTTAATCACTACAAAACCCTATTCTCTGAACATCTAGTATTAGGGTAATGGAGGATTCTTATCGAAAACTTAAGGCCTTTTACCATATCAGCCCGTCATCTGAGCCAACTTAATTTAGGTAAAAAATTCGAATCACTGACAAAAAGGCTATAGTTTATAAATAACATTGCGCCTCTAGGATTGAGCACCCATGCCTTACCATATCGCCCTTCAGCAATCTCAAAAAAAACGGATATTCGCCGACATTGCTATCGATACCGACGGAATCATAGTTCCGCCAGCAATGCTCGAGAACTGGCAGCAAACCTTAGATTTACTCTCTGAAATAGTCGATACCCCCGCGGCACTTATCATGCGGGTACATCAATCCGACATAGAAGTCTTTGCCTCCAGCCATAGCCTAGGTAACCCCTATAAACCACATGATAAAGACAGTTTAGGCCATGGGCTCTACTGCGAAACAGTAATGAAAGAATGCAGAGAACTGCATATTCCTAATGCACTTAAAGATAAAAATTGGGATAAAAACCCTGATATTAAACTCGGCATGATCGCCTATTGTGGCCTGCCATTGCGCTGGCCCGATAACACCGCCTTTGGCACTATCTGCATGTTAGACAGCAAGGAGCATCACTACAGTAAACAGTTCCGTAGTTTGCTCAGCCGTTTTCAAAATGGGATTGAAGCTAACTTAGTCACGCTGTTTCAGCAGGCTAAACTACAAACCCATAATCAGCAGCTCGAGCAAGTCGTCCAACAACGCACCCATGAACTGGCTGAGCTTAGCGTTAAACTGATCCGTGAAATCGAAACCCGCACCTCCACCGAAAGCTCCTTGGAATATCATAAAAGTTACGATCCACTGACGGGTCTACCAAACCGTATCACCTTGATTAATAACCTCTCGCGTATGCTTGAAGAAACTCACTCCAAGGCAAATATTTCTGTCCTCTACGTGGGATTGCGCAATTTCAAATCGATCAACGACAGTTATGGCTACTTGATTGGCGATAAAATTCTCACCATTCTCAGCCAGCGTTTACAGCATTATGCCGATGAAAATACCTTTGTATCCCGCATCGCCGGCGCCGAATTTGTAATAGTTCAGTCCCACGCTTCACCACATACCGAGGTCAACAAACTCATCAATCAGATCATGAACTGCTGTAACACCCCTTTTGGCGTCGCAGATTTTGTGATCACTATCCCATCGAGCATTGGCATAGCGCAGGCCCCCAGCGATGGGATAGATGCCGTGGTGTTATTGCAAAAAGCGGGGGCGGCGATGACAATCAGCAAAGCTGAAGGTTCTGCCTATAATTTTTTCAATCAAGATGTTCAATCGGCACTGCGCCAACGTTATCAACTCGAGTCGCACTTAATCGACGCCCTGAACAAAAATGAATTAAGCCTACATTATCAACCTTTTATCAATTTAAAGACCAAGACTGTGATCGGTGCCGAAGCCCTGCTGCGCTGGCATAATCCCATCCTTGGCAATGTCGCCCCCGACAGATTTATTGCCCTAGCAGAACGTAATGGCCAGATTATCGATATTGGCAACTTTGTACTGCACACGGCCCTCTCCCAAGCCGCCAAATGGTGCAGAGCCCTCCAGCACGACTTTAAAATTGCCATTAACATCTCTCCCATTCAGATGCGTAATCCCCGCTTTGTCGAGCATATCGCCGATCTGTTAGCACTGTACCAAATGCCACCCACAGCCCTAGAGCTTGAAATCACCGAAGGCATGCTAATGCAGGACGAACACTTAGCCCACAATGCCATCCAAAAACTGCAAGCACTCGGTATCCGCATCTCCCTAGATGACTTTGGCACTGGCTATTCCTCCTTAAGTTATCTACAAAAATACTCCTTCGATACCTTAAAAATCGATCGCTGTTTTATCAATAAACTCGAAGAAAACGAACAAGATAGGGAGTTAACTAAGGCGATTATCGCCATTGGCAAGAAATTGAATTTAGAGGTAATCGCCGAAGGGGTAGAAACCCTAGAACAAGATACCTTTATTCGTAATGAAGAATGCGATTTAGGCCAAGGCTACCTCTACGGCAAACCCATTACCGCAAGGCAGTTTGAACAGGAATTTATCCATAAAACAGAGCATTAAGTTCATCCTTAATGCTCTTTTTATCTCGCGAATTAAAACCGACTGCACAATGCTACGTGAACAGTCATTTCCACAGACCGTTATAAGTCACATTTGGAACAAAAGCTAAATAGCCCTTTATCTACTCAGGGAGTTTATTGTCATTGTTTCCACAGTGACACGCCGTGAATATATCCTTATAGGCTCGACGGCGACATCCATGTCGCCGACGGTCACTGTAGCCTCAATGCCAATTTTAACTACCAATTTACTATATGTTCGTAAAAAGCTAATGGACATTTTCGAGTTAAAGCCTTAACTCTAACTCGTCAGTTTTGGATAAAAATTCTATGGTTAACGCCGGCGTAGTAGGTGTGAGCTTGCGAGCGTCCTAATTGACGCCTTTGTTATATGCCTCTACGTTAGTGATTGAAATACGATTTTAACTGCTTGTTTAACAGTTTCAATTGTCACTATCTTGCCTGATTCTTTGATGTAGCCTTTAACTTTGGACCAATTGTTGTCTGACTCAATTGAATCTAAGAAATCATGACCATGCCAAGTTAAATCTTTAACATGGACAGCTGAAGGTACAACCGATGTGTTCTCGAGGTTGTTTTGAACTTTTCCTTCAAGTAATCCAGCTTCTATGGCTAGTTTCTTGTGGTATTTAACAACATCAGACTCAAAGCCTTTGATGTCACTGTTTAGGTTGCCATTTTGAGCTTCTAGTAAAATCAACCTAATTAAGTCCATATCTCGCTTCATAACTCCCTCCTTGGTATATAACGTGTTTTCAGCGGAGCGACTACGTCCGCTAAAAGCCTTTATCAATGTTTTTCGCGCTAATTATCAAGATAGCATTATTCCAAGCCATATATGGCTTAGGGAAAGGGGAAAGATTAGGTGGCTAAGAAAAACTTAACTCATAGGATAGAAACGAGACTAGTCTGCTTTGATGACGGCTTGTTTCAGTATTTCTTGGTCATTTTTATATACGACTAGCTCACCTAGTGGGCTGTCGCTGGTGCCTAAGACGGTGACATAGCAATGATATTGGTATGGGCCGCTGCGAAATTGAAATGAATGATTCCCGCCGCTGCCATCAAATACGAGTTTGCCCTTATTTAGCACTAAATCTGGCTTTTCGCTCAATAACTTACCCTTTGCCCAAGCGGCATAACGGTATTGACTGTTACCCATATTATCGACACGAATGGTAAATTTGGCGGTCTGCCATGCTAACTCAGGGCTAACAAAATCACTCACACTCGCATGTAATGCCGTTTGTTGCTTGGCAATAAGCTCAGCTTTAAGTTTTGCCTCTGCGGGTGTTTGGTTGTTAATCGCTATGATCTTACCGTCAAAATCCATCCACACCACGCCGCTGCCGAGCATAATCCCGCGCCAGCCCATAGTTTGCCAATCGACGTCAGCCTTAGAATTGGCAATCAGCTCAAGCAATTGTGGGTCGAATACTTGATCGAAACGTGTAACCATTTCCTGCATATTTTGAATCACCGGGATCGGATATTCACGTTTAAGTGGGTAAGCCACTCGCTTAGCCATAGCCTCGGGATCATTCGCCTTGGCCGCATCGATAAGCCCTTGTACCAGAGGAATATATTCCTTTGCCAACATCTCATCGGCCGCGCGGGCATGACAACTTAGCCCCATTACACCGATGACCAACGCCGCATAAAACGCCATTTTAAGCAGCTTAACTTTATCTAAGCTAGCTGATTTTATTACCTTTACTGATAAGGCGACTGACATCTTTATCCCTTTTATCTAAACGTCTCAGCTGAAATCAAGGGCCAAGCATAACATAGGTGTACAGGACTCAAACCTTAGCCTTTGCGCCCAACTAAGCCGTCAGCAATAGGTTGGAATAAATTGCCAGCGCCACCGACATAAAGATAACGCCAATCGCCGCATCGATAATCGGCGTCAGTCGCTGCAATTTCAGTTGCACCTGCGCCTTGGATAACATCACAGCGACAAAGCCAAACCATGCAAGAGAGAGCAACAGCAGCAAAATGGCGGCGGCGATTTTAGTGCTTGTGGTAACGCTCGGCGTAATTAAGGCTGAAAACAAGGTTAAGAAAAACACTAATGCTTTTGGATTCAATAAATTGGTATAAAGCCCAGTCAAAAAACCTTGCCTGCGCGACATAGTGCCAGCTAAGCCTGCACCTCCAGCCTCAGCAGTTTCAATAGCCTCAATGTTTATCCCAGCAGGGGAGCGGGTGCTAACGCTCGCTTTACGTTTGGCGAGTATCGCAAGGCCTGCACGCAGGGCGCCAAATCCCATCCAAGCTAAATAAGTTGCCCCCACAATTTGCACTAAGAGATACAGAGTATGCGAGCTCTTAATGAGCAGGCTCACTCCCGTTAGGCTTAAAATCGTGTGGGCTAAAATGGCCACTGAAATCCCCACGGCCGCGGCAATCGCAGTGCTTCGAGACTGCTGAGTGGCAATCTTCACCATGATAGCGAAATCGGGTCCGGGACTGATCAAGGCCACAGTGTGGATCACGGCCAAGGTGAGTAATAAGGATAAATCCATAGAAATGCGGCTCCGAAAAAGGGTTATTAACGATAACTGAGGTAACTAGTATGGCCATGTGCCACCGGGCTGAATTGTAATAAATTGCACAATGTTGGTTTATTCGAATCAGTCGTCGAAAACGGCGGAAGCTAGAGCATGCGCCGCTGAAATTGCACCGGCGATAATAGGAATGCCTGCTTAAAGGCTTTATTTAAATGGCTTTGGTCGAAAAATCCAAATTGCTGCGCCACATCCGCCACTAAGGCGCCATGGCTTAGGGACTTTTTCGCCAACTCTAAACGCACCCGCTTGAGATACGCATGGGGAGTCATCCCTGTTGCCTGTTTAAATTGCCGTAAAAACTGAAACTTACTTAAGCTCACTTCATTGGCTAAGGTTTCGAGCTGAGTATTGTGCCAAGGCTCATCGTGAATTCGCTGCTTGACTAAGCTCACCTGTAACTTAGATAACCCCTGCGGTTGATTCGGTTTAGATATGCCAGCTGCAACGCCGCTGGGGTAACGCTCCAGCAGCAGATGAATAAAGTTCAGTAAGTGGGACTCTCCCGCGAGCGCACTGCATTGACCTTGGATCAATAGCTCGTGTAGCTGAATAAAATATTGATAAAGCGTTGGGTCATCCACCATAGGCGCGCTGAAAAAGTGTTCCTTTAAACCCAGTTCTTGGCTGATTTCATTCATGTATTCCACGGGTATCGACATGACTTTCACCCGATAACCTTCGGCATCACGGCTCTGACCATCGTGGGTTTCGTCGGGATTTAAAGTCGATAGACTGTGCTGACCAAGCTGATAGCTACTGCCCTTATTCACAAACTGCTGGGCACCTTGGGTGACCACGCCTAAGTGATAATCCAGATGCACATGTTTATCGAAGCTGAAATGTGTGAATTCCGCCTGACTCAGTTCTATGCCTGATAAGCTGGGATGACGCCAATAGTTAATATTTTCAACGGGTACAATACTGCTCATCTGCTCAATTTGGGCCTTTATCATCCGCGAGTTTGCATTTCAGAATGATCATTCTAGCCGCCACAGCAAGGGCGAGAATAGTAAATAATTGCAGATAGACCATTTAGCCAACTCCGGCATTGAATACGGCTCAAAAAACAAAGCGCCCCACTCTCTGGGCGCTTATTAGATACAGATTATTGCTCGGCAAGATACCGACTTAAAAATGGTAACTCAGGCTCACTCTCACCATTCGCGGCTCGACGGGATGATAATGTTGATCTTCAACCCCTTCTACCGCTTCACCGGGTAAGCGGGAGGCATAAAAATAATCTATGTCGTGATCTTTACTATCAAACACATTAAGCAGCTCAAGCTTAGTGTCGAAACCGCGGAACTCGTACCCCAGCGCGAGGTTGACTAAGGTGGTTGCATCGGCCCTGTGCTCATTAAAACTGTCGAGCACCCGCTCGCCAAGGTGCCGCACCCGCACACTCGAATATAGGCCATCGCCGTCGGGTTGATAGGTAATGCCCGCACTGGCGACAAAGGGCACAGCGCCATCGATGTACTTGCCCTCCTCCAGTTCGTTCTCGGTAAATCGAGCCTGAGTCCAGGCTAACTCCATATCGAGGCTAACTGCATCATTGAGCCAATAATATGCTGTTAATTCAGCGCCATAACGCTCAGATGCCCGACTCGGCTCAGTGTTACCCGCATCGCCGACAAACACCAACTCTGAATCTAATTGCAGATACCAGAGCGCGGCGGAGAAATTGATAAAGTCCCTATCATAATATTTCACCCCAAACTCGCCGCCGTTGGAGCGCACGAGCAAATCGACTTTATCGACCGCATCGCCACTCACGGGATCGACCTTAATGGTCGCACCGCGGGCATCGTTCGAATGCAACCCTTGACCCGCATTCACATACAACTCAAGGTTATCGCTCCACAAATAGGAAGCGCCCGCCTTAAGGCTGAACATACCATCGGACGCATCGCCACTGTTCAGCGGATTATCACTGTCGACCTGCACATCGAAATAATCGTAACGCAGCCCAAGATTAAAGCGCCATTGTTCGGCGGGCAGCCACTCCACTTTGCCAAAGATGCCGGTCGATAACTCTTGCACTTCATCGAGCCTGACCGTATTTAACCGTTGTCGCCCCTGGGTGTTATATAACCCTACGGCGCCAATATCGTCATAACGCACATCGCCGCCCACAGTGTAATTTAGTTGGGTGCCGCCGAGGTAAGTTTGCCAGTCGCGTTTAAGATCGCCGCCCCAAATCGTACGCTCATCGACTTGTTCAAACTCATCGCCATTGACGGGATCGTTTAAGAAATAGGTAAAATTAGAGAATAAATTCATGGTCGAGCGAATGGCGTAGACATTTCCCTGCCAATCGCCGGCATCGTAATTGGCTGAAACGCTATAACGGCTAGCATCACCGCCAACGTCCTTATCTAAAGATCCATACAAATCAATGAGTCCTGAATCTACCGCTCGGGCGGGAATTTGATCCGCCGAATTCCAGCTGTTGTCGTAGGCCATCATAGTGATACTCAAATCACCCTCGCCGAGCCTTGTTAAATAGCGCCCGACCAGATTCACTTTACTGACATCCTCATCGATATCCGTCCATGGGCCATCATAGGCTTGCACCTCACCGCCAAGAATAAACCGCCCTATGTCAGTGTTTAACTCCTGCGTTGCCACCAGCCGCTGATAACCGTATTCCCCCCAAGTCACCCCGACTTGGTTATGGGGGAGTTGCTCGGCCAGCAGTAATTGGGCGGCACCCGCACCGGAGAAATCGGCCACCTCAGGGTAATAAGCACCTTTGGCATATCTAATTTCACCGACAAGCTCAGGGATTAAAAAGTTAAGATCCGTATAACCTTGGCCATGCCCATGGGTGCGCATATTCACCGGCATACCGTCGACGCGGGTATTAAAGTCAGTGCCGTGATCCAAGTTAAAGCCACGCAGAAAATACTGATTCGCCTTACCCGAGCCGCTGTGCTGGGTCACTATCATCCCAGGCACAAATTCGAGGATTTCGCCGGTTCGCAGTAAAGGACGACTCTCGATTTCTGCCGCGCCGACTATCCCCTCAGATGCTGAAGTGCTGTGCCCTAAGGTATTAATTTGTCTACCGCGTACTTCAAGGCGCTCGATATTGTCCGTTGCAACATCGGCAACCACCGCACTGGATAAAGCACAAAGGGGGAATAGACTGAGCGCTAATTTCATCTTGGGTTTCCAAATACTGCTAAAAGATGGCAGCAATTCAACCCTTTAACGACAATGAAAAAGCAGATCGAGATCAAAAAGTGAGCGGCAAAACATCCCCAAAACACAGTTGAATGCCATTATTTTGTGCTATATCGCACATTATTTTCACCCAAAGGACAAATTGTCCAAGGCCTGCGGGCACTTTAATCGGCTTGCCTATAATCGGCTGGCCTATTCTCCTTCCACAGTTAAACCATAGGAGAGGTAAATCTGCTTAATACGGCCTGATGCAACCATCTCAAGTAATGCCTGATTAAGCGCATCAAAAATGGCCAAATGGGGGGATTTATTGGACATACCAAAGTAATGCTCAATCCGATTCTGCTGCCTAAAATCGGCATAACTAAAACGCTCATATTCTAGCTTAGTGAGGACGCTCTCAATGGCGGCGCGATCGAGCACGGCCATAGTATCGAAACGCCCCATGATAAACATGCGAGCCATATTTTCATCATCGATAGATTCCACTTTATTCAGCGCCAGATCCCCATCAAAGCGCTCGAAATAAACCGTTCGCCGCTTAACCCCCACGGTAACCTTATATAAATCCTCATAGGATTTAATCCGCGCCTCTTCCCCGGTTTTTACAAGGAACAGAATATCCCGCTCCTGTATCGAAATAGGGCCAAGAAAATGAATAAATGCCTCTCGCTCTGGGGTCCGTATCGTGCGGGGCACTATATCGACCGTTCCCACCTGTAACTCGTACAGGCTGCGGGCAAAGGGGCGAGCGGTCCATTCTATGCTGTAACCAACCTTAGCCGCCGCTTCTTCGAGAATATCCTTAACCGGCCCCGTCATCCGATTGTGCTTCTCGTCTAGCACCATTTCGGGCGGTCTATGCCGAAAATCGGCGCGCAACACCTTAGGTAAGGGAGCAGAGAATGCCTCCACCGCGAAGAATATGCCGACTAAACAGCCGCAAACTAAGGTACGCCACAAAGGATTAACGGTGTTCACTAATTTAATGAACCTCTTATAAAACATACTGATACCACCTAAGTCTAGCATTGCTTTTAGAATAGTTCAGAACGCTTACATCGACACTCGCCCACGGATTAAATCTATCTTATTGCGGATATTTAAGCTCAAAGTCAGACTCCCAGCACAGTATTAGGTTATCCCGCTCATGCGACAATCATTCCAATGCCAAGCCCAACTATGGCTATACTCTATGGCTATACTGGATGGGATTAACTTAACAGTATTGAATGTGGATTAAAGAATCTCTATGGACATTGATTCCATCGACAACAATCCTATTTAAGAACAAAAACATACTAGGCTTTAGTATGTTAAAAAAATAATCAATCTAAGGAACAGATGAAAATCCCAAAAGCTCTCTATGGCCACGGCCAACGCAGCTTATCTCCCACTCAATTGCCCACTTGGACATGGCGGCAATGCTTAAATTACGGGGAGTCAGCATGAAAACCAAGTTTGCGCGCAACTTAAAGATCCTACGGCAAAGGGCCCGTTCAACCGTTGCTAAGGTATTATTAATCATAGGGATGTTTGTTGGGATCTGCATCATTTTAGTCACCTTAGTATATCTTCAAGGTAATATTTTTGATGGTGTACGCACCTATGTCCGCGGTGAGGGGCTGTGGGCCAAGGCGCAAAAAGATGCCATCTTCTACCTCACACATTATTCCTACAATAAAGACGAAGTAGACTATCAACGCTACCTCGCCGCCACTGACGTTATCATGGGCGATAGTCAGGCCCGCCAGGCCTTACTCTCGGTCCCCATCGATGAACAAGCCGCAAAACTCGGGTTTATCCAAGGCCGTAATGATGAGCGGGATACCGAGTCGCTGATCTGGTTTTTCCGCCACTTCCACTCAACGCCCCATATGCAAGAAGCCGTTAAAGTGTGGATCTTAGCCGACGAACGTTTCGAGTCTGTCATGGGACTCGCTGAAAATATACGTTATGAAATCAATCAGTTTGGTGGCAGACCCGAAATCCTAAACCAGTATCGACAACAGCTGATTGAGGCCAATGAAGAGTTACTCCGCCTCGAAATCGCCTTCTCTGCGATCCTCAGTGAAGGCGCGCGCTGGGTAAAGCAAATGACATGGTTGATTGGCCTTGGCGCGCTCTTGCTATTTATCGGCATGGTTATCTTCGCCAGTCGACAGATCATCCACAATATTGCTAAATCTGAACAACTGTTGTTTATGAGTGAATCTCGTTTTAACAGCCTTAAAAACTCTAACACTATTGGCATTGTTTCATGGCAGCTAGATGGCACCATTCAGGATGCTAATGATCACTTCCTCAAGATGCTCGATTTTGACCGCACGGACTTAACCTCGGGCTTAATCAACTGGCGGTCACTCACACCGCCAGAATATGAAGCAAGAGATGCCATCGCCCTCGCCGAGTTGGCGCAATATGGCCACTGCCAACAATATGAAAAACAACTGATCAGCAAGAGCGGCGCCTTAATCCCTGTGATGCTAGGGGCCAGTTTTTTAAATGGGAGCGATCAGGAAGGCGTGGCATATTTTATGGATTTAAGTGCCAGTAAACAGGCCGAAGATAAACTCAGACTCGCAGCAACCGTATTCAATGCCAGTACCGATGGCATTATTATTACCGATCCGCAGTTAAACATTATCTCAGCTAATCAAGCTTTTACTGATATCACAGGCTTTACCCAACAACATTTGCAAGGGGATGCGGCACGCTTTATCAATACCGGACATGAAACTGAAGACGCTTATCAAGCTATGCTAAACCTGTTGCAACAGGGCGAGCAATGGCAAGGTGAAATTCTCAAGGAAACCCCATTGGGCGGCAAACTTGCACTCAGTTTACGGATAAATACAGTACGTAATGATCAGCACCTGCTTACTCATTTTGTTATCGTCATTACCGATATTTCCGAGCGTAAGGCGGAGGAAGAATACCTGCGCCATATCGCCCACCACGACGCCCTCACCAATCTGCCCAATCGCGTGCTGTTCCACACTAAGCTCGAACAAGCCATAGTGCATATCCAGAGAAGCAAAGGCATTTTTGCCGTACTGTTTTTAGACTTAGATAACTTTAAGCCGATAAATGATCAGTTTGGCCACGATGTCGGCGACCGACTGCTACAGCAAGTGGCGAAACGGCTCTCCTCTGCCATTCGGCAAATCGATACTATTACACGCCTCGGCGGTGATGAGTTTGTGATCCTCTTAGAACATTTACCCGATGCCGAAAGCGCACTGATATTACAGGAAAAAATAGTCCACGCAGTCACTAAGCCATACACAATTAGCGGCCACTTAATACATATAGGTGCCAGCATAGGCTCGGCGGTTTATCCAGAGGATGGGGCAGATGCAAAAAGCCTGATCAATCATGCCGATCAGGCCATGTATTCGATGAAAAAAACCAATAAAACGAACCTTAAGGGAATTGGTTAAGCCCTATTGCTGTGCCAATTTGCGCCAACGCAGCCCATCACGGATAACCTCATAGCCAGGGAACATAGCGACAATCACTAAGCTATAACTTAGCCACTGTTCTAACTGCAATAGTGTAAACCTCCCTTGTAATTCAGCACCTTGGCTTTGTACTTGGTTTTGTAATAGCGGCGAACTAAAGGCCAGAAAGACTAGGAACAGGGCATAAGTAAGGTTGACCCCCATATTCGCCAGTAGCAATTCACTGGTCCACACTCGGAGGCGTAATTGCCACAGACTATTGCCCATAGACAGCAGAATAATAGGACTAAACCATTGCAGTAATTGCTGGGCATTGGCACTAAAAATCACAGTGCGTGCGGCTAATTGCTCGCTACTCATCCACACAGAACACCAGATCACGAGCAAGAGGAAGAGATACGTCGCCAGATCGGCAAACACATCACTTAAACTAATATGCTGCCAACCAGGGCCGACCTTTGGCAGATTCTGCGGCTGCCACTTCTGGCAATTACTGCCGGATAGCGGTTTTCCCTGGGCCGAAAAACTCCAAAAGGACAAACCAATCGCGGTAAAAGCAAGGCAGGCATCTCCGATAAAACCACTGGCGAGATGTTGGATAAATCTAAATAGACTCCCCTCCGTCGAGCCAAGCCATTGCATCGTGCCGCCCACTACCTGCAGAACAAACAACACGCCGAGCACCATAAACAGGGTATGTTTAAACAGCGGAATATCCTCAGAGGCGATAATAGGCATAGATGGTACAAATTGCTGCGCGACCTTACAGGGATGACCCATTTGCTTTAGCACGGCGGCAACTTGTGACTCAGTTAATTCACCTTGTTCAGCGAGGGCATCCAATTGATCGCAGATATTGGCTTTTAATTCACGACCAATTTCCTGACGTTTGTTCTCGGGCAATTCTCGCTGCACCGCGGCGATATAGCGATCGACTAATTCCATATCAAATCTCCTCTGCATTCTCGTCTAGGCTGTTTATATCTGAGCCATTAGTGTCAGCGCTTTGCTCCAGCAAAAAAGCCAAGGCGCCATTAAGTTGCTGCCATTCATCGGTCAGTTGACTGAGCAACTCAGCCCCCAATGATGACAATTGGTAATAACGACGCTCACGCCCTTCGGCCTGACGCCACTCACTATCCAATAATCCTTGATCGGCTAGGCGGCGCACTAAGGGATACAGCGTCCCTTCGTCAATATCGATACCGCCCTCCTGCAACTGTTTGCGGAGCGAATAACCGTAATGGGGTTGTTTTAATAATCCCAGTACCGCCAACACTAATACCCCACGGCGCAACTCGAGTCGCATTTTGACTAGCTGTGAACTTGTCATTGTCGAATCCCTATCCTTAACACTGTGTCACACACACTGTGCGCCACACAGCAAATACTATGCAGCACACAGTAATAATGCAAGGTTTGATGCACAGTTTTTATTCATTTTGTTTAAAATAGATACAATTCCTTGTTTGTATTGAATTTATAAAAATGCCAATTTCTGCCACACACAACTCAAGTCGCCCCGCCGTCATACACCCAAAGCAAATGAGTCATAGATAAGCAGATCTAAGATAAAAAATTGCAAAACTTCCTATGCTTGAGTAACTTAGCAGTCACTATTGAATCGCTGACTTATTAGCCTAAGATCGGCTGTATCTGCAAAACGGCATACATTAAGGACATAGAAAATGCTCATGGACAGAGGCGTGCTGGTACGCTGGAACGATGAAAAGGGATTTGGCTTTATTCAGCCCGATAAAAACACTGACCAAGATGTGTTTATCCATATTTCAGTGTTAAAAAAGATGGCGAGAAAACCGAAAGTGGGCGACAGCATTTTGTACCAAATGGAAGTGCAAAATGACGGTAAAAGAAAAGCCGTTATCGCCTCGATTGAAGGGGTGGCCGTCCTTGCCGCAAGCCCCATCTCACATCAAGAATCACGTCCTCACTCCCGCGAACGCTTTAATAATAAAGATAAAAACCATCAACATGGCTCACGAACATCCGCGGTTAACACTATAGTCCCGCTGCTGATTATCATAGCGATAGGCGTTTTTGGCTTTAAAAAATACCAAGCATTTAATGAGGCTCCTGTCGTAAATGAAGCACCTGTTCTCACCTATGATGAGATTGAACAGAGCCCCGTTTACCAAGAGAAGATTCCAGCCACACCTCAATTTCAGTGTGAAACGGGCAAAACCCATTGCAGCCATATGCGCTCCTGCGCCGAAGCGACCTTTTACATTAATCACTGCCCGAATACCCAAATGGATGGTAACGGCGATGGCATCCCCTGCGAGCGCCAGTGGTGCGGTTAGCGATGCGACATATATCGATGAGCAGGTAGCTGGTAGCTGGTAGCTGGTAGCAGGTAGCAGGTAGCGAAATGATAAATAATCTAAAACAATGGCTAGGTCGTCTTACAGGCATACAGCAAATCGGAGTGATTGCTGCCAGTATCGGGCTTCTCATGCTTGGCTTATTTTATCTTGGTCAATTTATCGGTAGTAGCGTGGTAAAAATGGGCTGGCTTTAACCCTAAAAACACGCAAACTAACCCATGAATTTATATCCATAGCAACTTCAAAATGGCAACCATGCAAACTGATATCATCGAAATGAATTCACCTAAGATGCTTGAATCCTTGTTAACCGAGCATGCTGCGGTACTGTTGTTATTTGGCGCGCCGGACTGCGGTGTGTGTCAAACGCTCAAACCGAGAATTGCTGAGATGTTAGCGCAAGAATTCCCGTTAATGCGGATGGCCTATATCGATTGTGAGGCTCAAGCAGAAATAGCGGCAAGCCACAATGTCTTTGCATTGCCTGTGGTGGAATGTGTGTTTTATGGCAAAATCTTTGGCCGGTTTTCAAAGGTATTTTCGCTAACAGATCTCAAAGAGGCGATTGCTCGCCCCTATGCATTAATGGATGCAAAATAACGCCATTACTATTTTGATAATCTAAAACCACTGTATGCGATGGGTTTAGCTAAGGTTAAGCTTGGTGGCGCTTGAGTCAGGCTCAACAAGGTTTGGTTTACCTTATCCTTACCGCCGCAACCACAACTCCCCTTAGCACCACAGCATCCGCCCTTGGCTAAATGTTTTAGGGATGCACGCCCCTGCGATGCCTGGGTTAAGCGCAAATTCACCTCTTTACTCTGGGCGAGCAGCGTGGCAATCGATAATTGATTATCCCCTCGGCTCACACTGATCCCTGCATCGAGTAACTTGCCAAGCATACGCTCACCAATATGTTGCACCACCACAATGCTGGTGTGCTGGGCGCGAATGGCGTCTAACAAGGCTTTTTTATCTTGGCAATTGCCGCCAAGGGCGGGATTCGGGATAGAAAGTAAAAGCTGATGATTTTCATCATAAAAATGGACTTGCTGCGCCTTAGTAAAATGGCTAGCCAGCCGTCCACGGCTAATAGGCAGGGCGATAATCATACTGGGTCCTTATCATTTGGAGTCGGTAATTTCAGCACCAGCCCTTGAGTAATGGCGGTCGCCACTTTTTGGCGAGCACTGGCGAGGAGATAACCAAAGGTTTGCCGCGAGATCCCCATTTGCGCTGCGGCCTCAAGCTGACTTAAGCGCTGCACATCACCAAGCTCTAAGGCTTCAAACTCGTCGGCAGCTAAAAGGATTTGGGATAAGTTGGCCGCTGGTATGCCATTAGGTTTAAACAGGCTACAGGGCACACAACTCGATAATTGACGGCATTTTTTGGGTCTTGGCATCTGTGATTGCACCTCAAGGGCAAGCAACATCCCTTTCGCATCTTGAATAGTTTCTGGCATAGGCCAGAAACTATTATTGCCATTTCCCCCATGCAAACCGAGGGCATCATCACAGTTCTACGGAGTAGGTTTTATGGGATTGGCATCATTTGAGCCAACTCACTTATCACCCAGAGCGATGACTCACCTCAACCGAATAGCCGTTATCTTGCTGGATAAAATCGACGAAGTTGTTAATGGCAGGCAAGGCATCTTCCCTATGGTGGGAGACATACAGCAACTGACTCAAATGATGCTCGGCAATCATCTCCAGCGCCCGCATCACTAAAGTGCGATTAATAAAATCTAATCCTTGATACGGCTCATCTAAAATCAACAGTAAGGGCTGTTTAATCAAGGCCCTACCTATCAGTAATAACCGCTGCTGGCCGTAATCCAGTTGCTTAAAACCCGTACTGGCAAACTCACTCATATGTAAAATTGACAGCCATTCCTTCGCCAAATCGACCTGAGGTTTAGTGGGTTTATGGTAAAGGCCAATGGAATCGTAAAATCCCGACAGCAGCACATCGAGCGCCGAACAACTCACTCGGTATTGCAAATGCAAGGCCGATGACACTATGCCAATCCGTTGTTTAATCTGCCAAATACTTTCACCGCTGCCACGGGGCCGACCAAAGAGGGTGATATCGTTACTGTAGCATTGGGGATGATCCCCCAAAATCAACCCGAGCAAGGTACTCTTACCGCAACCATTTGGCCCCCGCACTTGCCAGTGTTGGCCCGCGTTAATCCGCCAATTCACATCTTTAAAAATCAAGCCGCTAACATATTCCACCTTGCCATTTTTAATCTCGACTAAGGGGTCAAAGGCTTCGGCATTGTGGCGTTGGCGTTCCATTAACGCCAACAACTCAGCACTGCGGCTGGCAGAAAGTGCATTTAAGTGTGCCATCACAGGGTGACTATGCCACTGCTCAATCGACATAGGTGCGCAGAGCTTATGTACATGCTGGCCAGATTTAAGCATCTCACTATTAAACAGTGCCACGTGGCTAATACACGGCGGTAATTCTTCTTGGCGGGAGGTGATAACAAGCAACTGGCTATGCGCGGCGACTTCGCTTAATAGCTCGGATAAACTCCCTTGATGCTCGGCATCAAGCCCTGCGTAAGGATCATCTAAAATCAGCAGTTGCGGTAACATCGCCAGCGCACGTGCCAGCATCACTCGACGCGTTTCACCCGTGGATAACTGCCGAAAACCCCGCAGCCGCAAAGACTCAAGCCCCACCTTTTGTAATAATGCAGGCAGCTGCGCGCTATCTTGACAGCATTCGAGCACTAAGGACTCGACCGTTGAACCGTAATCCAGTTCATCCTTTGCTAGCTCGCGCTCAAGCAGTGCCTGTTGTAAACCCAGAGACACCCAACCGATTCGCGATGGCAAGCCACAGAGCTGCCCTTCATCGGGCTGGATATCCTCCGCTAACATCCGCCCAAGGAGTGAGCCGCTATAGCTATCGGTCGCAAAAATAGCCCAATGTTGCCTTGGCATTAACTGCCAATCGTCGACCACCAGCAGCTCATTGCCACGGCCATAACGCAACCCCTTCACGGCAATAGCCTTGTCCGCGTGTGTCGCACTATTTCCCATCACACTTCCTTAGGTATTGAAACTCAGTAAAAAATGATTGCAGACAATCAGTTCACACAAGATAACAAAAAGCCCGTCCATGTAGAAACACACGGTGCTTCACGCCAGCACTGTTCGCATCCAGCGCACAAAAACCACCGACCAATACAATATCAGTGAGGCAAGTATTGAGGGTGACAGTCAATAAAATCATGGACCATTTGCCCATCCACTACTCAGCGCTATCTGTGATAAAATGACGGCAGTTTTCTGTTAACTTCGACAAGGTAAAGTAATGAATCCCATTATTGCCATCTTAAAAGAACAAAATATCAGCGATGAAAAAATTAACGAGCTTTTTCAAGCATTAACTCAAAATCCACTCATGGCCATGGGCATCATAGGCCAACTGGGGATCCCACCGGAAAAGCTGCAACACTTAATGGGGTTAGTCATGCAAAACCCCGCCTTAATCAAAGAAGCCGTGCTGGAACTGGGTTTAGATTTTGCCAAGGTTGAAGCGGCCAAGGCGCAACTGCAAAAATAAGCCTTACTTATCCCGCGCCCTACGGTAAGGGCATCATAACTTGCCCTTACCGCTAATCCATAAAATCGACACCCATTCAAAGACTCATCGGTAAAATCGGCATATTTGATGACTAAAGAGACATAAACCTTGTCGCGCCTAAGCAAATTGTTCTGTTACAGTGGGTATATTATGCATTGCTACATAAAGGAACCCTGTATGCGCACCATCACAATGCTCTGCCTGTCATTATTGCTAACACTATGTTTAATCGGCTGCAATGAACAAACACCAGCACAACCAACCGCAACACAAAGCGGTGCTGTCACCAACCCTCAAAACATTGACGACTCAGCCGCACCAAATACCCCAGCCATCGCAGCCAAAGCCATAGATGCTAAAACCATAGATGCTAAAGCCATAGGCGCAGAAGAGGCACAGCCACAGATAGAACAAGATAAAACCCGGTCCCAGATCGCCTTAGGAAAACCGACTTCAGATAAAACCAACATTATCGCTAAAGGAGATGGCATCATGCTTCAAGGCACTGTGAGATATATGAATTTAGAAGGTGGATTTTGGGGCATAGTGGCGGATAACGGACAAAAAATACTGCCTAAAAATCTTCCCGCAGAATACCGAAAAGATGGCCTGCGCTTAAGCTTTAGCGCACAGGAAATCACTGGCATGATGACAATCCAACAATGGGGCACACTCTCGAACCTGAGTAATATTAGTGTGATAGGCCAAGTCGACAGCCAATCCAGCGACCCACGCCTTTAAAGCGGAGGTCAATTCAAACGCTACAAGCATCTATTAAATTTGTGGGGATCTGTCAGGCTCTGACCCCACTTTTACCAATTTTTCTAATAAGGATAACTGATGTAATGCTTGTGTTACTTTTTCTTTTTGTTCAAAAAAAGACTGCGAAATAGGGTCAATTTTTGGGACTTTAATTGATATAGACACAGACTTACCAGCTATTCTAATTGATGCATTTTCTGGCAATTTTGAACTGTATTTGCATTTCAGATTTTCAAAGATTTCAGCCTGACCGTTAAAGAATACTTTTACAAGCCCAGCAGTTAATTGGTGAACAAGATTTATTTCCTTTGGAAGTGATTTGGGGTTGAACATTATCCATGTGCTTCCCGCAGGCCTTGGCTTAGCTTTCTGCATTTCCAATTGCGCAAACTCTTCTACGCTATATGCAAAATATTCAGCTACAAATTTAGTTATTTCCTCATTATATTCAGGTTGATACCCTCGGCGATTTTGCTCTATACCTTCCTGTAAAATTTTGGCCTTATAGGGGAATCGATCACTTCTCGAACTACGTGATTGAAAATAGGCAAAAATTTCTTCGTAACTCACCTCTGCATCGTAACTTTCAACATGTTTTGTGGAATAAAGGTATTTACTTGGAGCTATTACACAGGTTTTGAATTTTTCCCAATATCCATCTTTAAGCCCTTTTTCACCTCGCAGACGATAACGTTCACCTTGTTTTGGTTGCGGTGGTGCATCAATTTTATTTTCAATCAGGATCGCTGTTCGTGGGCCATCAATTGCTTCAAAAAGAAAAATTATATCTGACTCACCAAGTTGGGCATCGGATACAGAATGCCATGTACCTAATTGTGATTGGTAGATAGCTTCTCCAAAAACACGTGATGAAAACCATTCTCGGAATTCTGTACTAACCGATAACTCCTCCAGAATCAAAAGGTCAATATCACGTTCAGCAATCGATGAAACAAATTTTAACTCGAGCATAGACCCCCCATAGGCAATTAATGTGTAGTGGTATAGTAAGTTTGCCCCATTTAGTACTTGAGACACTGAAATATCAGTGTGACTTCACCTTAACGCAATCATTAAAAGTGTGAGGATAAAACCTTTTTGAACATCATCACTACACCAATATACCACCCACTCTCTGGATGAAAGTTAGTGCAATCTTTGGCTTGTACTTGTATGTAAATAAAGCCACCAAAACACTTTTTCTGAGGAATGCACCCATTCCGCTCAAAGCGGCCATAGGGCAAGATGATGCACCGCACCAGATCTACACTTCCACATCCCTGACCTCGGCGGTCATACTAAGGTAACGCTCACATCTCGCCAGTAACAGCGCTTTGTAATGAGCCACGAATACTGCTTCATCTTCATCGAGTGGCGGAAGTATTGAAATCACCTCATCTATTAGCTGCGATATCCTTCGCGTCATTCTAGTTAAGTTACTGATTAATAGACTTCTTGGTAAACCTAAGCCATCGATAAATGCGGCGAATTGATAGGCATAAATGCTATTTGGATCAAATTCGTCATCAATTGCCATTGCAAGCTCTTGTTCAAAATCCTCATACATAGCCACGCTGACCAAATCGTACCAAGGAGTTGGCTCCATTCCGCTTGGCGTCATAAAAAATGAGTAGTTTTTACCGTGCGCATCGGCATTACCACTCAGTAAGTTGAATAGTGCCCATTGCAACATATCCTGTTTAGCGGCCACTGGATTACGGCATTTTGCTGCAAGACTAAAGAGCCTGTTAAAACTCACCCCTTCACGAATATCTTTAACATCACGCCCCGTACCAAAGTTACGTTCATATTTTTTACTGACACTAAAACCAAGGGCTTGGCAGCTATCGACAATATGCCTTCTTAATACCCTTTGCTCACTTGCCATATAACGTCTGTCAAAGCGTTCAACGCAGAGGGCTTTGTAACGGCCAAAATGAACAATATCAACATTAGCCACATTCATTCCAATCGCCTTGGCTAAGCGCATCGTCATAAATTCATTGAGCACTAAATGACGATATTTTTCGAATTTAACAATATGGGTAGATGACAGCGCACCTTCGGCAAATGCAAATTCTTCACCGTTATAAAACAGGTTTAATTTAGGTTGAACCCCCGCTACCGACAGTCGAGGTTTGCCATCCCAAATTTCCATCGGCCACATAGTGGGATCTTCAATCCGCTGAATAACTTCTGCAGCCATAATTGGCCGCATTTGTGTTTCAGGCAGCAAAGTCCCTTTAGGAACAAAAGCAACGGCACCTGCGGTATCTAAGCCAATTGCGCGGATCAAGGCAAAGGTATTCCCCTTGGAGACACCAAGAGATTCAATTAGGTAATCTAATCCTTTGTTTTCTGGCAATAAGTTAACCAAGAACATCGATATTTGATTGCTCGTTCCTGTGCCATTTAAGGGAATGGTCGGGGATAGTGGAAATCCGCTCTGCTGCCACTTTTCGGTGTAATGCACTGCAAAGGTGTCGGTCGTGGAATCAAAGGATAATTCCCCGATAATCAAATCACCGAGGTACATCTCTAACGTGAGCGTTTTGGCAGTACTCATGGGTTAATACCAGCCGTTAGTTTCGGTGTCGCTTGTTTGAGCCGAAACGATATCAATCCCCAGACCATCAAGGATTTTGAATACGGTTGAGATATAAACATCCTCACCTTTTTCAACACGGATCAAGGTTTTTTTGGTCACGCCACACAGCATAGCCGCCACGTCTTGGGTAAGAGCAGCACTTTTCCTACGTTCTTTAATTAACAAGCCGAGGGATTGTTGATTTAGCGGTAATGCCATCATCTTCTCCAAAAGTGTAACTTCATACACCTTAGCCCTAAAATCAGCCCCATTCAATATAAAAGTGTACAGAACTACACTTTTTGACTGTTGAAAATTGTAAACCAGCCAAAAGTGTACCATGTTACACTTTTGACTGCTATTTCAGAGCTTAAATCCCAAAAAGTGTAGCTAAGTACACCTACATTTGGCCAAGACGCCAGCAATCATAACTAGCAAATGAGAAAGATGGGACAAGCTAAACCGCTATTTGCCTGTTCTCGATTTATCCTTTGCTGTTGTCTGCGATTTTCTTAAAAAGTGACTCACCATCCTTTCCACTCACGAATCCAAGCAGGCACTTTGCTCACTATTGCTGCAATTCACCATATGCTGTACGCTAGTTTAACTTTGTGATTGATAAACAACGCTTAAGCAATTACTTAATCAATCAGCGCTAGTTTAGTGTTATCGAAAAGCCTCGTTAATAAAATATGGCGATATAAAAATGAGTCAGGGAAGCTCCGCTCGACAAAAGCGAACAAGGCAAGGACAAGCTTTTAATACCTCTCCTTAAAGATGCCCCCTTCTTACCAACTCGTTTTATACACATGCCAAAGGAATCTAGCTTAACGCAGCTAATTGTGATTCAAGCTAAGGTTTTCGCCACCACAAACTGATAGCTTTGCCATTGTTTTTATTAAAATTTATCTTCTATATTTGCTGTCTGGTAGCAAGAGCCATGGGCGGTAGCGTGCTTCAATCCTGGGATAACAACACCACCATTAACTTCAAAGCTAAAACCAACCTCCCCTCTTATGAACGAGTAAAAACAACCACATTTGTTGGAACCCACATGCAGAATAAAGAAAAAATTGCGGTGTTTATTGATGCCGATAATGCGCCAGCCAAGAAGTTTGATGTGGTACTCGCTGAGCTTGCAAAACACGGATTAATCAGTATTCGAAAGGCTTATGGTAACTGGAAAAGCCCGAACCTAAAGCCATGGGAAGATATCCTGCATGAATATGCCATTCAGCCTATTCAACAATTTGATTTAACCAAAGGTAAGAATGCCACCGATATTGCTTTAGTTATTGATGCAATGGACATTCTATACACAAAAGATATCGACATTATCTGCCTGATATCCTCGGATTGCGATTTTACCCCTTTGGTAACTCGGGCCTTAGCTGACGGCAAAACCGTTTTTGGTTTCGGTGAACGTAAAGCCCCAACCGCTTTCGTCAATAGCTGCTCACGCTTCCTCTACCTCGATGCTGAACCTGTTGTTATCGCAGACGAAATAGAGGTGATATCAGAATTAACCCAGCCGCCACCAACGGCACCAGACTCAGTTAGTAAAACCAAGCTAGTTCAGCCCAAAACCGCCACACCGCAGAAATGTAATTTAAAAAGTGACACCAAACTGCTCAATATGTTGCGTCAAGCCATAGAAGCAACCGAAGAGGAAGATGGCTGGGCGCAACTTGGCCCAATAGGATCACATATCTCAAATCACAGTTCTTTTGATCAGCGAAACTACGGATTTAAAAAACTCAGCGATCTCTTTGCCGCAATCGATCTCTTTGAAATGCGTAAAACCCACGGCTCAGTGCTATGGGTAAGATATATAAAAAGAGCAAAGAAGAATGGGAAGTAGAACTTTTCATTAACTTTGAAAATCTCAAATAAAAATTAATCGATTTTACAAAATCACAGCAATCATCTCACTGGCAGGCAAGTCAATAAATAAGTTTCACAACGAAAACTGAAATTTAACAATGGGTGGCTCGTTAAATTTTTTATACGTTATAAGATAATAACTACCCTATGATTGAAAGATAATTTTATTAAGGAATATCTTCATTGTGACACCTCTAGCGCAAAGCCATTTATCTAAACTATTATGTGGAAATTTATACACTGAAAACACGGGAGAAATCGATGAGATTTTTTTGCATATATCTGAAACAATTGACAAATTAAGCATAGAAATACAAAACTTCTTAGAGTTGTCCGCAGATAGAAGGATGCTTTTCGGTCCTTTTTTAGGTAGGTCTATATTAGAATTGGGAACAACTGCCTTAATAGCAAGGTTAGATCCATTTAGAGTGTTATTATTACGAGGAAAGCAAAAACAGGCAGACTATGCAATAGATAAACCACACAAGTCATCCATACGTTGGCAAGGCGATGTAATGGCTAGTAAGGTTAAAGAACTATGGGATGATAAGAATTTGGACAATCCAACAAGAGCTCTTCTAGGCGACTATATAACCAATATAGTCTTAGAAAAAAGCGTAACAAGTGTTTTAGATAGCTCCACTGAAGAAAAACTTGGTCCATGGTATAATAAAATTCAAAGTTATGAAGAAGGAACTGTCATTTTACGAATAAGAGATGGTTACTCAAGATTATTTTCCTCACTATCCAAAGGTGTTCACCACGAAATGGTCGTACCAATTGGTGCAGCATATGATGATAATACCGTGAATTCATTAATTAATGATGTTTTATATTACCTTTCGTCTTTAGCTCTTATAGTATCATTTGTGCCATTTGCTTATAATCGTACAGGAGAAGATGCATTTGAAAGCTTTAAAAACGTACAAACCTTGGAGATAACTCATGGTGCATGATGTTTTAGAAGATAACTCATTAGTGTTAGCAGCTGAAGACTTTAATATTGAAGACTTCGAATCATATCATTACTTCACAAAGCACGATCTAAGATGTATTTCTAAGCTAAAAGCACATGGACCAGTACTTCTTAAAGGCGCAAGAGGAAGTGGAAAAAGTGCTCTAATGATTAAAGCCTCTTTAGAGCTTTTTCCTCATGATATTAATAGTAATACATTAGGTATTTATCTTAGCTTACGGCATTTAGAACTTTTAAGAAGTAAAGGTGATAAATATGAAGCCTTACTTTGTAATCTTATCTCAAAAGCAGTTAATTCCAGCTTAAAAAACCATCAGACTTATATCGAAACAAATATATGCACTACTGGTAGTTTGCAAATAGAACTAACTGAACTAGCATCTATTTTACAAAAACGAATCGTTATCTTATTTGATGATGCTGCACATATAGGTCGAGAAACATCATTGAATGAATTCTTTGATATGTTTAGAACGTTATCCAATAGTGTTATCTCTTGTAAAGCATCAATATACCCTGGGGTTACTCAGTTTGGTACAAGGTTCGACGTATATAATGATGCAACAGTAATTGATGTTGTAAGAAGTGAATCTTCCCTTGACTTCTCAGAGATTTTTGTGGAAGTGATGAATAAACGATTTAGTAAATCTCTGCCAGATAAGACATTTATTAATGGCTTCAATCGTACAGATGTAGCAACGTTTCTTGGAAAAGCTGTGCTAGGTAATATGAGAGCTTACATGTTTTCATGTCACGCATTGATAACTGATTTAAAGGGAAGCGATAAAGTTTCATTATCAAACTTGTCAGAGACATTAAAAAACTTAGCCCAAAATTATTATTGGCCATTGATTGAGGAAATAGAACCTAAGTTAGGTATTTACGAACCAATGGTAGAACCTTCACTAAAATTAGCTGAAATATTGTTTGAAAAGGCTGGAAATAAATCAGAAAGAACAGTAATAATTCTTAGAGAGATTAACCAAAGATTAAGTAAACTTTTTGAAATACTGGAATATACTGGATTCATTTCTCGACGTGAAGCTTCAAGAGCTATGAAGTCTAGAGGCCGAGGAACTAGATATGCACTAAATTTATGTAATATTCTAGAGTATATACCTGGTTCAAGAATAACTAATGATATTTTTGACAAGTGGCTTAAATCACAAGATGAATCAATCGAGTATCATAAGGGGAGTGAATTATATACGTTAGAAAATCCGGAGCCGGATGTAGCTTTAGAACTGAAAATTCTTGGAGAAGATATTAACATCTTAGAGAAATCAAATATATACCCTTACGGCCTCACAAAGCATAAAATAGAACTATTCAGTAAAAACAACTTCTCCACTATAGAACAACTGCTCAATGCAACTGATGATCAATTATTAGATATCGAAGGTGTTGGTGTCGAAACAGTTAAAAGATTGCGAAGTACACTTAATCAAGCTATTTGGATGTAAGATCCTTTTATTATCCTGAAAATACTATGGCGTAAGAAGACAAATTTAACGAGCCACCGATTATTAAATTTTCTAAAAATTGTAGCGGCCAAAGATGGGGCAGGCATAAATCTCCGTTGATTAATAGCCAATACATAAGCAACAGAAGTTCACCCTCACCTCGGAGTGGCCGCAGGGCATTTGTGTTCGTTGCGTGATCGAGGCATGGTCGTTCTCGTGCATCAGACCCATAGGGAAATGGGAAATGTCAGAATGATGTATGGAACATCATTGACCATGCACTTCACGACATTCAGGCATCCTGCCTATCAGATGCCGAGGTAGCGTCAGTCGAATCAGGGACGAGCGTCTGACGCGATAGCATAAGGACGCTTAATGCCCGAGGGGCTTTCAACTCCGTTAGGGACGCCGGGCCATGTTTTATAAATAAGCCAAAAGGGGAACAGGCGCTTTTTCCCTTTTGGTCCGGTGTGGGGTGAAGCCCCACGACTTTGATTCACCTCGGCCGTTAGGCCGCAATGACTAACAATGTTGAAAGATGGAACCATCTAACCACCAGCAAAAGTATACGATGTTACACTTTCAGTAACTATTTCAGTGCTTAAAACCCAAAAAGTGTAGGTAAGTACACCTAATACTTACCCAAGTCATCAGACAAAAAAACAAAACCCCGATACTGTTGCCAGTATCGGGGTTTTCATTTTTTACAACAATTTAGGTTTTAAGCGATTAAGCTAAAGACCGCAGATGTTTGCTAATCTAGCGCAGGAAAAATCGTTTTAGAGCAAGGCTTTTTGTTGCGACGTGTAGTGTTTTTCTACACGAGTAACAAAGTAACGCAGCTATAAACGATTTTAACCAGCTAGGATCACATCATGCCGCCCATTCCGCCCATCCCACCCATTCCGCCCATATCTGGCGCATCAGCCTTTGGCACTTCAGCAACCATAGCTTCTGTGGTGATCATCAGACCTGCGATAGACGCAGCGAATTGCAACGCACAACGAGTTACTTTAGTTGGGTCAAGGATACCCATTTCTAACATGTCACCGTAAGTGTCGTTACCCGCGTTGTAACCGTAGTTACCGCTGCCGTTCTTCACTGTGTTAGCTACAACTGACGCTTCTTCACCCGCGTTAGTGGCGATTTGACGCAGTGGCGCTTCCATTGCACGCAGGGCAATAACCACACCGTGTTTTTGATCTTCGTTTAATACTTCAAGTTCAGCGATCTTAGAGGCTACGCGAACCAGCGCAACACCGCCGCCAGGAACCACGCCTTCTTCTACCGCAGCGCGAGTGGCATGCAGGGCATCTTCAACGCGGGCTTTTTTCTCTTTCATTTCAACTTCAGTCGCTGCGCCAACTTTGATGACTGCTACGCCGCCAGCGAGTTTAGCCATACGCTCTTGCAGTTTTTCTTTGTCGTAGTCAGAAGTTGACTCTTCAACTTGTTGTTTGATTTGGCTTACACGAGCAGCAATTTGTGTTTGTTCACCGTTACCATCGATGATGGTGGTGTTGTCTTTAGTGATCACAACACGTTTAGCTGTACCTAAATCTTCCAGTGTCGCTTTTTCAAGCTCTAGGCCGATTTCTTCAGCAATAACAGTACCGCCAGTCAGGATTGCAACGTCTTGCAGCATAGCTTTACGACGATCGCCAAAGCCGGGAGCTTTAACGGCTGCCACTTTCACGATACCGCGCATGTTGTTCACAACTAAAGTTGCTAAGGCTTCGCCTTCAACGTCTTCAGCAACGATAAGCAGTGGCTTACCAGTTTTTGCTAGACCTTCAAGGATAGGTAACAGTTCACGAATGTTAGAGATTTTCTTGTCTACTAACAGGACGAATGGGTGATCTAATTCAACGCTGCCGGTTTCTGGCTTGTTGATGAAGTAAGGAGACAGGTAGCCACGGTCGAACTGCATACCTTCTACTACGTCCAATTCGTTTTCTAACGCTTGGCCTTCTTCAACTGTGATCACGCCTTCTTTGCCGACTTTTTCCATCGCAGTTGCGATGATTTCGCCGATAGATTCGTCAGAGTTTGCAGAGATAGTCGCAACTTGCGCAATCGCTTTTGAATCTGCACAAGGTTGTGATAAGGCTTTTAATTCAGCAACAGCAGCGATAACGGCTTTGTCGATACCGCGCTTAAGATCCATAGGGTTCATACCGGCTGCAACGGCTTTTAAACCTTCAACAACAATGGCTTGAGCCAGTACAGTTGCAGTAGTAGTACCATCACCGGCGGCGTCGTTGGCTTTAGAAGCAACTTCTTTCACCATTTGCGCGCCCATGTTTTCGAATTTGTCTGTCAGTTCGATTTCTTTGGCAACAGAAACACCGTCTTTAGTGATCAGCGGAGAGCCAAAGCTCTTGTCTAATACTACGTTACGGCCTTTAGGACCTAAGGTCACTTTCACTGCGTTCGCGAGAATATTTACGCCAGCCAGCATTTTTACGCGAGCGTCGTTACCAAATACAACTTCTTTAGCTGCCATTTTGAATTTCCTTTACATTTTTAATGATTAATTGGAATGTCGAATTGATGCGAAGGATTAACCTACCACTGCCATCAGGTCAGCTTCCGACAGGATCAAGACTTCTTGACCGTCGATTTTTTCTTTCTTAACGCCGTAACCTTCATTGAAGATCACCACGTCACCCACTTTTACATCCAGTGGTTTAACTGTGCCGTTTTCCAAAATACGGCCATTGCCCACTGCAAGGATTTCACCGCGGGTTGATTTTTCAGCGGCGCTACCAGTTAAAACAATGCCACCCGCTGAAGTTGACTCAACTTCTAGACGCTTAACGATTACGCGGTCATGTAATGGACGAATATTCATCTATGAACTCTCCTAATGATTTAATGCCCAACAATCGAGGCGATTTGTGATGAAAAAGAGGAGGCACGTCCGCCTTCCCCTTTGATGTCTGTGATATGGGGTTTAAGCCCCCCAGATCCAAGTGCCTTTACAAAAAAAATTTCATTTTTTTGATGTCAGTTTTTTCAAGTGGGCACAATCCTGCTAGAATCTCGCCTCCGCTCGCAAACAAGGCACTATTTCCCCCATGAAAGACAGACACGGGCTGCTCAGCGCGCCAATTGGTCGTGTACTGCTCAACATGAGCCTCCCCAACTTGATTGGCATTATGACCATTCTAGGTTTTAGCCTCGCTGACACTTTTTTTATCAGTCAGTTAGGCACTGAGGCCCTAGCGGCGATTAGTTTTACCTTTCCCGTGACCTTAGTGATTTCAAGCATTGCCATCGGCATTGGCGCCGGGGTATCGACCAATTTAGGGCGACTGATAGGTTCGGGAAATGCCCCAAAGGCAAAGGTCTTTTTACACGACGCCCTACTGCTCACCTTTGTATTAACGGCCAGTTTAGCCGCCCTTGGCAGCATCTTTATTACACCGCTGTTTAGTTTACTCGGCGCCAATGAGAGCAGTTTGCCGTTGATCCACGACTATATGATTTACTGGTATTTAGCGGCGCCATTATTGGTCGTACTAATGGTGGGCAATCAGGGTTTACGCTCCACGGGCGATACCCGTTCCCCGGCGATGATTATGGCGCTGGCGGCCATTATTAACCTTATCCTCGACCCTTTACTGATCTTCGGCATTGGGCCGTTTCCCCGTTTAGAAATCCAAGGCGCGGCGATTGCGACGCTTATCGCTTGGGTTGTGGCCCTATCACTATCTAGTTATCTATTGATTATTAAGCGTAAAATGCTGGAGTGGGCCGCCTTCGATATCGATAGAATGCGCGCCAATTGGAGCCAATTAGCCCATATTGCCCAGCCTGCGGCATTAATGAATTTAATCAATCCGTTAGCGAATGCTGTGATTATGGCGATGCTGGCCCATATCGACCATAGCGCCGTGGCCGCTTTTGGTGCCGGCACTCGGCTCGAGTCATTACTCTTGATTGTGGTCATGGCGTTATCGTCGAGCCTGATGCCCTTTATCGCGCAAAACTTAGGCGCAGGACAACCCCAAAGGGCTAAACAGGCGCTGCTGTTATCCCTTAAATTTATCTTTGTATTCCAAACGTTACTCTATATTCCGCTGGCGTTTTTGGCCCAGCCTATAGCCCATTTATTCAGTACCGATCCGCAAGTGCTAGAGTGGCTAAGTTTTTATATTCTGGTATTGCCCTGCGCCTACGGCCCATTAGGCATAGTGATTATTTTCGCGACTGCCCTCAATGCTTACCACAGACCCATGAGTTCCTTAGTGATTAACCTGTGCCGCTTAGTGCTGCTGATGCTACCGCTGGCGGCGCTGGGGTCCTATGTCGATGGGGTGAAAGGCTTATTACTCGCGCTCCCCATCACCAATCTGCTAATGGGGATTGCCTGTTACTATTTAGCCCAGCGGATCTGTGAACCCGCCAAGACCACTGCCGCCAACGCCAATCTTGAAGGCTGATAGCGCTTCGCTGTGCACTTAGCTGTGCACTTAGCTTTAGCTGTGCACTTAGCTATGGGTTACCGTCGAAAACGCAGATCGTCGTTGGGGAACGCTTCCTTCGAGGCTTTACATGCTCTGCGCGGACTCGCCTCGCTCATATTGGTCGGCACGCCGTTGGGGGCGAGTTCTTGCATAATGAAGTCGATAAAACGACGACTCGCCAAGCTCACATAACGCCTTGATGGGTAAGCTAAATAGCATTCTCCATGGTAGGCTTCTATTTCAGGCAGCAGGCTAATTAGCTCCCCAGAGCCCACAAAATCGACCACAACTTCGGAGGGGGCATACACTATTCCCCGCCCCTGCAGGGCAAACTCCACCGCCACTTCGACACTGTTAGAGCAAAAATTCCCTCGGACTCTGACTTCATGCTCGGTCCCGATCCATAACTCATTGAAGATTTTGCCATTTGATAACCGAAATAAGGAGACATTGTGGGACTCAATCTCCTGGGGCGTTTTCGGAGTGCCGTGTTTCGCTAAATATTTGGGGCTGGCATAGAAGCGCAGATCCGTCGTAAACACTGGGCGCACGACTAAATCTAAGGTGTCTAATGCGGGTTCAACCACAAAGGCGACATCGATATTATTTTTAACCATATCAATGGATTCAGCGCTGCTTATCACTTCGACGGTCAATTTGGGGTGCAAATCCATAAAACGAAAAATGGCCCGCATCAACACATTCATGCTGTGGATAGGGAACATTTGGATCCGCAGATGACCGCTTATTTCGGCATCGTCATTGGTCATCTCGAACAGGGTTTCATCGAGCTGGGCCAAGATATTTTGCGAACGTTGGTAAAAATGGCTACCCGCGGAAGTGAGGGTCATTGAACGACTCTGCCGATGGAAGAGTTTGATGTTCAATTCATCCTCCAATGCCTGCAAACGACGGCTGACCGTTGACTTAGGTAAATTAAGTAAATCAGCGGCTTCGATCAAACTGCCCGTTTCAGCTATTCGGTGGAATAACGCTAAGTCCTCTGTCTTCATATTCGCCCTAAGGTCAATCTCAATAAGTGGGACCGATAATCCCAAAGTATCCCGTTTATTGCAACTGTTTTAGCTGTTATCTTCGCCGCCACAAATGCTGACAATTTGTTACAAAGGATACCCCACCATGCCATCATATCGACGCTTGCCCTTAGCCATGCTGCTTTCGCTCCTGCCGCTTTCTGCCCTGCTGAGCGGCTGTTCACCGGCTGAAAGTTCTGTACAAACGCCGCCCATTCGCCCGGTCAAATTGTTCGAAGTAGTGCAACTCGAAGGGGGAGATTTTAGAACTTTCCCAGCAAGGGTCGCCGCCAATAGCCGCGCCGAATTATCGTTTCGAATTTCAGGGCAATTAACCGAACTGGCATTGGTGGAGGGGCAAACCGTTACCGAGGGGAGCTTGCTGGCGAAACTCGACGACAGAGACGCCTACAATAATCTGATGACCCGCGAGGCGGAGCATGAACTCTTAGCCGCCGACTTTAAACGTAAGGTGGAGCTGCTCAATCGCAAGCTGATTTCCCAGTCCGAATTCGATAGCACTCAGGCCCAATTGAAATCCGCTAAGGCGGCCCTAGCGGCGGCGCGCGATCAACTCAGTTATACCCGCTTAACCGCGCCCTTTAACGGCACTATTGCGAAACGGTTAGTGGATAATCATCAGATAGTGCAGGCCAACCAAGGCGTACTAACCTTGCAAAACAATAACTTACTCGATGTGAGCATCCAAGTGCCCGAGGCCATGGCCGCCAGCCTAAACGAGTATATCAAGCAGCCAAACTTTAGCGCAAAGGTGCGTTTTAGCGCGTTAGAAGGCATAGAGTTTGACGCGAGATTTAAAGAATACTCAACCCAAGTCACCCCTGGTACTCAGGCCTATGAAGTGGTGTTTTCATTACCACAACCTAAAGATATTCAATTACTTCCGGGTATGAGCGCCGAGCTAACTTTGGCCTTAGTCAAGGCCACTGAGCACAGCAAAATCCCAGTGACCGCAGTTGATCCAATAACCGAAATGGCTCCTATAACCGCCATAGTCCCTGTGACCGCTATCGATAAGAGCGACCAAGATGGCAAAGTGCAGGTTTGGCTATATCAAGCCCAATCCGGCGAGGTCAGCCCAGTTGAGGTCACACTCGGGCGAGTAACTAACCAAGGGATTGAAATCTTGGGCGGTATCAAAAAGGGCGATCTGATTGTGAGTGCGGGCGTTTCCCAATTATCCAATGGCATGAAAGTTAAGCCGCTACGCTGGCAGCGTGGAGTATAACGAATGAATATTGCTGAGTATTCCATCCGCCATAAAGTCATTAGCTGGATGTTTGTGTTGCTGCTCCTCGTGGGTGGCGGCGTCAGTTTTACCGGTTTAGGGCAACTCGAATTCCCCGAATTTACCATTAAAGAAGCGCTCGTGATCACCGCCTATCCCGGCGCATCACCGGAGCAAGTCGAAGAGGAAGTCACCCTACCGCTTGAAAATGCGCTGCAACAACTGGATGCCGTTAAGCATGTCACTTCGATAAACAGTGCTGGCCTGTCGCAAATCAAGATTGAAATCAAAGAAAGCTATGACAAAACCAGCCTGCCACAGGTATGGGATGAGGTGCGCCGTAAGATGAATGATACTGCGGGGCAACTCCCCCTAGGAACCAGCGCGCCCAAAGTGCTAGACGATTTTGGCGATGTATATGGGATTTTATTTAACCTCTCAGGACCAGACTACAGCAACCGCGAGCTCACTAATTACGCCGACTATCTGCGCCGCGAGCTAGTGCTGGTGCCTGGGGTCAAGAAAGTCTCAATAGCGGGTAGCGTAACCGAACAGGTCGTGATTGAAATCTCCCAGCAAAAACTCTCGGCGCTGGGGCTAGATCAAAGCTATATCTATGGCCTAGTCAACAATCAAAACGTGGTCTCCAATGCGGGCAGTCTCGTCATTGGTGACAACCGTATTCGCATCCATCCCACGGGCGAGTTTGGCAGCGTTCAGGATCTCGCCCGCTTGATCGTAAGCCCTCCTGGCAGCACCGAACTGATTTACCTCGGCGATATTGCCCATATTGAAAAAGACTACGATGAAACCCCCGATGTGCTGTACCACAACCGTGGAGAAGCGGCGCTATCACTGGGGATCTCCTTCTCAAGCGGCGTCAACGTAGTGGAAGTCGGCCAGAGGGTGAGCGACCGCCTAAGCGAACTCGAATCCCAGCGTCCGATAGGCATGAGCTTAGACACTGTCTATAACCAGAGCCTGGCGGTCGATAAGACAGTCAACGGCTTCTTAATCAACTTACTCGAATCGATTGCCATCGTTATCGCCGTATTGCTGCTGTTTATGGGCCTACGTTCGGGTTTGCTGATGGGCTTAATCCTGCTGCTCACTATTCTCGGTACTTTTATCGTGATGAAAGTGTTGGGGATTGAGCTGCAACTCATCTCACTCGGTGCGCTGATTATCGCCCTCGGCATGTTAGTGGATAACGCCATTGTGGTCACCGAAGGGATTTTAATCGGCCTGCGCCGTGGTAAGACTCGCCTCGAAGCCGCTAAGCAAATTGTGGCTCAAACCCAGTGGCCACTCTTAGGCGCGACTGTGATTGCCATTATCGCCTTTGCGCCCATTGGCTTATCACAAAATGCCTCGGGGGAGTTCTGCCGTTCTTTATTCCAAGTGTTGATGATTTCGCTGTTTATCAGCTGGATCACCGCCATCACATTAACGCCGTTCTTCTGCCATCTATTATTTAAGGATGCGCCGAGCGACGAAGAAGCCCAAGACCCTTACAAGGGTTGGTTCTTCAGCCTTTATCGCGCCAGTTTGACCTTTGCACTGCGTTTTAGAATCACCAGCATTGTACTGGTTGGCGCCATGCTGTTCAGCGCAATCGTTGGCTTTGGTCATATCAAAAATGTGTTTTTCCCCGCCTCGAATACGCCAATCTTCTTTGTGGATATTTGGATGCCGGAGGGCACAGACATTAAGGCTACCGAGCGTTTTACCGCCGATATTGAGCAGCTATTACTCAAGCAAGCGGAGGAGCAACATACAGGTCTTGTCCACTTAACCACAGTCATAGGCCAAGGTGCCCAGCGGTTTGTCTTGCCCTATCAACCGGAGAAGGGCTACCCCGCCTTCGCCCAATTGATCATCGAAATGCAGGATTTTGAATCACTGCAGGCCTATCTGCCTGAGCTGGATAAATTTTTAAATCAACGCTTTCCCCAGGCACAATATCGCCTCAAGAATATGGAAAACGGCCCGTCGCCCGCCGCCAAAATAGAAGCGCGCTTCTATGGTGATGACCCCCAAGTACTGCGCGCTCTCGGTGCCCAAGCGAAAGCAATTTTTCAGGCGGAGCCGAGCATGGACAGCATTCGCCATGATTGGCGCAATCGAGTGCCCTTAATCCGTCCGCAGTTAGAAAATGCCCAAGCGAGGGAAACGGGGATCAGCAAGCAAGATCTCGACAATGCGCTGCTGGTCAATTTTAGCGGTAAACAAATTGGGCTATACCGTGAAACCAGCCACCTATTACCAATCGTCGCCAGAGCCCCCGCCGAAGAACGCCTGCAGGCCGACAGTCTGTGGAAGCTGCAAATTTGGAGCAGCGAACACAATACTTTTGTGCCTGCGACCCAAGTGGTGAGCAATTTTAACACTGAATGGGAGGACCCCCTGTTAATGCGCCGCGACCGTATGCGTATGCTCGCTGTGCTGGCCGATCCTAAATTAGGCAGCGATGAAACTGCCGATTCTGTGCTGCGCAAAGTGAGGGATAAGGTCGAAGCTATCGAGTTACCCGCGGGTTACCACCTAGAGTGGGGCGGCGAGTATGAAACCGCGGGTGAAGCTCAAACCGCGGTATTTAGCTCGATTCCATTGGGTTATTTGGCAATGTTTTTAATCACAGTGTTTCTATTTAACTCGGTGCGCCAACCCCTAGTGATTTGGTTTACCGTGCCACTGGCCCTGATTGGGGTATCGGCGGGATTGCTGCTCTTCGATGCCCCCTTTAGCTTTATGGCGCTGCTCGGCCTACTGAGTTTATCGGGCATGGTGATTAAAAACGGGATTGTCTTGGTCGATCAAATCAACCTCGAACTCAGTGAAGGGAAAGGCGCCTACCTTGCCCTTGTCGATTCCTGCATTAGTCGCGTTCGCCCCGTGATGATGGCGGCGATCACCACCATGCTGGGGATGATCCCACTCATTCCCGATGCCTTCTTCGGCTCTATGGCGATAACGATAATCTTTGGCTTAGGCTTTGCTTCACTGCTGACCTTAATAGTGCTGCCAGTGATGTATAGCCTTGCCTTCAATATCAAAGCGATACCCATAGATGAGCACGCTAACTAGCGACTCACGCCTCCCCTAAACGCTTCCCGGCGCGGCCGATCGATACAGTTGTAAGCGTATCGATTGGCCATTTCCCCTCAATATCTTTTCCCTCAATACCATTTTCCATCTATAACAGTGTGTTGCATCCACAAGGCTTGCGATTTTCTCCCTTGGCATTTACACTGGGCATCGAGTATGAAACTCAAGGAATAACAATTAAATAAGGATATTTATGAAGCTTATTAAGCTCGCAATGGTGCTCGGTCTCGCTTTTTTCGCTTACCAAAAATGGTATGCGGCCAAACCCCTAGAATCCCACTTTTTAAGTTCGATCCCCGTTAAAATCCAAATGTTAGCCAATCCTGAGGCCAAGTTTGAAAGCTCGGGCCAAGTGAACATTGAAAGCATTACTACGCAAAAACACCCTAAGGAACTGCTAGTGATGAGCGTTGTGACCTTAAGCTCCCAGTTTGACACTATCGACGAGGAAGATATTACCGAGCTTTCCTTCGACGATGCCAATGCATTGGCGCAAAATTTCAAGGGGCTTGAGGGGGTAGAACAGCTGCAACTGACCCGAGGATATATCGAACATGGGGGACAGCGAGGCTATGAGATCAGCATGAATATGGGTAAAGAAGGCACCTTAGTGCAACATGCCTACGCCTACAATAATCACCTATTGATTTTAACCGCCAGCTACAATGACGACGGCCAGAACCGCCGCACGGCTGAGGCCTTTCTTAACTCGGTGGAATTTTTGTAGGTAAACGAACCAGCGGCGCAGTTAGGATGGTTCCACAGGCCGCTGGTATTGACGAAAGAACAGGAGTGCGGATCTAATAAAAGCTAAGGCTTAGGATCTTTATCCTGCTCGTTATTGGGAATTTGATGGCTAACGGGTTTGATATCACTGGGATCGTCCTTATGTTCAAAATCCCCCTCAAACACATTGCCGTCTTTTTTCGCTCTATCATCGCCCTGTCCAAAGGGGTCCTGCGGCTTAGCGCCAAAGGGACCTTGGTTGGCATGAAAGCCAGCGTGCATTCCCCCCTGTAAACCTGCAATCACGCGCAGTTGCATACGCTTAAAGACTAAAGCGGCAATCGGACGGCGAGTCAAAGGCGTTAATAGCAATAGCCCCATAAAGTCAGTGACAAAACCTGGGATCACCAGTAAAACCCCCGCCATGGCTAACATCATACCTTCGACAATTTCTTGTCCCGGCGCTTCACCGCGGGCGAGTTTTTGCTGCACTTGCATTAAAGTGCTTAATCCTTGGCTGCGCACTAAAGACACGCCGAGCACAGCGGTAAACAGCACTAGGCCTATGGTGGTCCAGGTGCCCAGCACTTCACCCACACGGATAAGCACTGACAGCTCAAGTACTGGGATCAGCACAAATAATAAAAATAGGATTAAAAACATACTGACCTCAGTTTTATCTCACAATCTTGAAAACTAAATGGGGGCGATCCGGTCTTAATTCAAGTCACTCGGGAGGCGCTGGCGATAAAGGAGTGAAACTTCTGATATTTAGCTCACCCTTTTGTTAATACGTTAATGTATGAGACCATAAAAACACGTAAAGTAGCTTAGCCTAATAGGCTTAAGCGAAGTTTAAGATTATTAAGGGACGATACCTCACACCATGCAAGCTCAGTATCTAGTGGTCAGCACCAGTTGCCCCGATGAAGTTCAGGCAAAGCGCATCGCTCGCGCCTTAGTGGAAGCGCGCATCGCCGCTTGTGTGCATATCTCGGCGCCTATCTGCTCCATTTATGAGTGGGAAGGCAAAATCTGTGAGGAGCAAGAAATTAGCTTACACATTAAATGTTTACAAAGCCGCTATGCCGAGTTAGAACAGCTTGTGCTTCAACTCCACCCTTATCAAGTGCCTGAAATTATTGCCGTACCTGTGACTCACGGGCTACCAGCCTACTTAGATTGGATAAAAGATAACACTCAGCCATGAAAAAACTACTTAGCCTTATTTTCACCGCGTTACTGTTCCTTACGCCCCTCACCCTAAGTGGCAACGCCTTCGCCAATAGCTTTGGTTTTCTAAAAAGCGAACCGGAGTTAATGCCCGTCGATCAAGCCTTTGCCTTCGATTTTAAACAAGAGGGCAATAGAGTTACCCTCAATTGGGTGATTGCCGACGGCTACTATATGTACCGCGACAAGCTTAAATTCAGCGTCAATGGCGCCGAACTAGGCACGATTGAGCTCCCCAAGGGCAAGCCCCATAACGACGAGTATTTTGGTGAGCAAGAGGTGTATTACACCTATATCGATATTCCCGTTGGTCTAAAGCAAGCCGATGAAAATGGCACCTTAAGCGTGACTTTTATGGGCTGCGCCGAGGGTAAACTCTGCTATCCACCAACTAAACGCGATGTCACCCTTAAAGCGGTTGCCGCCAATGATGGCCTGTTAGTGAGCACTGACAATGCCGCCGCGCCAAGTGCAAGCGGTGCCGAAGAAGCCAGTAGCGTTCAAGCGCCCACTCAACCTATTACTCAGCCAATTACTCAGCCAATTACTCAGCCAATTACTCAGCAAGACACATTAAGCCAAATGCTCTCAAGCGACAGCCTGATTTGGACCTTAGTGATCTTCTTCGGTTTAGGTATAGGTCTGGCACTCACCCCCTGCGTCTTTCCTATGTACCCGATTTTATCGGGCATTATTGTCGGCCAAGGGCAAAAACTCTCGACCGCAAAAGCCTTTACCCTGTCCATGGCCTATGTCCAAGGTATGGCAATCACCTACTCAATTTTAGGTTTAATCGTCGCCTCGGCGGGGATGAAATACCAAGCGGCGCTGCAACATCCCGCCGTATTAGTCGTGCTCGCTATTCTGTTCTTTGTGCTCAGTTTATCCATGTTTGGTATGTACGATCTCAAGCTGCCATCGAGCTGGCAGGAGAAGATGAACTCAGTATCAAACAATCAAAAGGGCGGCAATTTAGTTGGCGTATTTTTGATGGGGGTGATTTCAGGTTTAGTGGCATCGCCCTGCACTACAGCCCCACTTTCTGGCGCCTTAGTCTATGTCGCGCAAACCGGCGATCTGCTTCAAGGTTTCCTTGCTCTGTATGTGCTCAGCATGGGAATGGGCGTGCCTTTACTTATCATAGGCACTTCGGGTGGTAAGCTGCTGCCACGCGCCGGCGCTTGGATGAACATCATCAAGACAGTGTTTGGCTTCCTGCTGATCGCCGTGTCTATCGTCATGCTTGGGCGTATTTGGACGGGTGTGGTTTCCGATGTGCTTTGGTCGCTATGGGGCATTAGCTTCACGGGTTACCTAATGCACCAAAACAAACTCAGCGCCTTTAATTGGAAACAAACTGTCCGTTCAGTGCTGCTAACTTTGGCCCTATTAGCCAGTTTCTCCTACGGTTTTCAGGCAGTCATGGGGCATTTGGGCTTTACCCATAATCCAGTAAGCACGGCGGCAACTCCTGAGCAAGCACACGGCTTTAAACGGATTAAATCTATTGAAGATCTTGAACAAGAGATAGCCGCAGCGACCGCCCAAGGTAAACCTGTGATGCTCGACCTCTATGCCGATTGGTGTGTTGCCTGTAAAGAGTTTGAGGCCATCACCTTTAAGGACGCCGATGTCCTGACTCGGATGAATAAAATTGTCTTACTGCAAGCGGATGTGACTAAAAGCGATGCCGTGGATGTAGCACTGTTAGAAAAGTACAATGTCCTCGGTCTGCCAACCCTGTTGATGTTTAACGAGCAGGGTGAGCAAAGGGAAGATTTACGTGTAACGGGTTTTATGGGGCCAAAGGATTTTGCCGCCCATTTAGACCATCTAGTGAAATAGCCAAACTTAGGCCATTCACGCCACGGCACATCCCCAGTTAGTTTTAGTGCAACTTCAACAAAAAGCGGACTTTTTTCATTAAAAGTCCGTTTTTTTATCACGCTGTCATCGATTTCTTATACAATCCCCATTTAACCTAGGCTTTTTTAGATTGGAGCATTATGGAACCTGCCATTCTCATTATCACCCTTGTCTGCGGCATGCTTGTCAGCCGTATAGGACTGCCACCGCTTATCGGCTACCTAGTGGCGGGTTTTGTGTTGTTTGTACTCGGAATAGAAAAAGACAGCCTGCCACTGCTGCAAGAACTCGCTAACCTTGGGGTCACCTTACTGTTATTCGCCATAGGGTTAAAACTCGATATTCGCAGCCTATTTAAGGCTGAAGTATGGGCAGGTTCGAGTGTGCATTTGATGATATCCATCCTGGTTTTTGTGCCTATTCTCAAACTGCTCGGTCTTTTGGGTTTAACCCAGCTCACTAGCCTTAATCTCGAACAATTGACCTTACTCGCCTTTGCCTTAAGCTTCTCTAGTACGGTTTTTGCGGTAAAAGTATTGGAAGATAAAGGGGATATCCAATCCCTCTATGGCCGTGTCGCCATTGGTATCTTGATTATGCAGGATATCTTCGCCGTACTGTTTTTAACGATTTCCAAGGGGGATGTGCCTTCGGTCTGGGCCTTTGCATTACTCCTATTACCTCTGGCTAAGCCACTTATTTACAAAGCCTTTGACCGTGTCGGCCACGGTGAACTATTAGTGCTTTTCGGCCTAGTGATGGCGTTGGTTGTCGGCGCTTGGTTATTTGAATCCGTTGGCCTGAAACCGGATCTCGGCGCACTGATTATCGGTATCTTATTGGCGGGGCACAAAAAATCCTCTGAACTGGCAAAATCCCTGTTCTATTTTAAGGAACTCTTCCTCGTCGCCTTCTTCTTAACCATTGGCCTCAATGGCCTACCTACGGTATCGGATATTGTTATTGCAGCACTGTTAGTATTGCTCATTCCACTGAAAATACTCCTGTTTGTGTACATTCTCACCCGCTTTAAACTGAGATCCCGTACCTCAATGTTAGGGTCATTTAACCTAGGTAACTTCAGTGAGTTTGGTTTGATTGTCGCGGCAGTGGCCACCAGCAAGGGCTGGCTACCCTCCCAATGGCTAGTGATTATTGCGGTTGCCCTAAGCTTTAGCTTCCTGCTTGCGGCGCCGCTAAACGCGACCGTAGGTAGAATTTATCAACGATTCCAGCAGCGCCTCGTCAAACTCGAAAAGCGGCCGTTGCACCCTGAGGACAGACCTATCGCCATAGGTAATCCACGGTTTTTAATTTTAGGTATGGGGCGCATAGGTAGCGGTGCCTACGATGAACTGCGAGCTCGATTCTGCGGTGAAATCCTAGGGATCGAACATAAACAGGAAATCGTGGATCTGCATCGGGCCAAAGGGCGAAACGTGGTACAGGGCGATGCCGCCGATACCGATTTTTGGGAGAAGCTCGACAGAGCCCCAAACCTCGAATTGGTATTGCTCGCTATGCCACACCATACGGGGAATCTGTTTGCCGTTGAACAACTCAAAAAGCTCAATTATCAAGGTAAGCTCAGCGCCATAGTGCAATATAGCGACGATGCGGCTTCACTGCGGGATTCTGGCGTGCATAGCGTCTACAACCTCTATGAAGCGGCGGGGGCGGGTTTTGTTGACCATGTAGTCGATGAACTGCTGTCAGGCTCAGAGACTAAGCATGCTGAAGCAGAGGCGGTTGATCATAAAGCAACGTTAAACGCCGAGGCGACAACCCAAGTTTAGCCGTGCTTAGGCAAAAACTGCCTTGAATTAAAATCACTTAATAATACACTGTACCGATTCAGAGAAACCTCTCCCTGGATCGGTATTTTTACCTTCAATACAACCTCTAACTCCTTGAAAATAAATCAACTAGATTAATCCCCTTGGATGGTGTTACCGCACCTAAAAACCATCTCTAGGTTATATGATCTTTGCCATACAAAATCTCAGTTACATAGCCGACTCAGTCGTGATATAAATCGAAGACAAGAACGAAATTAGCTCAGCTTTTTTGGAAGTTTTCACAGCATGTCAAATCCTGCGCAGCGCGCCACTAAGTTATTTGTCCAAACCTTTGGCACTAAAGCCGATGATTTATACCAAGCTCCTGGGCGCGTTAATCTGATCGGTGAATACACAGATTACAATGATGGCTTCGTACTGCCTGCCGCCATTAATTTTCATACGGTTATCGCGGTAAAACGCCGTGAAGACACTAAATTTCGTGCCGTTGCCGACGCCTTTCCCGGACAAATTAAAGAGTGGACCTTTGGCAAAGAAACCGACATGAACCCCGAAGACGGTTGGGTCAATTATCTCAAGGGCCTCACCGCTGCCATGGCTCATACGGGCTTATTAGCCAAGGGCTTAGACTTAGCCGTGGTGGGTGATGTACCACTTGCGGCGGGATTATCTTCCTCCGGCGCCTTAGTGGTCGCCTTTGGTACTGCGATAAGCGACAGCAGTCAACTGCATTTGTCCCCAATGGCCGTGGCGCAATTAGCCCAGCGCGGTGAGCACCGCTATGTCGCCTCGGCTTGCAGCATTATGGATCATATGATCAGCGCTATGGGGGAGCAGGATCATGCCCTGCTGATTGACTGCCTAGATCTGGACAGTGAAGCCATTCCTATCCCAGAAAATTTAAGCCTGATCATCATTGATGCCCATATAGAGAAACAGCGTTTAGCCGCCATTAGCCAGCAGCGCCGGGATGAATGCGCGAAGGCCGCCGAGCATTTTGGCTTAGACGCACTGCGCCACCTCAATTTACGCCAACTAGAAAGTGCGAAAGGACAATTGGATGACACCCTGTATCGCAGAGCGAAACACGTAGTCACAGAGAATCAACGCACCCAGAGTGCGGCCCGGGCACTAGAACAAAATAATATCTCAAAATTCAGCTATTTAATGGCGCTGTCCCATGCTTCCTTGCGGGATGATTTTGAGGTGACACTGCCAGAATTTGATACTTTAGTCGATATTGTCAGCCAAGTGATTGGCGAGCGCGGCGGTATCCGTATGACAGATGGTTGCGTGGTGGCATTAGTTGACCATGAATTGACGGATGCTGTGGTCGCGGCGGTAGAACATGATTTTCTCGATAAAACGGGAATAGATGCAACGGTTTATCTCTGCTCAGCCAGTGCTGGGGCCGGCCGTATCGACAATTGAGTCACTCGACCTAAGTACGTCCAGCCACAACCTAAACCTCCCCCAATACCATACGAATTCAGCTTGGGTTCCTATGGTATTAATTATTTTTAAAAGGCAAAATCAAACAGTTACTCTGACATATTCAATATAGAGGGAAGCTAAATGGTACATTTCAGCGTATTAGAGCCTTGGACAGATCCCCGCGGTGGCGATATCGAGCGGGTAAGGATCGACAATGGCATACTCGCATTAGAAATCATCAGCTTAGGCGGTATTATCCGCTCCCTATGGGCCCCAGATAAACACGGCGAACGTGGCAACATAGTGTTAGGTTGCGATAGCGCCGAAGATTACCTCACCCAAAACGCCCATTTAGGCGCCATCGCCGGACGTTTTGCCAACCGCATCGCTAACGGCAAAATGCATTATCAAGGGCAAGATTATCAATTAGATATCAACCAAGCGACTAACTGCCTCCACGGTGGGCGTGAAGGTTTTAATCGTAAGAACTGGCACCTTGGCCCCTTACCCGATGGGGTACGCCTGACCTTAAAGAGCCCAGATGGCGATATGGGGTTTCCAGGAAATTGCACAGTGCAATTAGATTATCGCTTAGCGGCGAATAATCTTTTTGTGGAAATCTTAGCTTCTGTGGATAAAGCCTGCCCTGTCAGCCTAACCCAGCACAGCTATTTCAATCTCGATGGCTCAAACACTAACCATGATCATCGAGTGCAACTCGATGCCAGGCGTTATCTCACCATGGATGCAGTGGGTGTGCCGACGGGGATTGCCGATACTGCGGGATCAATTTTCGATTTGAGTCAGCCGATACGTTTAGGCGACAAACTGCATGCCGCTGAATTGGCGAGCACCCGCGGTTATGATCACTGTTATCTTATGGATAATGCCGACGGTTCACTCGCCCGTGTGGGCTGTTTAAGCAGTTCTATGAGTGGCCGCGCTATGACCCTATTTACCAACCAGCCTAGCGTACAACTCTACTGCGCTAACTTTTTAGAAGGAACTCAGGGGCGCAATCAGCAGGTATTACAACAACACCATGGCGTCTGTTTAGAGCCGCAAATGCTGCCCGACTCACCTAATCAAACCGAGTTATTTGGCGACGCAGTGTGGCTAGTTCCGGGTAAGGTTTACCACCATATTAGCCGCTATCAATTTGATATAGATGCCTAAATCATTGAGCCTAATTCTGCTATCTCATCCGATAAAGTGATCGAGCGTGTGGGATAATGACTTAATATATATGGGTAAAGAATGGGGATGAGGGTTTAGGGAAGGTAGCGATAAGGAATAAAATAAGCACTATTTTATCCCTTACACTCACAGAGTCAGCCCTTAGGCTGGCTTTGTGTTAATCATCAAAATCATCGCCCCAATCTTCATCAAAATCCGCGCCAATAGCATCGGTTTCAATTTCAGGCTCAACTTCAGGTTTGGCCTTACGCACAGGTCCAGTTTCCTTGACGTTGTTCAGGTCGATTCGAGCTTGATGCTTACTCATGAATTGAGCTCTAGCCGCCTTCCATGCACCACCAAACTTAGCCTCAGCAGCTTTTAACGCAGCCTCATCTAAGTCATATAGGTTCACTTTGACTATGTCTTCCACATACTCAACAATGGCATCTCGCTCTGTATTGTATAGGTAGATTCGTCCAGGGGAGGCGTCTGGCAACTGGTTGTCATGCACGACAATCGCGTTGCCTTTCGATGTTCTCAGCTCACCATACCAAACCTGTTTCTTTGCTGTGTTATACATATATGCCAATACCCTTAAATCAACACATACACTATGAGTTTTTTAGTCTGAATAAGCGAAGCGTCGCTTGCTTTGATCCACGAATAGCGCCGGAAAGTCTCTGACGTTTTCAACTGGGTATTTTTACAGAATATTTCCGATAATCAATGCCTCATACCATGAAATTTTCACTTATTACGCATTAATTTCGACCAAAGTCCCTAAAAAGTTTGGTCACTAACGACTTTAGTCTAAAAAACCATCGCAGCAAGTTTTTATTCGCCCCCTATTACTCACCGAAGATACTAACCAACGATACTCACCGAAGATAATCAAACCTAAGGTGAATTCATCTGCTCACTCGGCCAATGTGAGGACGACCTTTCCCCGGTGCGCTCCCGACTCCATTAATGCATGGGCCTTAGGCGCCTCACTGAGTGGGAAAGTCGCAAAGATATTGGGCACAATTTGATGGCTATCGAGCAGCGGCCACACGCGCTCACGTAACTCTTTAGCAATCTCGGCCTTGGCTTCAACGCTCTGCGGTCTTAGGGTTGACCCAGTCCAGACAATACGCTTCGCCATCAGACGAAAAAGTTCGATCTCGGCCTTAGGGCCACGTTGCATGGCGACAGAGACCATGCGGCCATCCATTGCAAGTGCCTGTAAATTGAGGTTGATAAAATCGCCGCCCGCGATATCAAACACCACATTGACCCCTTTATTTTGGGTAAATGCCATCACGGCTTCGACAAAGTTATCAGTGCGATAATTGATCACCTCTTGGGCGCCAAGGCTCAAACAATATTCACGCTTCTCTTCCAGCCCTGTAGTGGCAATCACCCTTGAACCTAAGGCGCTGGCGAGCTGAATCGCCGTGCTGCCGATACCGCCCGAGCCGCCGTGGATCAACACAGTCTCGCCCGCTTTCAGCCCCGCACGCATAAACAGGTTGCCCCATACGGTGAAGAAGGTTTCCGGCAGCGCGGCCGCCTGCACATAGCTAAAGCCCGTTGGAATAGGCAAACAATGGGCCGCATAGGTCAGTGCATACTCGCCATAACCACCGCCCGGCACTAAGGCGCATAACTTATCGCCGATTTGCCATTGGCCCACGCCGTCACCCAGAGCACAAATATCCCCGGCGACCTCAAGCCCAATAATGGGTGATGCGCCCGGCGGTGGTGGATAAGCACCAACCCTTTGTTTGATATCCGGGCCATTCACACCCGCGGCATGCACACGGATCAACACTTGCCCCGCCGCAGGCACAGGCAAAGGCGAGCGCGATAGCCGCATCACCTCGGGGGCGCCGGGCTGCTCAACTTGGATATGGGTGTACTCACTGGGTAAGGCTGATATAGGTAAAGCTGACATAGATAGCTCCTAAAATTTGGTTCCCGCTCCCATCCTAGCTATCTCAATGGGCAATATCCCTAAGAGTAGCCAGTTTTATTCTGCCATTATAAAGGAGCGAGTGCTTGTACTCTTTCCTTCGCCTTGGCCTCATAGTCATTTGAGAAACGCGCTGCCATTTCAATGCTTTGTTGATAAAGTGCTAGGGCACGTTTAGGATCTGCGTTTCCGCCCTCGCCTTTATCTAACAGCGTGGCGAGCTGGAAGTAAGCAACGCCGAGAATATCCGCCTGCAAGCCTTGTTTGGCACCCAAGGTTGTCACTTTTTCTAACCAGAATCGCGCGTTAACCGTATCTCTATAGGGTTCCAATAGCAGGATATTGGCAAGTTCGGCTGCGGCGTAGAGATCCCGCTCGGCGGCAATTATCCAAAACTCCTCGCTCTGCTCAAAATCCTCTTTAAAGTAGTAATAGGTTTCGGCAGCATCTCGCGCCAAATCTGGTTGAGCTTTAACGCTTTGACGATAATTTTCCAATGCCGTTGTGGCATTAAAGTAAGGGGAGCAAGATAACACTTGATAAAACGCCATAAGGCTTCTGGCCTCGGGTAAGCCTTGGTCGGCTAACTGGTTTAACTGCTGCCACGCCAGAGTCTCGCTAACCTTATCCGCCCCCGTATTAACGAGGCCACGCTCGATAACAGATAAAGGTAAACGAATTAGCTCAAGCTTTGCCGCGTTATCGCCAAAGCTCGCGGCGCGCTCCAACCAATAGATTTTTTCATCGGTTTGCCCCCCGTAACCCGCTTGGTCACGCATCCAGTGCAATGCCACAATATCGCCCGCCTCTGCGGCTTCACGGTAATACTGTCGCGCCTTAACCTCATCTCTAGGTAAGGCATGGCCTAGCTCATAGATACGCGCTAATAATCGCTTATCTTCGGCCTTGGCGCTCTGAGCTAAGGTATTGATTTGTGATTCAGGTTTACCATAGGCATACAATTTCACCTCGCCGTTAGCATAGGTATATTGAGTGCCATCGGGGTAATTCACCGCCACCCTATCGGACTGATACCAAACGTCGACCTGATAATCTGTGGCTATCTGTGGATTAAAGTTAATCCGCACCACGGCCTGTTCGCCCAGCGGCACCATTTTGCTATAGGCCCTATCCCACAGACTCGACGTTTGCTTAAGATTGCTATTCAGCCGGACCTCAAAGGGCCGTTCATCCCCGGGATTATGGATAAAAACCGGGTAATAAACCGGGGATATGGATTGCTCTGTGGCGGCTTCTGCGAGGTTATCTTCCCCATTCCCCGCTCTAATCGGCTCGATATTCAACTCTAGGTTTAAATAAAACTCATCGTGGGGAGACACTTTAACGGGCAAAGAAGATTGAATTGCGGGGTTATTGACCGCTGCCGAGCCCTGCAATTTGGCAAGATATTCATTTTTAAGCGTTTGTGTTTTTTGCCATAGGGGATGGCTCGGCAATATAGTCACATCGAGCATCACATTATCTAGGCGCCACTGGCAATCACCACCACCATTCAAGGCTAAGGGGAGAGAAAACTCCCGTCCTTGCCCGTTACTGCTGATAAGACGCCGCAGCACCGAGGTTTTTTCGAGTGTGGCGTGGTAGGGGTTAGCAATATCACCACCGGGGAAACGGATTTCCTTACGGGTACAAATCGATGAGGCGTAATAACCGACAAGCTCTAACTGCGTATTGGCGGGCAATGTCCCGACAAACTCGAAACGCTGGCTATCCGCCGGCGCCGTCACTTGCTCGACAGGCAACTCGCGGCGAAATAAATCCCCCCAGAAAGAGGCCGATGCCGAGTAAGGCGCCAAGGCACAGGCCATCGCAAGGACGAAGGACGGTAACGTTACGCTTCGCTGTTGTATTAAACCCATAATGCCAGCTCTCCATCGCTGATGAGGTACAGCTCACTATAAAAATAACCCTAAATAATTGCTCCTCATTATGCTACATCGCAGGGTATTAAAACGACTATTTAGCATCCCCCGAGCCTAAAAGATTTAAGCACTGCGTAGCCTAGCAAGCACATCTTTTGTTTTCAATTCAGCCATTGCCACATAGGCCACAGGCACCACAAATAGTGAGAAGAAGGTCCCCGCAAGCAAGCCACCCACTAATACCAAGCCTATATTGGCTAAGCCTAAAGACCCCGGTCCCGAGGCCAGCGCTAAGGGAATAGCACTTAAAATCATGGTCAAAGACGTCATTAGAATCGGCCTTAACCGCGATTTGGCACTGCTCAGCGCCGCCTCAACCGCGCTCAAGCCTTGAGCCTGTTGCTTGTTGGCAAATTCCACCAGCAAGATACCGTGTTTAGTCACTAGCCCAACCAGGGTGAGTAAACCAATTTGCGAGTAGATATTCAGACTCTGACCAAACAAGGTCAGGGTCAGCAGCGCGCCGACAATACACAGGGGCACAGTCAGCAAAATGATTAAGGGATCGACGAAGCTTTCAAACTGCGCGGCCAAAATCAGATAGATAAACACCAGTGCCAGCAAAAATAATGACTGAGTGCCCGCCTGTGAATCCATCAGTTCCTTTACCACGCCGTTGTATTTAAAGCCCTGTGCATCGGTGAGCAGGGTTGGCAGTTGCTCGTCTAAATAGGCTTTGATCTCATCGGTGGAATAACCGGGCATAATATCCGCCGTCAACTCGGCGCTATCGAGGCCCATAAAGGTCTTAATATTGGATTCTGCCGTGGTCTGCTTAATCGACACAAACTGCGATAATGGCAGTGCTTGCCCTGATTCAGAGGTGACATACAGTTTATTCAAAACTTTGAAATCACTGAGCTTATCTAAGTTAACTTGCACTTGAATGGGGTAGGTAAAGCCATCGGTTGCATGTAAGTCCGCCGCCTTGACTGAGCCAAGGAAGGTCGATAGCGCATTCGTCACATCCCCATAGCTCACGCCCGAGAGGATAATGGCGTTGCGATCGATAGACAGATCGTAACGCAGTTGATCCCTCAGCACTGAGTTACCCACATTGGTCAGGCCGGGATAATCTTCGAGTAGTTTTTGCACTTTAGCGGCGGTGTCGCTGAGCTGATCCTTATTGCGGTCTAAACTCGTCAGCTCTAAACGCAAGTTATTGGCGATATTAAGGTTATCCGCCGAGCGGATGCTAAAGGACATATTATAGGCAGAAACGCTTTGCTTCGATTTCGCGATCAAATCACCGATCACTTCATCTATGCCCTCACTACGCTCACCCCAAGGTTTAAGCAGCACATGATTGACGGGCTCACCCTCGATATAGGACAGGTTCGCCCCAACCGCAGGGTGGTCGGCCATCACACCATTAAGTTCACTATAGTGATCTAAATGATACTGCCGCCCCACGCCCGTAGGACCATTGGCCGTCACATCGATAAAGCCTGAATCCTCCACGGGTAACAGTATCTTAGGCAACTGCCAATAGGCGATGCCCGCAAGACCCATAAGCACCACGGCCACCCCAAGCATCTGGCGTTTACGGGCAAACCATTTACTGAGCTCATTGATATACAAATGATTTAACTGCTGCAGCGCATCTTCGACTCGGCTAAACCATTTAGGCTGCTGCTCTGTGGTATTGATAAGATAGGCACTCATCATGGGCGATAAGGTCAGCGCCACCATGCCGGAGATAATCACAGCGGCGGCTAAAGTAAAGGAGAATTGCCGAAACAGATCCGCCGTTAAGCCCGACATTAATCCAATCGGCAGATACACGGCCGCGAGCGTTAAGGTCATGGCAATGATAGGAAAGATGATCTCCTGACAACCCTTAATCGCCGCATTGAAGGGTGTTTCACCGTTTTCGATATGGCGATAACAGTTCTCGACCACCACAATGGCATCGTCCACCACTAAACCAATGGCCAAGATTATCGCCAAAATGGTAAGCACATTAATGCTAAAACCCAGCGCCGACATCACGGCAAACACCCCAATCACACACACGGGAATGGTAATAATCGGGATCGACGCCGCCCGCAGGCTACCTAAAAATAACACCACAATTAAGGAGACCAAGATCACCGCCTCAATCAAGGCGGAAAACCCTTCGTTAATGGAGGCCTCAATAAAATCGGCCTGATTATAGGCCAAGGTCATCTCTAATCCTTGGGGCAAGTACTGCTGCATGCGCGCAATTTCGGCCTTGATGTTCGAGGCCACTGTCACGGGATTAGCATTGCTCAGGGGTAAAATTTGCAGCGACATCGCACTATGACCATCGATGGACAGCAGACTCGGCGATAAACTTTCCTCCCCCATCACCACATCGGCAACATCGGCTACGCGGATGATCTTGCCGTCGCTGACCTTGATCACTAGATCCTTCACATCTTCGAGCGTTTCAACTTGATTCAAAGGGTTAATCGAGAAATCCCGCGACTTACCTTTAATCGCCCCCGAGGTGAAGCTGGCATTGTAGGAGCCTAACGTGCCCACCACATCGGCGGCCTTAATGTTGAGCGCCTTCATCTGCTCAGGATTGAGCCAGACTCTAACGGCTTTTTGTGAGCCGCCATAGGGGCCCCACACGGCACCAACGCCTTGAACTTGTTTAAGCTGTGGCACTAATTGCTGGCTAATGTAGTCGTACATGGCCTGCTTTTCCATGCCGCCCGCGTTCACAAAGGTGATGATATTACTGGCGGAATCGGTCGCCGAAGTATCGTCGGTGACCGTCGGCTTATCTATCATGCTCTGGGGGAAATCGTTAATCCCTTCGACGCTGCTACGCAACTTATTCATTAAGTTGGTGTATTCAATATCGCTAGTATCATCAACAAACTTAATCGTTAACGAACAGCGCCCCTCGCTACAGTCGGTCGACATAGTATCGACCTTGTCTATGCCCGAAGCCGCAGCAATCAATTTATCGGCCACATTGCTCGACATAAAATCGGCGCTCGCCCCCGCGATCGATGCATTTACCGATGCCGAGTGGGTGGTGTGTTCAGGAAAATATTGGATATCGAGTTTTTGAAAGGCAATCAAACCCAGTAACACCGCCATAATGCTGAGTACGGAGGCGAAGATAGGATGACGGATGCAGACTTCGGGTAAACGCATTACTTGGCGCCCCCACTGCTTGTGTCTGAGCTGGTGTCTGAACTCGTGTTTGAGCTTGAACTTGTGTCAGCACTTGCGCTTGGATTAGTGTCTGGCTTTGAGTTATCTGGATTTGAGTTAGCGCTTGTATCTGGGCTTGAGTTAGCGCTTGTATCTGGGCTTGAGCCTGCACTCGCACTCGGAGCCGTGTCTAGGCTAGCCTTTGGATTAGGGCCCGTGCTTGCGACGTCTTGCGTGTTTTTATCCTGAATGACTTTGACCTTGCCATCGGACTTGAGGTTTTGCATGCCAGTCTTAACCACAAGATCGCCTTCGGCTAAACCTTCAAGCACAACCGCATAGCCGTCATTGGTATTTTGGGCCAGTTTAACTACTTGTTTTACGGCGTTATCGCCCCGTACTAACCAGACAAAACGCTCATCATTATTGGCGATAATCGAATTTTGCGGCACTAATAAGTGTTTAATATCATGGCTATAGAATTGCTTGATATTGGCGAACATACCTGGGGCCAGTTTAAACTCCGGGTTATCTAAGGTCGCGTGGATTTCAACCCGCCCCGAACTCTCATCCACCGCGGGGGCCACATAATTAACCAGCCCTTTAAACTCTGTATTGCCATAGGCCTCAACGGTGACATTCACCCCTTGGCCCTTCTGCGCCTTACCTAAATCCTTCTGACTAATGGCATAACGGACTTCGACGGGATTTAAACTATAGAGGGTCACTAGGGCCGTTCCGGCACCGATTTGGCTGCCGATGGACTGACTAAAGCTGGTCAATTGACCATCGAAGGGGGCCATGATCAGATAGTCGTTCATGGTCGCCTGTTTCTGCCGAACATCCGCATCGGCGAGATTCACATTTTCCCTCAACTCATCCACATCCTGCTTCGCAAGCGCAAAGGGTTCCTTGATCAGCAGATCTTCGATACGCTCAAGCTTAGTCTTTGCCAGCGCCAAGGTGCTCTTGGCTTTATCTAAATCGGCCTTGGCCTTAGTGTTATCCTGCTCGGCAATCACTTGCCCCTTAGTCACAGTGTCGCCATTGCTAAAATGAATCGCGCTGATTTTTTCGCTGGCATTAAAACTCAGCACCGCCGAATCGATCGCACTGATTTTACCGACTTCTTTCACCCCATCGGCAAAGGAGCTTTCCTTAACCGCTTCGACAGTCACAGGGATAATATCGACCTTATCCGCCGCCAAGGAGGCTAGTGGGAAAAGGCTGAAAAGACTCGCCAGTAAAAATGGTATCGGCGCGAATAATGACGCCCAAGGAAGATGCTGGGGATGGTTTTTGAATACACTGCACGCTCGTGCAGTCATTTGGTGTGTAGACATAATTTGTAAACCTATCGTTCTGACTCTTCAACGGACATCCTATCCGACGACAGCAAACCGGATTGAACCCAAGATTAATTCACCTCCCGCGATGTGTTTTTTGCAGCTTGAGGCGGTTTGGGTCCATAGCCTAAAGGCATGCTGCCTGTGAGGGCCAGTAAAAATTAGGTTACAGATTCAAACAAAACAAAGAGTTAACTAAGGATTTAACAATTAAGCCTAGGGGCTCACAAAAACACCCCAAACCCGATAGGACAGTAACAATAGTGCAGTAACAATTGTCAATTCAGCGATAAGACTGGCTATAGAGGGCCAAAATTACCACTGCAGGGCTTTCTTCGCCGCCATAAAACGGGGGCGAGCCTCCAAATCCATCGACATGCAGCGATCTTTTAGGCTTACAAGCAAAGCAAAAGCTTCAGGATTGGCAGAAGCATCCACATAGGCCAACAGATCCTCAATCAAGCAACCCAGGGCGCGTACTTCAATCGCCTCCATCGCCAAGCGTTCGGCCTGGGATAAATGACGTAAATTAGACGCAGCCCCAAAGTCACCAAACAACAGGTTCATCTTGGCATCAACCATAATATTATGGGCGTAGACATCGCCGTGACTGATTTGCTTGGCATGCATATGCGCCATCGCATCGGCTAACTGAGAGGCAATCTTGGCCACCTCTTTAAGGCTGAACTGGGTATCGGCGTTAAAGGTATCGCGGGTGCAGGTTGCTAGGCTTGGCGGTAAGCCTAAATTGCTAAACCCCGGCGGAATGAGCTCCATCACTAGGCCTAATTGATCTTTTTGACTAATGTGCGCCACCACCTTGATAAGGCTGGGGTGATCTCCCGTGGTGAGGCAACAATCTAGCTCGTCGGCGGGGTAACCATCGCTCGTCACTTCCCCCTTAAAGAGTTTTACCGCAACCTGTGGCGAACCCGTCGCGGCGACCATAGTTTGATTCAACCAATCGCCACGGTAAATCACCCCGGAGGCGCCTTCACCCAGTTTTTCAGCCAACTTAATATCATCTAGCGTCACATTCGCCACTGTGGCCACATCGGCATGGGGATCGACCAAGGTATGGCTAAAGGGATTACCCGCAAAGGCGAGCCAAGTCAGCTTAGGTAAGCTCAACAACCAAGCGGGTAGTGCCTGCAGTTGATTGGCCGATAAACGCACTAACTCTAAATTACGGCAATTAGCCATCGACTCTGGCAAAGCCGTTAAACAATTGCCCGCTAAGGCTAATTTTTGCAGACGCTGTAAATCCCCCATTGCCGATGGCAGCGACTCTATCTGGTTATCGGTTAAGATGAGCCAGCGGGTTTGCAGCGGTAACGCCGCAGCTGTCACTGTCTTGATTTGATTCGCCTTAAAGCCAATCATCTCTAAATTCTTGCAGCGCCCTAATGCCTCGGGTAAGTGATCGAAGCAGTTATTGGAGGCAAAAATTATCTTTAAATGCGTTAAACGGTGCAGGTCCTCGGGGAGAGTGCTCAATTGATTATTCGATAAATCGAGGATTTCGAGGGTATCGGCTAAGTCAAAAATCTCCCGCGGGAACTCGGTTAGCCCCTCGACCAATTGTAAACGCGTGATCCCCTGTAACTGCCCTGCCCTTAACTGCGCTAACGTCTGCACTTTACTACCCAAGTTAATGAAAAATCGCCGCTATGGTAGCGCATTAATGGCTAAAGCTAAACGCAAGTTCACCCACCAAAGGGGAGTGAAATCGCCTCAAAATTGCACCCGAGACAGTAGGGAAAACCGTTGAGATCTATTCAGAAACTCGAAAACAGATTAGCATGTGCACCAATATGGAATGCCCAGTCAACTCATCACAGGACAATCATGCGGATACCTTTTCGCCAAATGCACTCTTTTACCGTGCTTATGCTCGCCATGTTTATGGCCCAACTGAGCGGTTGCGCTACCACATCGGCAAGCCCATCGACCACAGATTTCAGTGCTCCAGCAGATGAGGTGAGCAAGGATAACAAGGACTCAAAGCAACAGCACGAGGCACCGCCCGCCGTGGTTGAGCAGTACAGCGACGTGTGGGAAAAAATCCAGCACGCCAATACCATTGACGTACATGACGATGCCGAAGTGCGTAAACAGCGCAACTTTTTCGACGATAAACAAAAGTTTATGAACCAAGTCGGCGAGCGCGCCGAGCCATTCTTGTATTACATCGTCAGCCAACTCGAAGCCCGTAACATGCCATTAGAATTGGCCTTATTACCCATAGTCGAGAGTGGTTATAATCCGCTGGCCCAGGCCAATGGCCCCGCCGGATTGTGGCAGATGATCCCCGCCACAGGGCGTAATTTTGGCCTCACCATCAACTCGGCCTACGATGGCCGCAAAGATGCGCTGGCCTCAACCGATGCCGTGCTCGACTATCTACAGCATTTATACGACACCTTAGATAAAGACTGGATCAACGCCGTCGCCGCCTACAATACCGGTGAGCTAGTGATTAAGGCCGCCATAGATAAGAACAAAGCTAAGGGCAAACCGACGGATTTTTGGTCCCTAGGCATTCCCGCCAAGCGAGTACAAACTGTGCCTAAGTGGTTGGCATTTATTCAAATTATTCGCGCTCCCAACCATTACAATCTCAAAGTGCCACCGATTGCTAACCGTCCTTTCTTAGATAGAGTCCCCGCCCCCAATGGCGTAGATATCGGCCAGATAGCCAATGCCGCCGGGCTTAGCAAGGCAGAATTTAAAACCTACAACCCTGGTTTTCGTCAAGGAGTGATCCCGAGCAAAGGCAAATATCAAATCGCCCTGCCGCTGGAAAACATAGGTCAATATCAAGAAAACCACGATAAGCTCTACGCCCAAAAACGCTATGACAGCCAAAGTTATATCGTCAAATCCGGCGATAGCTTAGGTGAAATTGCGGCTAAATTTGATATCTCAGTCAGCGCCTTAAAACAAGCCAATAACCTCACATCGGACCGAATAAAAGTAGGCCAAGAGCTCACCCTCTTAACGCCTATGGCCGCAAATGATGAAGCTCAAACGAACACGAGTAAAAAGTCATCGTCCAAGGCAAAAGCGAGCGACACAGCAAGCGCAGCCGCTAACACCGCCGATAAGCCCGCCGTAAAAGCAACGACCTATAAGGTAAAATCCGGCGATTCCTTGGATAAAATTGCCCGTAAAAACAAAGTTAAACTGGCTGATTTAATGAAGTGGAACCAGCTCAATGCTAAGAGCATTATTAAACCCGGCCAAGAGCTAAAACTGTCGGAGTAGAACCCAAAAAACATAAAAAAAGCGCTACCTAAAGTAGCGCTTTTTTATTACCCAATGGGCTTAAGCGAACTATTACAGCTTCACTAGGTTATAGCCAAAGCTAGTTGAAGGATCTCTATTGAGCACCATAGTCACATTGTCTTCATTGCTGAAATCAATTAAATCAGATGCATAAACAACGGTTTTAACACCGTTTTCCACTGCAATGATTTTAATCGAATACTCGCCCTCTGGCACAATGGCAGACAGAGGACTCGCTGGGTTAAGCGCCGAAATCTTATGTGCAGCGGTTTCAATCGTGTCATTCGCCTTTAGGAAATACAGGGTCAAATTCGTCTTATCGGCAAAACTCACTATGTCGAACTTAAAGCTGTAGGGGCTAGGGACCTGAGTTTGTTTCATCTCCATGGCCTTGATTTGGCTACCCTCATCATTAGTTTGCTCGTAGATAAAGATCGTTTTGATCTCATCTTGGTTCAGGGTAATAAGCACATTATCCAGTAACTTATTCTGGGTACCGCTGTCGAACACACTCACACTAAAGTCATTAAATTCAGCATTTTGATAGTTAGTCACCCCAAATGAGGGCACAGCGCTAAATAGCGTATCTTGCTTATTGCTAACGACTTTCACATCCACAATGTGCGAACCTAACCCATTGAATACACGGTAATCGACACTGGCTTCGAGGGCCACATGGTTACGCACATTGGTGGTTGAATCGATACTGTCTAAGGTAATTTTTGCAGCCGATGCGCCAAAACCTTCCCTAATGATCAACTTATAGGGCACCTTAGAATTGAACTTAATGTTCGCGGTCGTGTAGGTCACATTGGTCGTTCCCGCGGGTGCGAGGTACAACTTATATTCCCCTGTGTCCATAATTTGCGGCGTAGATACTTCGCCATAGGCGACACTGCCCAGCGGATCGGCATCGGCAAAGGTCTCACTCGACTTAGAAATATAGGCATCAAAGGCTTGAGCATGCATAGCCGTATTGGCGATTAAAAGTTGCATCTTACTGTTTTCAGCGGTTTCATTAAGCTTATCGAGTTCAGCGCGGGGATAATAAATATTGAGTAGGGCTGGCTCGGTAAAATCGCCATGTAAGACAAAGAAATGATCTGTTTTATCTTTTAGATCAATATCTTCTTTATAGATAGAAACATCTTTGCCTGTAGCATCTTTAGCCATGATATCAATCGCAGCGACACCCGCCTTCGAGGTGAAACGCGGCATAGCGTCCCCATAGCTAACACTTTCGTAGGTTTTATCGGCTATCTTAAGTGCGGTGGTCGTACTACCAGCCACAGCGTTATAAAATTGCACATAAGTACCACTTTGATCTGTGCTGCCTTCATCTTTATCATCTGAACCACAGGCCGTCATAGCCAAGCATGCGACGGCAATGGTTGCAAATCCCTTTAATTTACTTTTTATCATTATGTCCCTCATAGACCAGTGAAAAATCAACTTCAGTCTACGCAGATTTGCAGTCACAACAATGGCTGTTTACCCTAAAAACTAAAACAAATATTTCACAAACTCAAACACTTAACAAACATTTCAACAACAAGTGTCAAAGTGATACAAACCACACTTTTTGACCCTGATTTTGATACAAATAGCCTAAACTGTGCCGATGCTAGGGCCGAGTTCGCCCGACGACTATCGCAACTGTTCAGTACCATAAATGGTTTTTAAGGTATGTTTGAGCCAAGTGATTTTCGGATTGTGGCTGTTTCTTTTATGCCAAATTAACGTAAAGGGAATGGCAAGCTTATCGATATATTCCGCAGCTATTGGTATGGGCCTGCACACTAACTCAGGGTGCAGCTGCTGTGCATACTTCCCACAATATTGTGGGGCGATTGCCAGCATAGTGTGATTGGGTTTCGCGGCCATAAAGAGGGACTGCTCAAAACTGGCCAAGGTCAGCACTATATTGCGACTGAGGCCAAGCTCAATAAGCACATCGTCTAAGGCCCAGGTGTCACTCTTTTCCCACAGGATATTGATATGGGGATATTTAAGAAAGGTCTCTATATTCCATGCTTCCTGCAATGCTGGGTGATCATGGCGCAAATAGACCATAGGAAGATCGGTAAATAACACTTCAAAATCGATAAAATAGGGCAAGAGATCGAGGGATTCCTTAGAACGCGGATGACTTTCACGGCCGGTAAACCCCATATCGGCTTCGCCGCGCACTATCGCCTCCAATGAGTCATAATCCCAATTTCTCACCTTCACTTTAGCATCGGGATATTGCCCATAAATAGCCTGCGTTAACTCATTGAGCATGATGAGCAATAACGGCGATTCGAGCACGAGTTCAAAGGTCAGCCCCTTGGTCATCTCGTCACCGCGCTTTGCCATCAGTTGTTTGCCCATTTGCAACCAATCCGATAGCTCTTGCTCCATACCGTGCGCCAATGGTGTTAATTGAAACCCCTGCGGCGTTTTGACAAACAGGGGATCGTCAAACCAATCCCGCAGTTTTGCCAAGGCTTTACTGACGGTCGAAGGGGTAACATTCAGCGTCTTGGCGGCCCTAGAGACACTTCGCTCCTGCAATAAAAGCTGCAAAATAAACAATAAGTTAAGATCTAACCGCGTCAGAGATTTGCTCATTAGGTACAATTTCCTGCAATTTAGGCACCGCCAATATCAGTGCTATGCTCACCAATGCACCGACGGCTAAGATCAGCAATAGTATATTAATGGCACTCACACCGAGCAGACCCATCACCCAAATATAACAAGCCGAGGCGCACACTTGAGCAATTCCCAGCAGTGAACTCGCCACCCCAGCCCGAGAGGCAAATGGGCTAAGCGCCTGACTCATTGTCACTCCGAATCCAATTGCAAATCCTGAGCATACTAAACCAAAACCGACTAGGTTGATGGTGTCACTCAACCAGTGCAATTGGGTCAAGATAAACACTAAGGCCGCCGCGGCAAATAAAGCCTGGGAGATCAGCATTAAGGTTTTTTCTTTACAGCGATTAAGCAAAAAAGGCGTGGAGAAGGAAGCCACCATACTCACCAACGCTGTCATCGCCATGGTATTGGAATATTGACCGCGGTCAAACCCCATTTGCCCCATAATAAGCATAGGTGAAACATTCACATAGCTGAGAATCGTCGTCACCCCTAGCGTAGTAATGATTACCCGGCTAATAAAGAAACGCTGCTTAAAGGATTCCCTAGGTTCATTCGTACCCGCAGTAGCCGCTTGTAACCGCAGTTTAGGAGAGGTTTCGCGCAGGACAACAACACATAGAAACAAGACCAATAATCCCATGCCCACCATAGTATTAAACAGGCTAGGCCAAGGAAATTTCAGCATGATTAAGTGGCCAATCACAGGGGCTATCACGGGGACAATACAAGTCACCCCATTGATCATCGAGAGCACTTTTGCCCGGCGCTGTTCGTCTAATACATCACGTAAAATCGCAAAAGCCACAACATAACAAGCACCTGCACCAATTCCCTGGGCGAATCGCGCCATTAAAAAGAGGTCGCTCGTCTGTGCGCTCCCCGCAAGGTAGGACGCAATCGCGAACAGTAGCGCCCCAAACAATGTAATAGGTTTGCGCCCTATTCTGTCGGCTAAACTCCCGGCAAACAACATAGTCGTCGCCATCCCCGCAAGATACATAGAAAAAGCAATATGCAGCTGAGCCTCACTCGCCCCTAAATCCTGAGCGATTTGCGGTAAGCCGACCAAGTACATATCAATCCCCGTCGGATACAGGAGCACTAAACTAAAACTACACAAAAGATATCGAAACATAGCCACCTAGCAAAAAGCCACCTCACCCATAAGTTGGCCCTAGGGTAGTTTTGTTATGCCGCACTAGCGAGTGGCATTTTCGACAACAGGTATTTCCATTTACGACTGATGCCGTTAATCCCTTCGCATATCTGAAAGTCCGCATTTTACAACCACACATCTAAATGATTTCACAAAGTGATTTAGCTATGGAGGCTAAATAAAAATTTCTTTTTAAAAGTCTCTTATTAGCTTCAGAGTATTTGGGTTCGTAAATAACATTAAAGCGCTGCCACGACTTTAGCTAATGCAGAAATATTATTGTAAATAATGGGTAAAATTAAAAAGCGACGCGCACAGGGAGTCCACATGATCTGTTCTATACTTTGGTCTCAGTATCACGCTATAGCATATATGTCGACTAAGATATTACCGTGAGTGCTCAACCTAAAAGTCTACAACGTAAGTAGTTGATTTTATGAAAATCGAGGATGGCATTATGAATGCTTTGCTGTTTAAAACCGTGAGGAGCAAGCTCGCACAATTTCAAACTATATTCATTATTTTATTTTTTTGTACAACATCGACATTTGCCAATACTTGGCCGCAGGAGATCACCACCCCGAGTGGCACTATCATAGTGTACCAACCTCAGCCTGAAAGCCTGATCGGGAATTTGCTGCAAGGACGCGCTGCGATGTCACTTGAATTAAAAGATAATTCAGAACCGATATTTGGTGCATTTTGGTTTAGTGCAAAAATTGATACCAACGGCGATGAAGACAGTGCCTTAGTACATAATGTCAAAGTGACTAAAGTCACTTGGCCGGATTCAGACGAGAAAGACGAAGCACGCTTTACTGAAATAGTCGACCAACAATTAGCCAAAACCAGTTTCGATATCTCAATGTCTCGACTGTCTGCCAGCTTAGAAACAGCAGAGCAAAGCCAACAAAGTTTAGAAAACCTTAAACATGATGCGCCAAAAATAGTGTTTAAAGAACAGCTAGCAGTATTACTGCTGTTTGATGGAAAGCCTAAGTTTACCGATATTGAAAACAGCCAGTTTGAGCGCGTACTCAACACTCCGTTTGCCGTTGCACGCGATAAAAAATCTGGTGCTGTGTATTTAAGCTCTGGTGCGCTCTGGTATCAGGCTAAAGACCCTATGGGACCATGGACTATTACCACCCAGCCACCAGCCGAACTGGTTAAAATAGCCCCAAAAACCAGTGATGCCAAACCCGCGACGATTCCAGAAATTGTGGTGGCCACCGAACCGACAGAGTTAATCTCGACCACAGGTAAACCAAATTGGCAATCACTGACTGGCGGCAAACTACTCTATGTAACAAACACCGAAACCCCTTGGTTAAGAGATGTGAGTAAGAATGAAATGTACATCTTACTATCGGGACGTTGGTTTAAATCAAACTCAAAATCAGGCCCATGGGCATTTGTACGCGCCGATCATCTACCAGACAGTTTCAAGGAAATCCCACCTGATTCCGATATTGGCGGTTTACGCGTGTCGGTAGCGGGCACAGACGAAGCACAAGATGCTATGTATGACGCGCAAATTCCTCAAACGGCGGCCATTAAGCGCAGTAATGCCAGCTTAACGGTCGAGTATGACGGTGAACCCAAATTTGAAGCCATTCCAGGCACTCAAATATCCTATGCGGTTAACACAGCAGCCCAAGTATTGCTGATCGACAAACATTACTATGCGGTCGATAACGGTGTCTGGTATGAGTCAAGCTCTGCCAAGGGACCATGGAAAGTGGCCGATAAAGTGCCAAGTGATGAAATAGCTAAAATTCCCCCTAGCTCACCCGTGTATAACACCACTTATGTGCAAATTTATGACTCTACACCTGAGGTGGTCTACGTTGGTTATACTCCAGGTTATATGTGGTCGTTCCCCTATTATGGTGTTCCCATATACGGCACAGGTTGGTATTACACGCCTTACTGGGGCGCAGGTTACTACCCAAGACCCCCAACATGGGGATTCCATGTCGGTTACAATCCATGGACAGGATGGAACTTCGGCGTGAGTTGGAGTAATGGCTTCTTTACTGTTGGGATAGGGTGGAGCGAGCATTGGGGAAACTATGGATCGGGCTGGTACGGTGGCGGTGGTTATAGACCCCCAGTGTTTATCAATAACGGCGATATCAATATTGGCAACAGTATTAATATCGGCAACCGCAACAAGATAGATCACCACATCAGCAACAACAATTTGCGGGCCAACCAATTAGGTCAAGTAAACTTGTATAACCGTGCCAACAATCGGGCGCGTAATGCCGACCCTGCGGTAGTTCAACGTGATATGCAAAGAGCTAAGGCCAGCAGTACCCGTGATAACAATGTTTATGCAGACAAAAATGGTAATGTATCACGCCTGCAAGACGGTAAATGGCAAGACAGAAATCAGGGGCAATGGAAGCCTCAGGAATCTATTCAGCGACTCGACACTATTGGCTTGCAGCATGAAAAAGGCCAACCATTAACCGATGCTCAACGGGATAAAATGCGTCAGGAAACCGAACATCATCAAGTAATTACACCAGAGTATCGCCCGCAGACGTCAGCGGACCGTTCTGCAACTATGCAGAACTATGGTTCTTCGGCTACACAGACGAGAGACCATCAAAGCTTGCAGCGAGCACAAAGTGCGCGTCAACGAGGCACGGTGAGAGAAATGGGTCGTATGAGTCAGGGGGCTAGGCGACGTTGATAGTCAAATAACCTTCAGCGGTTCGATGCCTAGATCCCAAAACAAAAATGGAACTTTAGTAAATAGCAAAACTTTCAACACAAAAGCGACAGGAGTTCACCTCCCCCTGCGAAGTTGCTGAAGGGCTTAGAAGACTCTTCATTGAAAGGATTGCGCGTGACGCAGATAGGACGTCTGCGTAACTTTCGGGGAAGGGGCGAATGAAAATCGGTGATTTTCGCGCTTATGAACGAGAGGCAGGGACTGCCGAACTGGAGTGCTTTACATGGATGTAAAGCGTAGCTATCGGAAGCGTTAGCTATTTTCGAATAAGCACGAAGCCACTAACCAATGCATGTAACTTCGCTAGGGTGAGTGCTGCGTAGCAGCGTTACGAACGAGAGCCATGGATGGCGAACTGGCAGTTAAACAAGGACGTTGTTCGACAAGGACTCTTGTTAAAAAAGAGGCAAAAGAGGAACAGGCGCTTTTCCCCTTTTGGTCGACTCTTGATTAAAAAATCAGGGGGTGAAGCCCCACGACTTTGACTTTGATCTTGACTCTGATTTAAAAGCAAAAAAGAGTTATGCCTGTCCGATCTTTTGCAATTTACTCCAACGCCCCGCGGCAACTTCGCAGGGGATCTGTGTTATCTGTAGCTATCGTGTTAAAAATTTATATTTAATCATACTGTTATTAGTATTTACAGCTTTTCAATTCCATTAAATGAAGCGGCCAATTGTTGAAGCTCACCCGTTTCATGAAGCCACAAATACACAGTGTCCAAAATCCGGCCTGATTCCTTGATAAAAACCATTTGGTCGCCTAACCCATTGCCCGCAATCGCGACCGCATTATCGGGGAAATGGTGAAACCCTTTGCACAACTCAGTTTCATAAAGGATATGATTGCAAGTGCGGGAAATTCGTTTTCTATCAGAAGTATCTTTAATCGGATACAACTCCCAATCATCTTCTGCTGTAACGGCTTCGCCACCATTATCCAATTTCATCGCTTCACGATATTCGCGTGGCAATGTTGCACCCAACTCTTGTTCAGTTAGGACTAATTGTTCTTCCGATAATTCAAAAGGCATCAGCCTCTCCTTAGCTATTTAACTATCCTGACAATTTATTTATTGAGTAAACAATGTCTTGCCGCAAATTAGATTTCATTCAAATCAAAGTCAACGTCGTGGGGCTTCACCCCACACCCGACCAAGGAGGACTGCTCGTCCTATCCTCCTTGGATGCTCCAAGACGTCCCCCAACGGAGTTGAAAGCCCCTTGGGCATTTAGCGTCCTTATGCTATCGCGTCAGACGCTCATCCCTGATTCGACTGACGCTATCTCGGCATCCATGCCTCGCTCACGCAACGAACGCAAATGCCCTGCGGCAACTCCAAGGGGAGGGTGTAATCTTTAACATCAAATGTATGCCTATCCGTTCTTTGGCAACCGTGGATTACTTAATAAAAAACAGGAAATCGTAGCATTAATATATATCTGCTCGCTCTTTCTGATACTGCGTTCACTAAGATTTTTATAATGACTCTACTCTAACGGCTTTACTTTAATTTCATCTTCTGTTTCAATCTTTTTTTCTAAATTTTTAAATTGTTCAATTATTCTCTCTGCATCGACCTTGCCATATCGTACTCCCAAAAGTAATTTCATAACAGCTTCATTATGCTTAAATAAGAGATGCTCGATAGCTTCTGCAGTTAATTCATAATTTAATTCAATATAAGATTTAGACTTATCACTTGACTCTCTAAGCTCTGAAATCAAATTATTTAAATATTCTTTACACCTTTCTCTAACACTCGTTAGAATGATAAATACAAGCAAAATTATTAATAAAACAGATGTAAACAATTGAACAAAAGTAACAGATCTAGCAATTCCAGAAGCAGCCACTATAGTTGAAATGCTAGAAGTCATTAATGTATTAAAGCTAAACCCAATAAAGTCGATTAAACTCGCATTATCTACATTAACAAAATTCGTCTTGTCAATTCTGAACAATCCATAATAAAAAACACCAAATGAAATTACAGAAACGAAAAAAGTCCATATAAGTGAACTAAAAAAATATAGATCCATTTTTCTACTATCCATAACTTCTTGAAGTTTCACTATTGAAAAATGCATACATGTCGACAACATATACGTATGGAGCAGTGACTCGCCAAACTTCCTTTTATAATCTTCTGAATCAGTATTTTCACTAGGCTTTTCTTTAATAATACTGTCCTTTTGATATTCCCATATTTCTCTAACAGCATCTTTTAGAATAGTAAAAATTGATGGTGAAGAATATGCGGATCTTAACCTACTGATAAAGTGACTTACTAAATAAATAGCAACAGCCACCATGCTTATATGAACTACATAATAGTCTAGCGGAGCCAGACAAACCAAGAAAACACAAATAATAATTACCACAAAAACGATAAAGCTTCGTTTGAATGTTTTTAATGACTGATATATTGCTGGGGAGAAAGCGATCACAACAGCCCAATTTTTAAAAAGAAACCTAGGCATTGTCCATAGTGACAAAATGAATGGATAAAATGCTATATATCCAAATGTCTTCAATAAGATTTTAGATCCAAATGCAAGCCATGTAACTGCTACACTACCAAGTAACAACAGTACGTTATAATCAAATACGAATTGAAAAATTGGATATTTAGAAACTAAAGCCACCCCTATATCAAAAATAAAAACTTCTGAAAAGATACACAACCAGGTAAATATAGAAACCATTTCCCTAAGTGTTTTTAAAACCGTAAAAAAACTTTTAGATACTCTGCTTCCACTCTTTATTTCTTCATTCATTATTTCACTGCATCCCTTTATAAATTAACAACATTAAAAATACTACAACTCCCTCATAAACAACAAAAGTCTACAACAAAATAAGGGGGAATATTTATAATTTGCACTTTAAGTATTTTGTGCTGCATAACCCCTCAAATGAGGCTGTGCTGCTACCTCAGGAGCTAAACCACCTAATTCGGTTATACATTCTTACCGTTAGGTAAGATAAACAAATAATGTATCACCATTTACAGAATAACTCGCAACAAAGATGTTACATATATCTTTTTTGAACCTGCAGTACTCTTTTAAGTTTCGCGGCCAACACTAAAGCAACAAAAGTTCACCTTCCCCTGCGAAGTTGTCGAAATACGCAGATAAAAATGCCGTGGCGACATCATGGATGATGGCGCAGGCTCGGGGGGACAGGGATGTCCCATCTGAGCCGTTAGGCAATTTTTATTGGAGTATGAGACCACTAACAAATGCATGTAACTTCGCTAGGGGCGTCTTGGAGAATCCAAGGAGGATAGGACGAGCAGTCCTCCTTGGTCGGGTGTGGGGTGAAGCCCCACGACTTTGATTTGAATTAAAAACTCAAACGAAGTTTGAGCACCGACTCCTACACTTGTGGTCTATTCAAATCAAACCTTTGATCTTCGGAGATCCCATAGTACGCCGATGGGCCGCCAGCTCGCAGTACTGGTTCGGCGAGGGCGGTTTGATACACGCCTTCGCTGTCGAGTAAATGCTTGGCAATATGCACGGCAACCACTTCACCTAACACTAACCAAGTATCGATCTTGTCGCCATTAGCGGCTGTTAACTGGATGCATTGGGACAATTTGCATTCGAAGTTCACTGGGCTTTCAGCCACTAAGTCTGCCTTAACAATGGTGCCTGCTTTAGCCGTGAGTCCGGCAAAGCTAAACTCATCTTGACCGCGTGGCAGCATGGCGGAGGTTTGATTCATTTTATCAGCTAAGCCGCGAGTGGTGAGGTTCCACACAAATTCGCCTGTTTCGACAATATTGGCGACACTATCTTTCCAGCCTGTGCTGGCAAAGCCGATGATGGGCGGTTTGTAGTTGAAACAATTGAAAAAGCTGTAAGGGGCAAGATTACGCTGCCCCAGTGCATTGCGGGATGAAATCCAACCTATGGGTCTTGGGGCGACAATAGCATTAAGCGGATCATGAGCGAGACCATGGCCTTTGCTCGGCTCGTAAAAATAGCGGTTATCAGCTGTCATACTTGATCCTTTTGTTATTGCCACATTGTGATTGCCACATGGGTATTACTACAACCATGACTTGAGCGATTAACACAGCCATCACTGGCACACTTTTATGGTCGCTATCTTACCTAAGTTCCGCGTCCGTCGCCAAAACTCAGCGGCATAAGTTAAGCACGTCCTAGGATAAAATCAGGCTGCAAATTTTAGATCCCATATACTCTTCTGTTAAAGTGATGCTTATCAGTGAGCTAAATGGCTAACGCTGTTGGGTGGCGAATCAAGGAGTCGTGAATGGACGCGATAAAAAGAATATGGAAAAAGCTGTTATTGACCACAGTGCTGTTGGTGACGGGATGTGCCAGCGTAGCGCAAATTGATTTCAATGCGCTGTTTGGCACTAGCTCACCGCAAAAGCGCGTCGAGAATGCGCAGCTTAACGGCCAATTTATTCAACAGGCCGAGTTTGTGCACACACAAGTTGAGCCAATTCTCAATAGCCGCTGCGTGGTATGCCATGCCTGCTATGATGCCCCCTGCCAGCTCAAAATGACCTCAAGCGAAGGCATAGAACGCGGGGCGAGTAAAGAAAAAGTCTATCAAGGCACACGCTTAGTCGCTGCCACACCTAATCGCTTATTTGTCGATGCCTTTACCCCAGAAGCTTGGCGTCAACGCGGATTTTACCCCATGCTAAACGAGCGCGATCAAACCCCAGAAGCCAATACCCAAGCCTCAGTATTGGCCAGAATGCTCACGCTTAAGCAAATGCATCCCCTGCCTGAAGATAAGATTTTAGATAAGCGTTTTGATTTCAGCCTAGACAGAGTTCAGCAATGCGCCAACCTAGAGGAAATGGACAAATACGAGCAAAGCCAACCGTTTGCGGGTATGCCCTACGGCTTGCCAGCACTGAATGCGAATGAACATCAAGTGTTGATGCATTGGCTCGAACAAGGTGCGCCATTGCCGTTCGCGCCATCACTTGCCCCTGAATTTATAACGGAAATCACCCATTGGGAGCAATTCTTAAACGGCGACAGTTTAAAAAGCCAATTAAGCGCACGCTACATCTACGAGCATTTGTTTGCCTTCCACTTATATTTTGAATCTTTAAATCAGCCGAACGCCCAACCTCTATTTTTCGAATTAGTCCGTTCGAGGACGCCGCCGGGGCAAGCGCTGGATATTATCGCCTCCCGTCGTCCCTTCGACGATCCAAAGGTGGAACGTGTGTATTACCGTTTTCGACCTTATCGGGCAACCATAGTCGACAAAACCCACATCCCCTACGCCTTAAATTCTGGCTTGCTACATGACTGGCAGCAATGGTTTATCGATGCGGATTACTCAGTGACTCAGCTGCCGAGCTACCAGCCGAGCATTGCAGCCAATCCCTTAGAAGCCTTTATTCAAATTCCTGCCGGCGCACGCTATCGCTTTATGCTGACCCGCGCTCAAGACACCATTATGGGCTTTATCAAAGGCCCAGTGTGCCGTGGTCAGGTGGCGCTCAATGTGATTAACGACAGATTCTGGGTGTACTTTGTTACCCCAGATTATATGGACGACACGGATTTTAGGACCTTCTACCAATCCCAAATTGAAAACCTACGTATGCCAGCGGAGGAGGAAAGTACGGCACTCGCCGTAACTTGGGTAAAATATGCCGCCAAGCAAGGCAAGTATATGCGGGCGCGTAATCAGTTCTTGAACGAGAAGTTCAAAAACGGCCAACACCTCACTATCGACGGTCTCTGGGATGGCGACGACAACAATGACAATGCTAGCCTGACAGTGTTTCGCCACTTCGATAATGCCACTGTAGTCAAAGGCTTAGTCGGCGAACCGCCCAAAACCGCTTGGATTATCGATTACGCCTTACTGGAGCGTATCCACTATTTACTGGTCGCGGGTTTCGATGTGTATGGTAACTACGGCCACCAGCTATTAACTCGCTTATATATGGATTTTTTACGCATGGAGGGGGAATCAAATTTCCTGACCTTGTTACCGCAGGAGGAAAGACGCAAACAATTTAGTGATTGGTATCAAGGGGCTGGCACTCAGCTCACGGCGTTTATCGCGGGGGATATCAACACCTTTAATCAGCCAACGGGCGTGCTCTACTATAGCGACGACCTCAAGGGCGAACTGTATCAAAAACTCGGGCAGAAGGTCGCTAAGGTTCAGCCGAATCGATATCAAATAGAAAACAGTCACTTGCAAGCCAACAGCAAGGCGCTGTTACAGGCATTAGGTCGATTAAAAGGTACGCAAGCGACCCTGTTACCTGAGCTGACGATGATCATGGTCGAGCCTGAAAAAGCGGGTAAAGCTGAAGTTTTTACCTTAGTTCGCAATAGCGCCCATCGTAATATTTCGAGTCTCTTTAATGAGGCCAGTAACCGCGAACCCGCTAAAGATGATGTCACTTTAGTGCATGGCTTATTGGGCAGTTATCCTGAGGCATTTTGGCGAGTGAAAGAACAGGATTTGCCTAACGTCGTGGCGACAGTAGAGCAAATGCAAACCGAGAAAGACTATGAGGCACTGTTAGATATGGTGGGTGTACGCCGTACTGATCCGAAGTTTTGGGCCTTTAGTGACGAACTCAATCAGATCTTTTTCGACAATCACCCGATAGAAAGCGGTTGGCTGGATTATAACCGCCTGCAAAATCGTTAATGAAAAAGGGGAACGCTAGCGTTCCCCTTGCTTTCAAATCAACCCAATAAACTTACCAGATCTTAACGCGATCCTCTGGCGCTAAATACAGCTTGTCGCCAGGCTTCACATTGAATGCTGTGTACCAGGCATCTAAGTTACGCACCGTTAGCGCGCGGTACATGCCAGGTGCATGGCCATCGGTGGCGACGCGGGCACGCAGGGCTTCATCACGCATCTTTGTTGCCCAAGTTTGCGCAAAGCCGATAAAGAAGCGTTGATCGCCCGTAAAACCGCCAATCACTGGGGCATCTTTCCCTTGAAGGGAGGCGTGGTAGGCATCATAGGCGGCGGCTAAACCTGCCACGTCGGCAATATTTTCACCTAAGGTCAGCTTGCCATTCACATGCAGATCGGGGAAGGGTGCATAGGTATCAAACTGCTTCGCCAGTGCCTCACCTTGTTTGGCAAACTGGGCAAAATCCGCTGGAGTCCACCAGTTACGCATCGCGCCCGTCGAGTCAAAGGCCGCGCCATTGTTATCGAAGCTATGGCTGATCTCATGGCCAATCACGGCGCCAATCGCACCATAGTTATAGGCGGCATCGGCCTTAGCATCGAAGAATGGCGGCTGTAAAATCCCCGCGGGGAAGTTAAGCGCATTCTGCACGGGCAAGTTGACCGCGTTAACCACTTGCGGCGTCATCCACCACTCGCCCTTATCCATTGGATTACCAATCTTGGCTAACTGGTGGCTGTACTCTACTTTTTCACCATTGATGGCATTAGCGTAGGCATTGGTTGGCGAAACAGTATAGGCATCGTAATTGCGCCACTTATCGGGATAACCCACGCCAACGGCCATAGTGTTTACTTTGGCGAGGGCTTCTTTTTTAGTGGCGGGGTCCATCCAATCGAGGGCGGCAACTCGTTTACCAAAGGCAAGCACAATATTGTCCACCATAGTGCTCACTTCCGCCTTGGCCGAAGCAGGGAAATATTGCTCGGCATAGGCTTGGCCTACGGCATCACCTAGGTATTCATCGAGCGCAGCTAAGGCACGCTTATCGCGGCTACGCTGCTCTGGCGTACCAGACAGCTTAGTGCCATTAAAGGCAAACGCCGTATTGTCGATAGTCGATGGCAACACATCGGCATGGCTATTGATATGATGGAACACTAACCAATCTTTCCATGCATCTAAGGGCTCAGATGCCACTAGGGCCGAGAGTCCTGTCATCGCCGCGCCATGGTAAGCGGCAAATTTAGGTTGTTCACTGAGCTGCGCAGCCCCTAAAAAGGCGGTCCAATCGATACCCGGTGCCTTAGCATCAAAGTCGGCACGGCTCCAAACTGCCGCGGCTTTAGTAAAATCTTCACTGTCTGCACGGCTGGTGTGGGCGCTCGCTATCTTATGCTCAAGGGCAAAAATACGATCGGCGCGTGTAGCGGCATCACTTATGCCCGCATCCTTGAGTAGGGCTTCAATATAAGCACGGTAAGCGGTGCGGATCTCAACCATTTTAGGATCGGCGGATAGGTAATATTCGCGCTCCGGTAGCCCTAAACCCCCCTGTAAAAAATAGGGTAAGACTTCGCCCGGTGTCGCTAGGCCTTGGGTGACGAAAATCCCAAACAGGTTTTCAGTATAAAAATCAGTCGCATTAAGCGGGTCAACATCGGCGCGCAGGTTTTGGCCTAATACCGCAGACAGATCTTGTTTGCTCGCAATGGCCTCATAACGGGCTAAATCGGCCTCGGCGGGTTTCATCCCCGCGGCATCAATGGCGGCGGTATCTGTGTAAGCCTTGTAGAAGTTGGCAATACGGGCGGCGTCGCTGCCAGTCGCATGTTCGGCCTTAACCAACTCGGCAATCAGGCTAGTCTTATGTTTTTCAGTCTCTTGGAACGCGACTAAAAATGCCCCAGTGCTTGAGCGATCGGCTGGGATTTCAGTGGTTTTCATCCACTCGCCGTTGGCATAGGCATAAAAATCATCGCCGGGTTTTACCGTGGCAGTCATAGCGGCGACATTAATGCCAATCGGCATTTGGGCCACGACGGCTTCCGTCTTTGGGGCGGTATCGCTGGTTTTTGCCGTATTGTCTTGACTGTTATCACCACAAGCAGTGAGTCCTGCCAGCACAGTTGTAGACAATAGCAGCGCGGGGATCAGGCGGTCCGTCATAGAGAGTTCCTCGTTTTTATTGTATTTATGGTGGTATTGATTAATACGAAGGGAATCAAAGGGGTGATTCGGTTCAATTAATGGGTAAGCAGTCTAATACCTATTAGAGCAAATATCTAATCTGTTCACGCTATCCCAAGGGCAGATATTTATGCCTCATACTCAGCAAAAATCCTGTGGTTGATGGCTCAATCGGTTAGATTACAAGCGCAAAAAAGCCGACGCTGTGGCCGGCTTAGATAGATTGAATCGCTGCATTTACAGCTTAATCTGGGTGTACTGTGTCCAAGCGAGCAAGTGTCCCATTTGAGGCACTATCCACACCGCAGTATGTTGGTTTTGATAAATCCGATAGTAGAATAAGTCCTCATCGCGGATATCATGTTTGCGGATCTCACGGTAAAAATGCATCGCCGACGGGCTCACCTCATCTGGCTTAGTTAACTCTTTTTGTACTACTTTTACGTGGAAGACATCAACTTGTAGTTCATTAATTGTGGTTTGATATTGTTCAAATTCCCCCCGCACAGTGTACTTTATGGGAGTAGTGATACAGTCCTGATCGGTAATGCAGGAGGTTGAATAGAACTTGCCTTTATTTTCCCCTTCATAAACCAAAGACATACTCAAATCGGTGCGCACCAAAAGCTCACCCGCTACGGGGAAGTAAATATCCGCATGGTAGTTATGCTCAAGCAATTCCCCCTTACCCTTATCGTCCACGGGCAGGACAATACGGTTATAGCGGATGCGCTGCTCCATTTTTTTACTGAGCGGAATAAATTCCGCCATATTCAATCCCGCGGGTCTCGCATCTATCGCCGTAATATTAATGATGCCCTCGCCCGTACAAGCGTCAGAGTCCAATTCAGGACAAACAGCCATAGAATAATTTTTGCCGTCGGTCGTAGCAAAGGCACTGAAATATTTAAAGTTATCGAGATGATTCCCCTCTGGCGCTAAATGCTTTTGCCACCATGAAGGATGTAAATGCTCTTCATCGCCGATATAAAGCAACTGCGCCGAGCCTAAGGTGCCACCTATGTTCAAACTAATAAATTTATCGGCGTGCCATTTAGCCGCATGCTTAACCACCGCATGGTGGTCACTGGCATACCAAATGATCCCCAAAATAATCGCTAGCAGGGCAATACCAGCCACTTTAGTCCAAGCAGAGACACCCACAATCGCATCGCGGATCGCATCGGCATCGTTAATCGCCAACATTTTTACATGGGACTGTTCGGAAACGTGTAACTGATAACCGCGACGCGCCACCGTCTTGAGTTGCACCTCGGTATAAGGCTCTAATTTCTTACGTAGAGTACTGATGCACTGGGTTAAAGAGGTGGGCGCAACCACCCTATCTGGCCAACCCACTTCAAGCAATTCTTCCTTAGTGAAAATCGCATCGGGGGAGGATAACAACAGCACTAACACAGCATATTCTGAAAAGGTTAAACCAATCGATGTGCCATTGACACGGTCGACCAATTGTTTTGCCTGCCCATCTAACATTAAGTAGGAGGTTATTTTATGCATGTTGAACGCTCAAAAACTCAGCCAAAACTGATAGGGAATGATTACCTTAGCAACAAGCAACCATAGTGTGGCATAGATATTTCCCATGAAAACGATGATATGCAATCACCTAATCAAGATGGCTTATTTTACCTTTTAACAACATGGAAGACTGTGACCCTATACTCACTTTAGTTATTGTTTAATAAGCACAAAATTACACTAATTTAGCTGGTGTTAAACTTCGATTCGTTTAAAATATCCCGTACAACCTAGCAGCAATATCCCAACCCAAGCCGTTAAGATGGCGTACATTAATGGCAGGCTTAGCCCTGTTTGAGCCACGAGGGCAAGGCTACTTTTAGCGGCTAAATTTTCCGCAGGATTGGCGAGCAAATTTAATGCCCTAAATAAGTCAGTTGGATTAAGTAAAATCACCACATTAAACCATTCACGATTAAGACTATCGGCCAGCCCCACTAATGCCGTTAGCAGCACAAGGTCGTAAACCAGCACTAATACAAACCACAGCAGTAGCAAAATACCAAGGGCTTTGGCCTTTTCTTGCACAGCTAAACTGACCCAATAACCGATCAACACAAAAATGAGGCTCAGCAAAATACTGCTACAGATCAAGTGGATAAACCCCATTAATAGCGGAATGTTCGCGTCAGTTGCCCCTAAAAACAGCAGTAAGCCACAGGTAATACCAAAACCTAAAAAGCAGGCCACGGCCATCACGCCGCCGTGACCTAAAAACTTACCGCAGACAATATGCCAAGGTGCTAATGGATAGGTGAGTAACAACAGCAAAGTGCCCGACTCCTTCTCCCCCACAAAGCTATCGTAACTCAGTAGAATCGCCCCTAGGGGCAAGATAAATACACTTAAGGTCACTAAACTTGAGATGAGCTGAGCAGGATCTAACATCACTAAATGGCCTGAGACGGCGCTGCCCATAAAACTCACACAAAGGGACAGCAATAGCAGTATGCCACTCATCATCAGCAGCCAACGATTGCGCAGGTTATCCTTAAACTCCTTGGCGGCAATAGTGAAAATTAACCCTAGGGTCGTTAGCGGCCTTACCTCAAATAACACATCAGGTAACACATCAGGTAACACATCAACGGACTTCATGCGACTCGCTCCCGCTCACAGATTGGTGGATTGAGACTATCGGCGGACATAGCTGCGGATACGTTAGGTAACTTCGCCATATAGCAATGAAAAATATCCTGTAAATTGGGCATCTCCACGGAAAATTCATCGGTGTGAATGCCGCGCTGTAATTGAGTGATCACCGCAGATTTAGCGGCAACGGGAACATTGAGGCGCACGCCTTGAAGCGTGGAATCGATAACAAAGGGAGATAAAAATTCGTCACTCAAGAGCTGTTGCCGCTGCGCCGTGGATAGGCTAGGTAAACGCATTTGCAACGGCAGTGCGGTTGCCGCCCTTAAGGCGGTTAAATTCCCCGAAGCTAACATCTTTCCCTGACCTAAGATCAAGGCGCGATCCATTTGATCCTGCACTAATGCTAATTCATGGGTGCAAACCATAATGGCACAGCCCTGCGCCTTAAGTTGCGCCATTTTTTGATATAAAAATCCTGAAGCAATGGGGTCCAGCCCAACCGTGGGCTCATCTAGCAGTAATACCTTAGGCTTTGCGAGTATGGCCTGGGCTAAGGCGAGGCGTTGGCGCATTCCCTTGGAAAAAGTGCTCAGTCGCTTATCCTTGGCCGCATCCAAGCCAAACTCCAGCAATAATTGCCTTACCATCCCCGGGTGAACGCCCTTGAGTTTAGCAAAATACCCCAGTAGCTCAAGGGCGGTCATATTGTCATAAAAACTCACATTTTCAGGCAAGTAACCTATAGATAGCCGTCCTTTTGCCTGCTTGGCACTCACATCTTGCCCCTGCACAAGGATCTGGCCGGTCGAAGGGCGAATTAACCCTAAGATCAACTTAAGTAAGGTCGATTTACCCGCACCGTTATGACCCAATAATGCCAGAGTTTGACCCGCTTGTAGGTCAAAATGGATGTCCGTTAATGCCTTAAACTTGCCGTAGTGTTTACTGATATCCTTTGCCATCACGGCAATATCGACATGGGACTTAGATCTAAAATCGGGAATAGTAACTGCCTGATATGCCATTAAAAACCTCCATCAATCGGCGACAATGGTGCAATACCCACCAGCGGAAAACTGTCACTAATACCCGTCGCTGTTTGCGGCTGAAACTGCCGCTCAACCCAGCGCAGCAGTAATACTACTGGGCTATCCATTAATAATTTGGCCTCGGGGTAGAGCCAAAATAACTTATCTAAACTGTCGTTAGGCCTATGGGCAACATCGCCTATGCCATCGCCATCCATATCCCAACCGCTATATTCGGACCAGTAATTGCCCTGTCCCTGTTCACTCCATTCTAAGGAGGTATCGCCAACGTATTTAACTTGGGTTTGGTTAGCCATGATGCGATTGTGCCACAGCCGATTTTGCTCCCCTCCCATGGCCATACTGATCCCGGTATCGCTATGGCTAAACTCATTGTCTTGAATGCGATTATTCTGGGCCGCGTAAATAAAGATCCCTTTCCCCTCATTGCCAAGCTCTATCGTTCCCTCGGGGTGATGTATTTGACTGGCAACATTGGCCTGTACATGGGACGAATCCGTAATATTAAGCAAGATCCCAAAGTCACGTGCCTGTGTGACCTTGTTGTGGTGCAGATAAATCTCCTTGGAATTCATTAAAGCGTAACCGCCATCGACGGCAATGGCTTGGTTATGCCACGCTTCATCGGCTCGGGTATACATGTAATGGATGCCGTATTGCAGCTTAGTGAAATGATTTTCGAACACTTTGCTCTGATTGACCGACTCTAAATAAACACCATCGCGCACCAATATCAGCTGATTTCGAGCAATGCGCGGGGAGTTGGCCCGCTTAAGATAGATGCCATCACCCCGGTCTAGAACATAAATAGCACCATTACCACTGATGCTATTATCAGTGATAACGGGGGAATCTAGATGCTCACCATAAATACCAAAGCCCTCTCCTATCAGTCGGTTACCTTTGATAACGGCCCGATCCGCCCCTTGCTGTAACAAGATCCCCGCATCGTGGTAGTAAAGATCCCGCCCCCAATGGCGGATATTGAGCCCTTCGACAATGACCTTAGGAGCGGCAATGGTTAAGGCGCTACCTTGGCGCTGGGCATCGAGGGTCGCCCCTGCTTCGCCCTTAATATGAATGGAGCGGGTAACACTGAAATTACCCTCATATACCGCGGTATCGAGTACTAAGGTGTCACCGTCCTGCGCCTGCGCCAATGCTTTAGTCAAAGAAGCCGTATCTTTAACCCTTAACTCCTGCGCCACCCCGATAAGGGATAAGGTGCAGAGCCAACAAAGGAGCAATAAACGCAGCATGATCAATCGCCTACTTATCGCCGGCCAGTAATTCGAGGGTGATATCGTCAAAGCGCAGTACCCGTCCACCGTATTCCTTGGCAAAGGCTTCGGCGGCGGCTTTGGTACTAAAAGGTGCCACTGCTGGCCCCATCACGGCTTTTTTACTGGTGCCATAAACATAAAAAGCGCTAGCGGCATCGATAAAGGCGCCATCGTCTGGCTGATCCCAATCGGTCGCTGCGGCATCGTGCACCATCATGTAATCAATTTGTCTTTTGTTTTCAGGCTGCAGGGCAAAGTTGAACATATCGCGACTAGAGCAAAACTTAGGCACCATTTTCTCCGCCTTAAGGTGAACTTGTCCCTTTGGTCCTGGGTATTTATTAATTACCATGCCGCACAAATGACAACGATCATGCTCGTGGATCATCTCGGCCTTATGTTGGTGATCGGTCGCTTCACTCTTATTGCATCCCAATAACAAGGGCGCGAGTAATAACAACCCAAAGAACTTTCTCATGCTGTTACTCCTTTGAAAAATATCAACGCCTCGCCAAGGCACCTTGCAGGGACAGACCTCTTGTGACGAGGGTTGATAAGAAATGGTTTATCAAAGGCCGATGGCCTTATTACCTTGTTAAATCGCGTAATTTTGGCCCGCTAACAGGATGAAGAGTCGCAGACACATCATGCCTACTACCGCGCACATTCCTGACATATAAAACGCTTTGGCCGAATGGCTAAAATGCTTACCCGTGGCGAAGTTAAGTAGCAGTGGCGCACCAAAGCCGATACCCACCACACCAATCCAGAATACGCTTGCCCACACACCTTCATGGAAGGCGGCAAAGGCAAATTGGCCACCCGCATTACCGGTTAATAACGCGGTTGCGATCATGAAAATAAACATGGCTTCGGCGAACATAATTGGCCACTCGGCGCCATGCAGTATCTTCATTTCGCCGCTGTGCAGGGGTTCTTTAAATAACCACACCGCCAGCATTTTGGCCGAGGCGCCACCTGCAGAAAGCCCCGAGGCAATAAACAATGCTGGGAGTACCGAGGTGTTGATCAGCGGGAAGCGGATCAGCGCTGAAATCAAGAAGCCAGTGTAAGCACACACAGATAACGCCAGCACTAACGCGAGCGCTTCCATTGGGCGTCTAAAGCCTTTTAGCTTGGCAATAATTGGCGCTAAGAACTTCAATTGTGGGATGGCCATCAGCTCTTTTTCGAGGGCTAAAAGCGCCACGACTGCCACTAACGGGATATACACCGACAGCGCAATAACACCAATCGACATCACAGAATTTAAGTTATAGAACACCAAAATTCGCCAGAAGAATAAGGGGTTAGTCAAATCGAGCACCAGACATAACATCCCTAAGCTAATGGTGACAAAGGACAACAGGGTCGCGGCTTTTAAGAAGGCGGTATTTTCAACCTGACCTAGGTAAAAACGTAGCCCCAGCGCAATGGTTAAGGCCCCACCCGAGATCCCCGCAAAAAACAAATACACCGCAATCGGCCAAGGCCAAGCAACGCCTTGGGAAAGCCCTAAGGTAAATTCCATACTGGTATCCATATTTACACTCCCAGTTTGACGATTGGTATGTAACGTAAGCTCGGCTCAGTACCAAACTGCGGCTTAATCCGCACTGAGTCTTTTACCGCCAATAACTTACTGACATAGGACTGAGGATCGTTGGCATCGCCAAAAATCAGTGCATCGTACTTACAGCTCTGCACACAGGCGGGTAATTCACCCTTGGCTAACTTGCTGTTTAGACAGAAATCGCAGTTATCGGCCACATCCGTATCACTGTTGATGTAGCGGGCGTTGTAGGGACAAGCACCGATGCAGTATTTACAGCCAGCGCACTTGCTTGCATCCATAGTCACAATGCCGGTTTTCGCATCGCGGTGCGCCGCGCCCGTTGGACAAACCGTGACACAGGGAGCATTTTTACACTGCTGGCAGGAAACCCGCACAAACTTACGTTCACAGTCGCAACTCATCTTGCCGCAGTGTGGGCAAGCCTGCCCCTCAACACGGCCGCTTTGCTGCTCAAGGATCACCCGAGAAACACCCGCGGGTAAGTTGTTTGCTTGGTTACAGGCGGTTTTACAATCGCCACACCCGACACATTTATTTTGGTCAAACACCATGACGTAATGGGGCTTATGGGCGCTGTCAGCATCCTCTTTGACCGAACAACCCGCTAAAGGTGTTAACATCAAAGAGCACATACCAGCGCTTTTAAGGAACCTCCGTCTCTCTATATTTTCACTCACAACATCCTCCATCTATCGGTTTTATACCGACGTTTTTATTTATATCGTTATCGTTCCTACATGCCTGAAAATGGCTAGCGACTTGATTAATATCCACTTTCATTCAATTTGCTTTGGGCCTTGCCGATGGCGTTTAAAATGGCCTCACGATTAATCTCTACACTTGGCTGTGACAGTAATGCCTGCCAATGGTCTATGGCCTCCAAGTAGCGCCCATGGAGATACGCATCGGTGGCCTGCAACATGCGGGTCTGCGGCTCAAAGGGCGCAAACGCCAAGATCTGTGCAATCAGTGCTTGGGTCTCTGCCGTGATTTGGCGGCCATCGCGGTAATAGAGGGCATTGGCCTTAGCGCCGAGCACTTCAGCATCCTCACCCACCAGCGCAAGCAACTTGTCTAAGGTCTGCACCGCATCGCCATACTTACCACCCGCGCTATAGGCCTGGGCGAGTGACATCAACGCCAGCGGATTTTTGGGTTCATCATCCACATGGCGCAGGGCTTTGGTGATGTCGGCAGCGACTAAGTAGTCAATAT